>SCQD01000135.1 GCA_004299145.1 Methylococcaceae bacterium | reverse complement strand
GTGGCGGAAGGATTGCTCGACAAAATCTATAAAAACAACGAACTGGACGTCGTAGCCAGCAAAAAGGTGAAAGCCGCGTTGACCCAGTTTAAATCATTGAGCAAATATCAGGCTTGACACAGCCCCCCCATTTTCATGACCTTTCAACCTTTCTGGTTTGCCCTGCAATTTCTCACCCGCATCCCCGTGCCGGTACGCGTCGATTTCCACCCTTCGGTGGCGGGGCGTTCGCTGCCGGCTTTCCCCCTGGTGGGCCTGCTCATCGGCGCCGTGCTGGCCGGCCTCGGCGGCTTGCTGAACGGCTCGCCCCCTGCGGTGTCGGCGGCGGTTTTGCTGCTGTCGTGGGTGCTGATCAGCGGCGCTCTGCACTTGGACGGTCTGGCCGATTGCGCCGATGCCTGGATGGGTGGACTTGGCAGCCGGGAACGCACGGCGCAAATTCTGAAGGACCCGCACGTGGGCAGCGCCGCCGTGGCCGTGCTGGTGACGGTGCTGCTGGCCAAGTTCGCCGCTTTGCAAAGCCCGGCGACGCTCGAAGCCGTGCTGTGGGCGCCGGTGCTCGGGCGTAGCGCCGCGCTGGCGCTACTGATCATGACGCCTTATGCCAATCCGGCAGGGCTGGCCGACGGCTGGCTGCGCCATACCCCGTTGTCCATGGCACGGGCCGTATTGGGCCTGGTGGCGCTGGTCTGTTTCTGGAGATTGGGGCTGGCGGTGTTGCTGACGGCGCTGCTGGTTTGCTGGGCGGTGCGGACTTTGGCCTTGGCGCGTTTGGGCGGCGTCACCGGCGACGTATGCGGCGCGGCGGTGGAACTGGTGGAAACGGCGGTTTTGCTGGCGGCAGCGTTATGAGCGGTTTCTGGTTGTGGCGGGCGCTGGTCTGCCTGGCGGCGCTGGCATTGGACGCCCGCTGGGGTGAAGTATCCCGCCTGCACCCGCTGGTGGGCTTTGGCCGGCAGGCCGACAGCCTGGAGCAATACTGCTATGGCGGCGCTGAACTTTCTGCGAGCCGGCGCAAGCTGCGCGGCATACTGGCACTGCTGTTGGCGGTTTTGCCCTGGGTGTCTTTGGCTTATGGTTTGAGCTTGTTGCCTTATCTGGGAGCAGCGCTGGAAATCGCCGCGCTCTATTTCGCCATCGGCCGGCACAGCCTGCGGCAGCACGCCGAGCCGGTGATGCTGGCTCTGCAGGGCGGGGATCTGGCCGGCGCGCGCCGGCGAGTGGCCCTGCTGGTCAGCCGCGATTGCGAAAACCTGCCCCCGCAAGGCGTTGCCAAAGCCTGCGTCGAATCGGTGCTGGAAAACGGCTGCGACGCCGTGTTCGGCGCATTGTTCTGGTATGGCCTGGCCGGCCTGCCGGGCGTGGTGCTGTACCGCCTGGTCAACACGCTGGACGCCATGTGGGGCTACAAGAACGCGCGCTATCAGGATTTCGGCTGGGCGGCGGCGCGGCTGGACGACGTGTTGAACTACCTGCCGGCCCGCTGCACCGCCTTGGCTTATGCCCTGGTGGGCAACACCGCCGGTGCTTTGCGCTGCTGGCGCTTGCAAGCGCCGCAATGGAAAAGCCCCAACGCCGGACCGGTGATGGCCGCCGGCGCCGGCGCTTTGGGCGTATTGCTGGGGGGCGAGGCTGTATACCAGCAACGCCTGCAACAGCGCCCCACCCTGGGGGCAGGCGTAGCGCCCGATGCTGAGCATATCGGCTTGGCTTTGCGCCTGCTGGATCGGGCCGTGCTGCTGTGGCTGGCGGTTTTGCTGCCGGGAGGCTGGCTGCTTGCTTGAACACGGCGGCAGGCTGCGGCTGGCGGCGCGAGCCGGCGGTATTGCTTTGGAACATTGGCTGGACTTGTCCACCGGCCTCAATCCCAACGGCTGGCCGGTGCCCATGCCGCCGGAAGACGTGTGGCGGCGCTTGCCGGAGAGCGATGACGGTTTGCCGGCAGCGGCGACGGCCTACTACGGCACGCCGCACCTGCTGGCGGTATCCGGTTCGCAGGCCGCCATTCAATCACTCCCGGCCTTACGCCCCGCCGGGCGGATCGGTTTGGTTACGCCGACTTACGCCGAACACGGCGCGGCTTGGCGGGCAGCCGGCCATCAAGTGCTGCCGCTGCACCCGGCCGACATCGACGACGCGCTGGCGGCGTTGGACGTGCTGCTGCTGGTGCATCCCAACAATCCCACCGGACTATGCTATCCCACCGAACAACTGCGCGCCTGGCATCATAAATTGGCGCGGCGCGGCGGCTGGTTGGTGTTGGACGAAGCCTTCATGGACGCCACG
Organism: Methylococcaceae bacterium; assembly: GCA_004299145.1. GTDB lineage: Bacteria > Pseudomonadota > Gammaproteobacteria > Methylococcales > Methylococcaceae > Methylogaea. Next base: position 6,910 of record SCQD01000135.1, on the reverse strand, counting down.
CCTGAGCACAGCTTGATTTCAGAATGCGGAGAGGCGGGCTTGATCGTATTGCGCTCCGTCGGCAAATTTTTCGGCCTGGCGGGAATACGCCTGGGCTTTGTCGCGGCCTGGCCGGCACTGCTGGCAACGCTGGAACAGCGCCTGGGGCCGTGGGCCGTGGCGCACCCGGCCCGCTGGGCGGGCAGCCTGGCCCTGGCCGATCAGGGCTGGCAAGCCGCCATGCGCCAAGACCTGCCGCAAGCCGGCACCCGGTTGGCGAAGCTGCTGACCTCGGTGGGTCTGCCGCCGGCTGGTGGTACGGCACTGTTTCAGTACGTGCAGACAGCCGACGCGGCAACCTGGCAGCGGGCTTTGCAACAGCAGGCCGTCCTGGTGCGCTTGTTTGCGGAGCCCGCCGCGTTGCGCTTTGGCCTGCCGGGCAGCGAGGTGGAGTGGCAACGTTTGGCCGCGGCGTTGCGTGCGGTGCAACCGGCGGTTAATGCTTTATAAAGCCGCATCAACTGTCTCTTCAAAATCACCGTGCACCACGCAGCGCCGCGGCAATTTCCCGGCTGATTTGCGTCAAAGCGCGGCTGTAAGCCGCCGCCATGGCCGGATAGCCGTTGTCGTCCGGCGTTTCGCGGGCGACGGAGCGGCCGCTGAGCGGCTGGTTGTTGCCGGGGCGCTTGATGGTCCACAAGGCGGCTATGGTCGCGTCTTGGCCCGGTGACGATTCAAAAGCCGTAATCTCCACGTTTACCCGTATCGCTTGGTCGGTGGCGGCATGCGCGCCGAATGCCGTGACGCTGGGCGTGTCCAGCAGTTGCGACAGGTTAGCCGCCAATACCCGTGCAATTCCCGATTGCAACGGTTCAGCCCAGCGATGGGCGTCGCTGATTTCCAGGGTATTGTCGCCGGTGCGCATTACCCACTGGGTCCGGTCGACCGCTTCGGGCAATGTGATGGGGGCTATCACTATCTCCGGCTGGGCGGTGCCGGCGATGCTGCTGTGCAGGGTGGGCGGGGGCGGCGCCTGCAAAGTGTAGTACTGCGGTTTGGGCGAACTGCCGCAGCCGGCGGTGCTTAAGCCGATCAATAAAGCGCTGCAGAGGCGTTTTTTCATCGTTATTCCTTTTTGCCGTGTATGAGCGCTTCGGGCTGGCGCTCCAGGGTATCTGTCAACGAGCGCAACGAACGGGCGGCGCGCGAGGTTTCGCTCAAGGTGTTGCGCAGTTCCTGCTGCAAGGGCGAGTCGCTTTTCAGCGTGCTGTCCAGCGAAGTCAAGGTGCGGCGCAGTTCTTCCAGCGTGGCTTTGGCTGCGGGCGCGGTTTCACCGACCAGGCGTTTGACGAGCTGGTCAATGCTGCCCACCGTGCGATCCAGCGTGGTCAAGGTTTTATGCACGTCGGCGCCTATGGCTTCCAGCGGCACTTTGTCGAATTTGCGCAGCAGTTTTGCCATCGACATTTGCAATTCTTCGATGCTGCCGGATACCGTCGGCAATTCCAACGGATGCTTGCTCCAGTCGATTTTGACTTTGGGCGTGTCGGGAAAGAAATCCAGCGCCACGTAGAGCTGGCCGGTCAGCAGGTTGCCGGTGCGCAATTGTGCGCGAAAGCCCCGGCTGATCACGGCGTCCAGCAGATCGTTGCCGCCGCCGCGCTCGGTTTCCGCCAGTTTGCCTTCGCCCAGGTGGGTTTGCATGCGCTCCGGGTAAATGGCGATTTCGACCGGGAAATGAAACCACTGCCCCTGCTGTTGATATCTCACGCCGATCGACACCACTTCGCCCACCACGATGCCGCGAAAATCCACCGGAGCGCCCGGGTTCAAGCCGCGCAATGATTCGGGAAAATATAAAACGAAGCGCTGTGGTTCTCCGTCGGGCGGCTTCATCGCCGAGGCATGGTCTGGATAGAGGATGAACTCGGCGGCGTCGGCCGGGTTGAGCGCATCCGTGCCGTTAAGCGGGGTTTCAAAAGCGATGCCGCCCAACAGCAGCGACACGATGGACTGGGTATGGACGTGCATGCCGGTGGCGTCCAGCGCCACGTTGACGCCGCTTTCGTTCCAGAAGCGCGTGGTGGAAGTAATGAATTGGTCGAAAGGGGCGTGGATAAATACCACGATGTGTACGTCCGCGCCGTTTTTGTCCAATTGGTGGGCAATCACTTCACCGGCCTTGATGCGCCGGTAATACACCGGCGAACCGACGTCCAGCGAACCCAGGTCGCTGGCTTGCAGGATGATTTTCCGCCCCGGCAGGCCGTGGGTCAGGACGGGCGCGACTTCGAGCCCGACAAACTTGCGGCGCGACTCGGCCGATTTTCCCACCTCGGCGCTGATGTAGGCGCCGGACAGCAAGGTGCCGACGCCGGAAATCTGTCCCCCGGAGATGCGCGGGCGCACCACCCAGAAGCGGGTGTCTTTCACCAGAAATTTGGCGGCGTGCTTATGGATTTGCGCCGTCACGATGATGCGGCTTTGGTCATCCGAGATGCTGACGTCCTGGACTTCGCCGATGTCGACGTCTTTATAGCGGATGTGCGTTTTGCCGGGCTCCAGGCCTTCGGCGGTAAGAAAGCTGATGGTGATGGTCGGGCCGCGGTCCAGGATGGTGCGCACGGTGACCCAGCCGCCGATCAGCGCGGCGACGATGGGGATGATCCATACCAGCGGCAGCGGCGTGCGGCGCGGCGATAGGGCGATGGCTTCGGGGATGTCGTGCAGGGCAGGCAAGTCGGGCATTGAGGTATTGATTTATTAAAGGCTTGTGGATTAGCCGCGCACCCAATGCGCGCTCAAGTTGCTGGCAAAACGGGCCAAATCACTCCAGCCAATCTTCGTCGTTGATGTCGCCTGGAAAATCATCGCTTAAACCACCGGACAACGCAGCAAGAAAGGCTTCGGTAACATCGTGCTGTTTTGCCGCAGACGTGGCATAGCGTTGTTCCAGAAATTCAATGAAGTCCAATGCTTCACGCGCTGCTTGTTCCGGCAGGTTGAGGCTGTGCTGATAAATGGCTTCGGCAAGCGTCATTGAATACTCCTGCAATATCTTATCTATATCGTTTAAAACAAGCGGCATTGTCACCCATGGCCTTGGTCCAGCGCATCCCAGATCAGGCGGGGATCGAAAGTCATGGCGGCCAGCATGGTCAACACCACCACCGCGCCGAACGCAATGCTGCCGGGTCCGGCGCTGACGCTGGCGAACGATTGCAGTTGCACCAGGGCCGAGAGCAGCGTGATGACGTAGATGTCCAGCATCGACCAGCGGCCGATGAATTCGAGCAGGCGGTAGAGCCTGGCGCGCTCCAGCGGACGCCAGGTCGAGCCGCGCTGCACCGACAGCAGCAAAAATGTCAGCGAAATCAGCTTGACCATGGGGACGACGATGCTGGCGAAAAATACCAGCATGGCGAGCGGCCAGGAGCCGCCGTTCCACAGGGAAACCACGCCGCTCAGGATGGTGTCGCGCTGCGTGCTGTTGAGCGAATGCGTTTCCATGATGGTCAGCAGATTGGCCGGGATAAACAGAATGGCCGCCGCAATCAGCAACGCCCAGGTTCTGGTGATGCTGTCCGGTTTGCGCAGGTGGACGCCGGCGTGACAGCGTGGGCAGCGAGCTTGCCGCAATTGTGGCGGTACGCGCAACACCAGTCCGCAAGCGTGGCAAGTGTGCAGACCAATTGCGGCAGCCGAGGGGATGGCGTGGGGTCGGCTCATGCGCGCAGTGGTATTCGGTCCCAGAGTTCGCGCGCGTCCAGCGTTGCCGTCGCCGCAGCCAGCAGTACCATCAGGGCGGCATAGGCCCACAGCGCGATGCCCGGCACGATGTTCATCATGTGCCACAGTTTGACCAGCGAAACGAGGACGCCCAGCATGAACACTTCGATCATGCTCCACGGTTCCAGCACCAGTATCAGGCGCAGCAGCCACGGCAGCGCCTGGCAACCGCGCCTGAAGTGCAGCAGGCTCAACACGCCGATGAACGTCGACAATTCCACGGCGGGCGCCAGGATGGTGGTGAACAGTACCAGGGCGCTGATCAGAGGCATGTCTTTGTGCCACAGCGCTTGCACGGCGCCGAACAACGTCGTGGCATTGCGGATGCCGTGCATTTCCAGGCTGAAAATGGGGAAGGCGTTGGCCAGGACAAACATGATCGCCGCCGCCAGCAGCAAGGCCAGCGAACTGGCGGGGGTTGCGCGCCGGTTGCGGTAGAGCAGGGCGCTGCAGCGGCAGCAGGTGGCGGCGCCACCCGGCGGCAAGGCGATTTTGCGCTGTAGCTGGTCGCACTCATGGCAGACGATGACACTGTTATGAAAGCTGCGGAAACCTTGTTCTCCCTCTCCCAGTGGGAGAGGGCTGGGGTGAGGGGAACGATCATGATCCTTTGCGTCAATGGATACGTTTGTACTCATTGGGCTGATTCGGCGCGATAGGTTTGGATGATTACCCAGAAAGCGATGAAGTCATAAAAACCGTGGACCACCACGGGCGTCAGCAGGTTGCGTTGTCCGCCGATATCCAGCATCAAGCCCAGATAAACGCCGATCAGCAGCGCCAGCAGGCCGTAGAGCGGGGTGATGAAATGCACCAGGCCGAACAGCAGATTGCTCACCAGCATGCCGCCCACCCAGCCCCAATGGTTTTCGCCCCAAGGTTGCAGCACGCCGCGAAACAGCGCTTCCTCACCCAGCGCGGCCACGGCGGACAGCAGCAGCATATCGTACCAGCGGCATAGGGAAAGCTGCGGCGCCAGGGTTTCCAGCAGAAAACGCTTGATTTTGAGCAATTCCGGGTGCGGTTGCCGGTAAGACCAGAAAAACAACAGCAGCAAAGGCAGCGTGCCGAGCATGCCGTGGCTGACGGCCGCGCCGTCGGCGCGCAAATTTGCCAGTGGGTCGATGTCGGTCAGCCAGCCGAGCAAATAGGCCACGCCCAGCAAGCCGCCTTCGAACAAAAAAGCCGTGCGTAAAAAGCCGGGGCGGTCAGTGTCGCCGGGAAGCCCTCTTGCTTCTTGCGGAGTAGGGCCGGTATTGGGGGAATGGTCAGGCATGAATCAACCCGGCGGCCACTTCAAGGTTCTTCCGCCCAGCACGTGCAGGTGCAGATGAAACACTTCCTGGCCGGCGTGACCATTACAGTTGATCACCGTGCGATAGCCGCTTTGCGCCAAACCTTCCTGTTCAGCCACGATTTTTACCGCTTGCAGCAACTCGCCCGCCAATGCCGTGTCCTCAGCCGCCAGATCGTTGAGCGTCGGCAGGTGTTTTTTGGGAATGACCAACACGTGGGTCGGTGCTTTGGGGTGGATGTCGCGGAAAGCAAGCACCTGCTCGGTTTCATAAACCACGGCGGGTTGTATCTGCCTCGCCACCATTTTGCAAAACAGGCAGTCTGTCATGTGCGGATTCCTTATATATGAGGATTCGTTATTGAAAACCTGAAAATACGATACAACGTTTTTCTCATCGCGTGTCCGCATGCCGCGCATTCAGCCATTCCTGTAGCGCGTCGTTCATGCGTGTTTGCCAGCCGGGCCCTATCTCCCGGAAAGCAGCCAGTGTGCTGTTGTCCACGCGCAAGGTGATTTGTGTTTTTGTCGAGCCAGCCGGGCGCCCGCGTTTGCGGCGATACGATGCCAACGCGGCGTTAAGCTCCTCGTCCGTCGCAGGACGGTCGTCTTCGTCCACGCCGTTCCAAACGAAATCCTGTTCGGGCGGGATCGCGCGCACCGCCGCCAATACGGCTTCACGCTTCATTGCATTCGTTTTCGAGCCAGACATCGTAGGCCTCACGTTCTTTCCTGCTTGCGTGGCGAAAGCTGATGATGCGCGTTGCGCCGTCGCACTCGGTGTGGACCACCGTTGTTCGAGCCCCTGATCCGGCACTTTTTAGTGGCGCCATTACGCCGAAAATCGGTGGCGCCTTTGTGCCGAAGAGTGACACGCCAGTATGAACGGGTACAACCGTTGAGCGTCCATCAGCGTGTTGTACAAAATGATGGCTCCCTTTAACTCGAACAAGCGAAAAGCCTGCTTTTTTCAATGCAAGAAGCAAGTCCTTACCCGTCATACTTGGAAAAAATGTCATGCTGCGATGGAAATTCGTTGAACACCCACAAAATCGAGGGGTTCAGTTATTTCACCCTGAATTTCCAAACACAGCTCAATCACCTCACGAATACGTTCCATAAGTACATCTAGCGACTTAGCCTGTGTATGACATCCTCTTAGAGCGGGAACCGAAGCCACAAAATAACCTTCGGAATCTTTTTCAATCACTACATCAAATTGCTTCATCATGTTTTTCAAATCCCAAGAATTGTGGTGAGGCATGATCTCATTCAATATTTTTTCGCTGAGGGTAGCGCGTAGGCTAGGTTAGCGGTTCTCCGCGAAACCCAGCCTACGCGCTATTCGGCAAGCGCTTTAAGCAGCCGTCCTGGAGACTGGAGATTGTGGTCAATTCTCACAATCCAACAAAAGATTGGAAGGCTATGTTGGAATGTTAGAGCTGCCCCCCGATGATCCCCCTTGCTCAACCGCCCTGTATTTGGCGAGTGTAAGCAACTGATCGTCAAGATTCAACGTAGTGCGCATGATCTCCCCCTATATCGTGGCTGTGACGGCAGGTTAGCAACGGGTGAAGTAAGATGTCGGTTTTTTAAGGGGTCCGACCCCTTTTCTGCTTTTCTGCTCATAGAGGGTGATGGCCCGCCCGCCCACCGGAAGCGAAGCCCGTAGGAGTTGCTGGCTTTGGTCATCCGTCAGTGGTGACCAATCCATAATGATCAGTGGCAAGGGAAGCGAGTTCAACAAGAACTGGGTCATGGCGCCATACAGCGCCATGCGTTCGGATTTGAGGTGGTGATTGCCCACCAAGCGGTCCAACCGCTTGATTTTATGCTTGATGAACGTCG
>SCQD01000134.1 GCA_004299145.1 Methylococcaceae bacterium | reverse complement strand
CCAGACGGCGCGCAGCTGGCAGGACATGGCGGATATCGTGCAGCCGACCAACATCGACGTCATCGACCAGGATCACCGCAAAATCATCGAGCTGACCCTGGAGCTGAGCAACGTGCTGCACGGCGACAAAATCGACTTGAAAAAAATCCAGGCCCAATCCGCCGCGCTGGAAAATCTTTACACCTATGCCGAGTATCACTTCCAGCGCGAAGAACGCTTGATCGAACAATTCGGGCTGCCTTACGGCGACAAACAGAAAAAACAGCATCACGACCTGTTGCAGCATTTGCGCGGGGCCATCGGCGACTTCGAACAAGGGCGCCTGACCGCGCTGCTCAACCTCAAAAGCGCCATCCTGGACTGGTGGGTCACCCACTTCAACGAGGTGGATTACCTGACTTTCAACCAGGAAGGCATGACCGAACGCATCATCCGCTCCGCCGACAGCTGGGAAGCGCTACAGGATATCGTCAAATCGGTGGGCATTCTCGACCTGGACGCCGAGCACCGGCAGCTGGCCGTGTTGGCGCTGTGGTTTTTGCAGGACGCGCGCCAGGGCGGCGCTACGCAGGAAAACCGCTATCTGGCTTTATACCAGGCCGCCGAAGCGCATTTTCGCCATGAAGAAGCCTTGATCGCCAGCCACGGCCTGCCGGACCTGGAGCGCCATAAAACCCTGCACGACGGCTTGCTGGCCACGCTGCGCGCCTGGGTGGATGCCTGGGAGCAAGGCGATCACGTGGTGTCGGTGGAAAGCCTGCAAGTGATTTTGATCTGGTGGATTACCCACATCAACGAGGTGGACGCGCCGTTTTTCAGCGCCGAGCGCGTCTCCAGGCACGTGTTTACGCGCGTGTCGCAATGGGACGAGTTTCGCATCTTCCTGCGCTTTACCGGCGTGGCGGAAGTTGACTACGATCATGAAATCATCACCAGCCTGATGCTGCGCATCGATCAACCGACCGTGGTCGCGTCCGCCGACGCTACGGACGACGTAAAGCTGAAGCAATGGCTGGTGTTTTTCGACACCATGATTGACGTCGTGCGCAAGCATTTTGCCGAGGAACAAAAATTGATGGCGGAACACCGGCTGCCGCTCAGTAAAATCCATTGCAATGAACACGCGCGGTTTTTGCAACTGATGCTGGGGTATCGCGAAAACATCGCCCACGGACGGATGCTGATTTCCGCCGTGTTCAAACAACACATACTCGATTGGTGGGTCGAACACGTCAACCAGTTCGACTACCCGACTTTTTCCGTGCTCAAACTGGACGACGACTTGTTTTAATGCCCAGGCCAAAAACGGCGACTCTCGCCAATAACGACATCGCCCGCTGTCTGCTGCCGCTGCTCGACGCCCTGGGCTGGCGCGGCGATCAGGCGCATTTGCAGGAAGCCATGCCGCACCTGCCGGAAAGCATGAGCCTGAACGACGTGCTCAACACCCTGGCCAACCTGAAATTCGAAGGCCGGCTTATCCCTACGCGGTTGCGCCGCATCGAGCAGCGCGCCACGCCGTGCCTGTTCATGCCGGACGACGGCGGCAGCCCGCTGGTGGTGGTGGCGGCCGGCGCGGAAATGCTGCTGGCGTTCGACGGCGCCAGCGGCGAGTTCCGCCACTTGCCGGGCGATAACCGCAAAGGCTGGGCGGCGCTGTTCACCGCCATGGACAAAAGCGCCCACAGCCTGCTGATGCCGCAGCAGGAGTGGTTTCGCAAAGTGATGACGCGCTTTCGCCCGGTGGTGGGACACGCCGTGCTGATTTCACTGCTGGTGAGCGTGTTGTCGTTCGTGGCGCCTTTGTTCGTGGGCTTTATCTACGACGGCGCGCTGGTGTCGGGTTCGCCGGATTCCTTGCTGTATCTGGGGGCGGGCATGATGTTTTTCGTGCTGGCCGACGCCGGCTTCCGCTTTTTGCGCTCCCACCTGTTTTTGTACGTGAGCAACCGGCTGGGCAACATCATCGGCAACGAAGTGTTCCGCCGCCTGATGTTTTTGCCGCCGGCCTTCACGGAAACCGCCAACGTCGGTGCCCAGGTGGCGCGCATCAAAGACTTTGAAACCGTGCGCGAGTTTTTCGGCGGGCAGGCGCTGATCGCGCTGTTCGAACTGCCGTTCATGCTGTTGCTGGTCGTGGCCCTGCTGTTCGTCGGCGGGCGCGTGGCGCTGGTGCCGCTGGGCGCCATTTTGCTGTTTGTGGCGTTCGGCTTTGCCGTGACGCCGTCGGTGCGGCGCAACAATCAAGCCGTGGCGCAGAGCGGCTCCGACAAACAATCGTTCGTGCTGGAAGTGCTCACCAATATGCGCGCCATCCGTTGCGCCGGGGCCATGGAAAACTGGCGCGCGCGCTACCGCGACATTTCGCTGCGCAGCGCCTGGAACGCTTACAGCATGGCGCGGCTCAACGGCCTGATCAATGCGTTTTCCTACGGGTTGGTGACGTTTTCCGGCCTGGCCACGCTGATGGTCGGCGTGCGCGACGTCACCGCCGGCGCCATGACCCTGGGCACGCTGGCCGCATCCATGATGCTGGTGTGGCGCATACTGGCGCCGCTGGGCACCGGTTTCGGCGTGTTCACGCAGATAGGCCGCATCGTGCGCAGCATCGCCCAGGTCGACCGGCTGATGGCAATGTCCATGGAAAACCGCCAGGAAGCGAATATGCGCATCGAACGGCAGTTCCGCGGCCTGATCAACTTTGCCGACGTCTCCATCCGCTATCAGCCCGACGCCCCGGCGGCGCTGCTCAACGTCAGTTTCAACCTGGAGCCGGGCAAAGTGCTGGTGCTGGTGGGGCACGACGGCGCCGGCAAAACCACGGTGTTGAAACTGATACTGGGCTTGTACGCACCGCAGGTCGGACGGGTGCTGCTGGACAACGTCAATCTGCGCCAGATCGATCCCATCCAGCTGCGCCACGCCATCGGCTATGCGCCCAAGGACAATTACCTGTTCTATGGCACGGTGCTGCAAAACCTCAAATTCGCCAATCCGACCGCGAGCGATGAAGAAGTGGAAGCCGCCTTGCAGCGGGTAAGCGGGTTGAAAGAAGAAATCGCCGCCATGCCGGAAGGCTTCGACACGCGCATCAAGGTCGACTCGCTGGGGCGCTTCTCCGGTTCATTTCTCAAGCGGCTGTGTCTGGCGCGGGTGTTTTTGCGCAACTCGCGGGTGTTGCTGCTGGACGAGCCGGAAGCGCGCTTGTCGGCGGCCGAAGTGTTGCGTTTGCGCGACGCCATCGCCGAACTGCGCGGCGACTATACCGTCGTGCTCGCCACCCACGAGCCGGCGCTGTTCGCCGTCGCCGACCAGATGCTCTGGCTGGAAAGCGGGCGCGTCAAGGGCTGGGGCGACGCGCTGGACGTGGCGCAGCGCTATACGGGTTAACAACCCTAAACATATTGGGCCATGCCTGATTCAACAGCCGGGCGTGAGGCAAAATCACAGCCCCCAAAACAGTGCCGACACCGCATCTCCTCCCTCATCCAAGGAATCAACCACCATGCTGGGTATTGATCATCGCCACCTGTCCCAATCCATCCTGCTGGAAGAAACCGGCAATCCGCTGGTGATACGCGCCGTGGTAACGTTTGTTTTTC
>SCQD01000133.1 GCA_004299145.1 Methylococcaceae bacterium | reverse complement strand
GTGGGCAACAGCTTGTTCGTCGACCGCCGGCGTTATAACGGGGGGGAGGGATAATGCCGTACCCAAATCAAGCGGTCGCGCCCATCCCGGTCAAAGCCAGCTTGCCGATGGTATGACCTTGCTCTATGCGGGCGTGGGCCAGGGACAGATTGGCCGGGCTGAGCGGGCCCAGGCAGTCGGTGAGGGTGCTGCGGGTAATGCCGATGTCCACCAAGTCCGCCAACTGCTTGAGGATTTCTCCCTGGCTGGCCATGTCGTCGGTTTGATACATGGCTTTGGTAAACATGAACTCCCAGGCAATGCGGACGCTTTTGTTCTTGAAGCGATTCAGATCCAAGGGCTGAATCGCGGAAGCCAGGCAACAGACTATGCCCTGTGGTTTGACGGCTTCGGCCATGGCGTCCCAGTAAGCATCCACGCTGTTGCAATTCAAAACGTAATCGACGTACCGCAGGCCGCCGGCCCGCATGTCGGCTATCCAGTCCCCCGCATGATCCAGGCAAACATCGGCGCCCAGATCGCGGCACCAGGCCAGCGATTCGGGCCGTGAAGCGGTGGCGATCACGTTGAGTCCGGCCACCTGTTTGGCCAACTGTATGGCCATGGACCCTACCCCGCCGGCGGCGCCGATGATCAGCAGGCAGCGGTCCTGGTCCGTGCCCTCGGCACAAATTCCCAGGCGCTCAAACAACGACTCCCAGGCAGTCAGGCCGGTCAAAGGCAAGGCGGCAGCCTCCGCAAAACCGAGCGTGGCCGGTTTGTGCGCCGCCAGGCGTGCGTCGACCAATTGCAGTTCGGCGTTGCAACCGGGGCGCAGCACGTCGCCGGCATAAAACACCTCATCGCCCGGCTGAAAGCCGGTCACGGCTTCCCCCACCGCCAGCACCACCCCTGCGGCATCCCAGCCCAGCACTTTCGGCGCCGCGCCGGCCGCCACCGAGCCGCGCAGCTTGGTGTCGATGGGATTGACGGCAACGGCTTCTATGCGCACCAGCAAATCGCCGGGACCAGGCTCCGGCGTCGGCAGTTCCAGCTCCACCCATTGCTGCCGGCTATCTATTGCAATCACTTTCATGGTGGCCTCTCAGCGTTCGCCCGCTACGACGGGGTCGACGCCTGCATAGGCAACCCCCCTGACCAGCGGGTCCAGTTCCACCACGGTCGGTCTGGCGCTTTCCTGGGTAATCACCTGGGCGGCCAGGTACAGGCCGTGGCGCAACCCATCAGCCGGCACCAGCCCCATAGTCAATGCGTGCAGATAACCGGCGGTAAACGCATCGCCGCCGCCGGTGCGGTCGACGACGGTCAGCTTTTGCGCGGGAATGGTGATGGGACCGAGCAGGTTTGCGGCGGTGGCGCCCAGCGGACCGTGGGTGATCACGAAGGTCAGGCGCGGCAGGCCTCCCGTCTTGCGCCAGGCGGTGAAAGCCTCATCCGTGCCCAGCCAGCGCAACGCGGTGGTGTGATTGATAAAACAAACATCGATCAAGGGCAGCAATGAGGCGTCCGGGCCTTGATCCAGATCGCAGGAAGTCGTGGAACCAAACGCTTTGGCTCGCTCCAGCAAAGGCAGCACGATGTGGGGTTCCGGGCGGGTAAAGTGCCAGTGACAGACGGGACCGAACAGATTATCCGGCACCAGGGCCGGATCGAAGTAAGCATTGGCGCCGTTCGAGGTCACCATGCGTTTGCCGGCCGGCGTGGAAAATATGACCGCCACACCGGTAGCCGCTTGAGCGGTACGCTGGACGTGCTCGGTTTTGATCTTTACCTGGGCCAGCGATTGTATGGCCTGCATGCCGAGTGCGTCCTCACCCACGCAGCCCAGCATGGTGGTGGGATTATCCAGCCGCGCCAACCAGTAGGCCGTGTTTGCCGCGGAGCCGCCCTGGGTGATGTACGTGCCGTCACACCGCAGCTTTTCGTGCTCTTCGGGCAGACGGGTAACGGGAAAAGTAATGTCGGTATTAAGGCTACCCACACAAAAAAAACGCTGGGGACAGTTCCTGCGGCGCATGACGTCTGCTCCATTTTCCGGATGCCAGCCCAGATTACTGGCGGGTTGGTTAGGGGTGAGACTTTCTGGGCAAATTTTCGAATAATTCTGCGATTTTCTTACGGGTGGAGGCCAGGTAAGCGCCGTTCAGCCAACCTGCGGCGAAAGCCAATATCAATATCGGCAACACCGACCACACCACGAGTAAAGCGCCAATGACGCCACCCGTCACCAGCAGACTGACCGGATAAAACCACATGGGCGTGGTTCGTAGATAAGGAATTTGTTTCACGGCGATGATTGTCTCATAAATCAAGTTATGGGTCACTCGGGCCGGCTGGGGCTCAACTGCTGCTCCAGCCCAGCTTGGCCCGTAGTATCTGCGAAAAATCGTAATCGACCGGGTGCAAAATGGTGACGGGTTTCGGGTCTTTGCCGATACGGATGCAATCGCCCAGCCGCACGTCGGAAATCGACACCGTGTCATAGCATATCTGAGCATTGACTTCCTTGCCGCCGCTGAAGGTGACTTCCACCAGACTATTATCATCCAGCACGATGGGGCGGTTGGTCAGCGTATAAGGATTGATGGGCACCAGGGCGATGGCCGCCAGGCGCGGGTGCAAAATCGGACCGCCGCCGGACAGCGCATACGCCGTGGAACCGGTCGGCGTGGTGACGATGAGGCCGTCGCAGCGCTGTGTGTTGAGAAACAGGCCGTCGATGGTCGTGTACAGCTCTATCATGCTGGCGCTGACCCAGCGATGCACCACCACCTCGTTCAGCGCGCAGTGTTCGTGCAGGGCAACGCCGTTGCGCAGCAAAGTGGCGCGCAACTGGGTGCGCTGCTCGGCCAGATAGTGTCCATCCAGAATACCGCTGATTTTTTCCAGGGCGTGTTCAACGCCGATGTCCACCAAAAAGCCCACGCGCCCCAGGTTGACGCCGATCAACGGCACGTCGTGGGCCGCCATCGCCGTGGCGGTGGCCAGAAACGTGCCGTCGCCGCCGACCACGATGGCCAGATCGCAGCACTGCCCCAGTTGTTCCATGGACAGAGTTTCCACCCCGTCCAATAAATCGCGGCATCCCAGTTCCAGCATCACCTGGCAACCGCGCCGGCGCAGCAGATCGCGCAGTTGCGCCAGCATGCCGGGCACGAGTTGGTGTTGCGGCTTGCCGATAAGGCCGACGCGGGCAAAAAGCGGGTTCATGGAGGACTGCGCTGCTTACATTTTGGCTTGCAGGTAATTGGGCAGCCCCATCTTGCCGATCAACTCCAGCTGGGTTTCCAGCCAGTCCACGTGCTCTTCTTCGCTGGATAGAATGTCTTCCAGCAACTCGCGCGACACGAAATCGCTCACTTGTTCGCAATAAGCGATGGCCTCTTTGAGCAGCGGGATGGCCTCCAGCTCCAGCTCCAGGTCACAGCGCAGCATTTCTTGCGGATTTTCGCCGATGCGCAGTTTGCCCAGCTTTTGCAGATTGGGCAGCCCTTCCAAAAACAGCACGCGCTCGATCAGCACATCGGCGTGTTTCATTTCGTCGATGGACTCGTGGTATTCGTGCTCGTTCAGTTGTTTCAAGCCCCAGTTTTTGTACATGCGGGCGTGGAGAAAATACTGGTTGATGGCGATCAGTTCATTGGCCAGTACTTGGTTGAGATAATCGATGACTTTGCTGTCGCTTTTCATGGCAGGACCCAAGAGTTGGAAGTGTGGAGCACAATTTATAGGACTATGGGGGGTTTGTCATGCCAGGAAACATCTTGCCCGGATTCAATATGCCGTTGGGATCGAACTGGGCTTTGATGGCGCGCATCAGGCTCAGGGACGCGCCGTCCAGTTCCCGGCCCACGTACTCGCGCTTCACCAAACCGACGCCGTGCTCGCCGGACAAGGTGCCGCGCAGCTTCAACACCAGATCGAATACCTCATCCAAACACTGCTCGGCGCGCGCTTGCTGGCCGGGCTGGGCCGGGTCCAGCAGCAGGTTGACGTGAATATTGCCGTTGCCGGCGTGGCCGAAGTTGACGATGGCGATGTCGTGGCGGCGCGACAACGCGTTGAGCCCGGCGATCAGCGCCGGCAGTTCGGTCACCGGCACCACCACGTCTTCGTTGATCTTGCCCGGCGCCACTTGGCGCAACGCCGGCGACAAGGCTTTGCGCACCATCCATAACGCTTCGGCTTCGCTCGCCGTGGCGGCGGCGCGCAGTTCCAGCAAGCCGGCGTTCCGCGCCGCTTGGCCTATGCGCGCTTCGGCTGCCTCCAGGCCCGCCTGTAAACCGTCCACTTCTATCATCAGCAAAGCCTGCGCTCCCGCCGGCAGCCCCAGTGGGGTATGGCGATCGGCCAGCACCAGCGCGTTGCCGTCGATAAACTCCAGCGCACAAGGCACCACCGGCTGAGCCATGACGGCGGCGATGGCCTGGGCCGCCGACGCCACGTCGCGGTACACGGCGCGCAAAGTGCGCTTGGCTTCGGGCTTGGGGGTGAGTTTGAGGGTGGCTGCGGTGATGATGGCCAGCGTGCCTTCCGAACCTATCAGCAGGCGCGTCAGGTCGTAGCCGACCACGCCCTTGGTGGTGAACACGCCGCAGCGGATTTCCGCGCCGGCGCCGGTGATGGCGCGCAAGCCCAGGGTGTTGTCGCGCGGCGTGCCGTATTTGACGGCGCGCGGACCAGCGGAGTTGTAAGCCAGATTGCCGCCGATGGAACAAAAAGCCGCGCTGGTGGGATCGGGCGGCCAGAAAAAACCCGCCGGAGCCACGGCTTCCTGCAAAGCCTGGTTGGTGAGACCGGGCTGCACCACGGCGTAGCGGTTGTCCGGGGAAAACTCCAGCAACTTATCCATGCGCTCCAGCGTCAACACCACGCCGCCCTGCACCGGCGTCGTGGCGCCGGTGGTGCCGGTGCCGCGTCCGCGCACCGTGAGCGGCACGGAGTACTCGTTGCAGCAGCGCACCAGGTCCAGTATTTCATCGTGTTCGGTAGCGAACACCACCGCCTGCGGCAACGCGTGGCGCTTGCTGTTGTCGTAGCCGTAGGCCCAGCAGTCGGCGGGGTTGGTATGACAGCGGGCGGGACCGAACAGGGTTTGCAGGCGGAGGATAAACGGGGGCGGCAGGGGGGGATGGGGCAAACTCATTCCCCGAACAACTGCTGATCCACCAAGTCGCACAAGCAGTGGGTAATGATCAGGTGCACTTCCTGCACCCTGGCGGTGGACTGGGAAGGCACGCGGATTTCGATGTCGCTTTCGCGCAGCAGCGTCGCCAGCGTACCGCCCTCGTTGCCGCTGAGGGCGACCACGGTCATGTCGCGCTGATGGGCGGCGGTGGCGGCTTTGAGTATGCTGCGGGAATTGCCGCTGGTGGTGTACAGCACCAGCACGTCGCCGGCGTGTCCCAAAGCGCTCACCTGCTTGGCAAACACGTCTTCATAGGCATAGTCGTTGGCGATGGAAGTCAGGGTGGAAGTATCGCAGGTCAGCGCGATGGCGGGCAGGCCGGGCCGTTCCCGTTCGAAGCGGTTAAGCATTTCCGAGGACAGGTGCTGGGCTTCGGCGGCGGAACCGCCGTTGCCGCAGCACAGCAATTTACCGTCCGCCAACAGGCAGGCGGCGATGCGCCGCGCCGCCAGTTCGATGTTGCCGCCCAGGTATTGCAGCGTGTCCTGCTGGACTTGCTGGCTGGTGGCGAAGTGTTGATGGATGCGTTCGAGGAGGTTCATGAAGTGGTGAGTTAAAAGTATAGAGTGGAGAATTTATTGGCTACGTGTTCCGTTTGCCGCGCTTCCCAATGCTTCCAGTAGTTTTTTAATCTCCGCCGGCGATAAATGGTTGATGATATCTGTTGGCGATAACCCTCTAAGCCGATCATCCGGTGAATAGTGCTTTAATACCTCATCCGATGGCAAGCCTTTTAGACGATCATCCGGCGACAACAAGTTCAAGTGGTCCCGTATATAGTCTTTTTGAAAATCTTGTAGCGTATAAGGCATATCAATATTCTCCTGCCGATAGTTATCAAATAATTGCTGCATGGGCTTTGCCACCGTTTAAGCAACACCTGTCAACCCTCCACCCGAAAAGCGTCTTTGACCCATTGTATCCGAACCCGCCCCCCTTCGGGCGCCAGGGCCACCACGTCGAAGCGGGCCGGGCGGTCCAGGCGTCGGCTGGTCAGGTAGTGCTGGGCGGCATAAATGAGCTTGGCCTGCTTGCGCGCGTCCACGCTTTCCAACGGGCCGCCGAAGCGGGGATTGCCGCGATAGCGCACTTCCACGAACACCAGGACGCGCCCGTCGGCCATGATCAAATCCACCTCGCCCCGGCCACAGCGGTAATTACGCTCCAGCAAGGTCAAGCCCTGGCGTTGCAGGTAATCCAGGGCAGCATCTTCGGCTTGCGCGCCCGCCTTGCTCAATGGGGCGCCTCCGGCGCGCCGGCCGGTTCCGCGTCGGGCGACAGCGGCACCGGCACACCGCCCTCGAAGCGTGCACACTGCAAACGGCGGTGGATGCGGTTGCCCGGTTTCAAGCTCAATTCACCGCTGGCCCCGTTGAAGCCGGTCAGCGCATTCAAGCGGCGGCTCAGGCGATAAGCATCCATCCCCATGGCCCATAAACGGGCGTTAGCGCCGGTCACGCCGTGTTCAACAGCCGTTTGGCGTTCGGTGGCGCTGGTCTCGTTCAGCAACCAGGGAGCATCGCAAAACACCACGCCGGCCAAATCCTGATCCTGGGCGCGATTGGGCCGCCCGCCGTACACCGCCGAGGTGGCGTAAATCGGCAAACGGGTGGCGCCGTAATAGCGCAGTTGCGGCACCAGCAGGCGCGCATCGCGCGCATCGGCGATCAGAAAAATCACATCGGCATCCACGCCCGGCGTTGGAATACTTTCTTTACCCGGCTCGCCTGCCTGCAACAAACGCTTGATGGTCGCGGCATAATCCTTTTCGCCGGGCGCATAGGTCTGTACACCCGCCACCCGGCCGCCCCAGCGCTGCCAATAGTCTTTAAAGTGATGCTGCATGCGCTGGCCGAAATCTTTGGCCGGCACCAGCAGCAAAGCATTTTGACGGCCATCGCCCCAGGCATGATCGGCGGCTTGTTCCAGTTCGTCTTCGGGCAACAGGCTGAACTGGTAAAAGCCGTCCCGCTCTGTATCGGTCTGATTCAAAGCCAACACCGGCGTGGGCAGATCGGCCTCGCCGGCCAACGCCGCCACCTGCTCCTTGCGCAGCGGGCCGATGACCAGACTCGCGCCTTCCTGCACGGCTTTGCGGTATTGCGCCACGCTGTCGCCCGCTTCGCTGTCGTAAAAGCGCAGCTCCGGTTTAACCGCCGCCTCGTCCGCCTGCCGGGCGGCGAGCATGCCCTGGCGCAGCGCTTCGCCGAACGCCGCGCTGCTGCCGGAAGCAGGCAGCAGTATCGCCACGATGTCGCCGGCTCCAGCAGGTGCCTGCGTCGCCGGAGGGACAGTGCCGGGCATTGGCGCCGCGGCGGCGGCCGGCTCGGCACGGCGGTGGGTATGCGCCTGCAACAGCGCTGCATCGACGACGAGCGCGGGATAATCCTGGCGCCACTGCGCCAGGCTTTGCGACGGATCGTCTGAGGTCAATGCCCGTCCCAGCGCCAACCAGCCGCTCAGAGCATCACCCGCCACCGTCGGATAGCCGTTCAGCTGGCTGGCCGGCAACAGCGTCAAAGCCTCCAGGATGGCCTCCTGGTTACGCCGCTTCAGCGCCGGATCGGCCAACAGCGGGTCCGCCGCCGCCCGCTCGCGCAGCGCGTTCAACAAACTGCCTTGCAGCGAATACGCCGAAGCGCGCAGCAAGTGGAACTGCAATTGCTGCTCGGGACGCAAGTCGTCTTTGCTCAAGGTATCCAGTTTCACCAGCGCGGCATCGGCCAAACCGGCGTCGACGTCGGCGCGGGCGGCGTCGAACACCGCGCCGGCCATGGGCACCACCCGCACCGGAACGCTGGGCGGTGCTGGAGGCGGCGGCGGTTTGGGCAGCGCGACGGGAACGGGCGGCGTATACCTGGGCTTGTGCTTCATGGATGAGCAGGCGCTGATTGCCAGGACCAACAACAGCATCGACAATGGACGGAAATATTTCATGCGCTATATCCCAGGAGTACCCGTGCCGCAAAATAATGGCCTACTATACCTAGTGGCTACGCCGCTGGGCAATCTGGCGGACTTGAGCCAGCGCGCCGTCGACGTGTTGCGGTCGGTGGCCGTCATCGCCGCCGAGGACACCCGCCACAGCCGCCCCCTGCTGTTGCACTATGGCATCGACACCCCGCTGATCGCCTATCACGAGCACAACGAAAACGCCGTGGCTCCCCAACTGCTGGCGCGGTTGCAGCAAGGCGAATCGGTGGCGCTGATTTCCGACGCCGGCACCCCCCTGATCAGCGACCCCGGTTTTCCGCTGGTGCGCTTGGCGCGCGCCGCCGGCATCCAGGTCACGCCGATTCCCGGCCCCTGCGCGCTGATCGCGGCCCTGTCCGCCTCCGGCCTGCCGTGCGACCACTTTTATTTCGGCGGCTTTCTGCCGCGTAAAAGCGAAGCGCGCCGCAGCGCCCTGAAAGCGCTGGACGAGCGCAGCGAAACCCTGGTTTTCTACGAATCCAGCCACCGGGTGCTGGACTGCCTGCAAGACATGGCCGCCGTGTTGCCGGCCGAGCGTCCGCTCTGCATCGCGCGCGAAATCAGCAAGCACTACGAAACCATCGTCACCACCACCGTGGCGCAGGCTTGCGCTTTGGTCGAGCAGGACGCCAACATGCAAAAAGGGGAGTTCGTGCTGGTGGTGCAAGGCCAGCGGGAGACTGTGATGGAAGACTTGAGCGCCGAACAGCGGCGGGTATTGAATATCCTGCTGGCAGGCGGCTGCACAGTAAAAAGCGCGGCGGCCATGGCGGCGGAAATCACCGGTGCGCCGCGTAAAGCGTGCTATCAGGCGGCTTTGCAGGCTGGGCAGGACTTACAAGGGTAAGCCGGAAAACCACGCATGCTACTGGTTCCCAACCTCCAGGTTGGGAACCCGGTCTGGCAAGCTCCAGCTTGCCGAACGCTCTCACTCCCACGAGCCCCGTGGAAACAAGCCCACCTTCCCGACGGGCTTCCGGCACGATACCCCATTAAAACACCACTTCAACGCGCAACCCCTGCCCTACTCCAGCGGAACTTAAGCCGACCCTGGCGGCATGCAGGTCGGCAATTTCCTTGACGATGGACAATCCCAACCCGCAGCCATCCCCCTGGCTGCCGGGTATGCGGTAGAAACGCTCGAAAACTTTGTCCAGTTCGGCAGACGGAATGCCCTGTCCATCGTCTTCGACGATCAAAGCGGGGCGAACACCACTCAGCAATTGCACCGTGATTCTGCCGTCCGGTTTGCCGTAGCGCACGGCGTTGTCCAGCAGGTTGTTGAGCATTTCCTTGAGCAAGGTGGCATCGCCGGCTACCGGAATGGGCGCTTGCGGCGCGTCGAAATCCAGCTCGATGTCTTTTTCCAAGGCCCTGGGCACCCATTCGATGCAGCACTCTTTGGCCAGCACCTGCAAATTCACCGGCTGCAACAAACGATGGCCTTCCGCGTTTTCAGAACGCGCCAGCACCAGCAATTGACTGCTCAGGTGCGCCACCCGGTCGGCGCTGCTTTTAATGCTGGTCAGCGCCGGACGCATCGCAGGCAGATCGTCGATGCGCAAAGCGCGTTCCGCCTGCACTTTAAGACCGGCCAGCGGCGTGCGCAGCTGGTGGGCGGCGTTTTCGATGAAACGCTGCTGGGCCACCATGGCCGACGCCAGCCGATTCAGCAGGTTGTTGATGGTATGGGTCAGCGAAAGCACTTCCAGTGGAACCAGCGCATCGTGTATCGGCGTCAAATCGCGCGGCGAGCGCTGGGCGATTTCCCGCGTCAGATTGTGCAACGGGCGCAAGCCCCGGTTGATGCCGGTCCAGATATGAAAACCGGTCACCAAGACCAGTAACAATTGCGGCACCACCACGGCCAGCAAAATGTCGTTGATCATGCTGTAGCGCTTGTTCACCGTCTCGGCCACTTCGACCAGCACTTCCTCGGAGGTGGCCGTGGGCGCCATCAGCATGGAAACCACCCTGACCTTGGTGCCCTGCACTTCACTGTCGAAATAATAGGGTTCGGTTTTCAGCAGGGCCAAGTCGGGCGGATTGGGCACTGCGCTGTCACCCGCCAAAAAACCCACGCGAGTGGACTCGACCTTGAAAAAGGTTTTGTCCATATCGTCCCAGCGAAACATTTCCACGGCGGTGGGCGGCAGATCGAAACTCACCCCGTCGCGCTGCGCCTTGACCTCTTGCGCCAGCGAGCGCACCGAGTCCAGCAGCCAGCGGTCATAGGCCACGTTGGAATAGTGCAACGCGACGTAATAGGACACCGCTGTATCCAGTATCACCACAAAAGTCAGCGGCAAGGTCAGGCGCAGCAACAACTGCATACGCAGGCTCAGCGGTTTACGCATCGGGGCTTTTCTCCAATAAATAACCCAAGCCACGCACGGTGCGAATCCGCACGCCCAAGGGCTCCAGGCGCCGCCGCAGACGGTGCACGTACACTTCAATGGCGTTGTCGCCCAATTCTTCCTGGCGCACCGACAGCCGCTTGACGACCTTGTCCTTGCTGACCACCCGTCCGGCTTGCAACAACAAGGCTTCGAGCACGCCGTATTCCCTGGGCGACAACAAGAGCGGCTCCTCATCCACCAGCACCTGATGGTTCTGCGTGTCCAGCGTCAAACGGCCCATGACGATTGCGCGGCTGAAACCGCCGTAGCTGCGCCGGATCAGCGCGTGCACGCGCGCCTCCAGTTCCTTGAGTTCAAACGGCTTGGTCATGTAATCGTCACCGCCCAGTTCCAAGCCTTTGACCCGATCGTCGAGTCCTTCACGCGCCGTCAAAATCAGCACCGGCATGGCGTTTTTGCGCGCACGCAATTTTTGCAAAACGTCCAGGCCGTCCATGTCCGGCAAACCCAGGTCGAGTATCACCAGATCGAAACTTTGGCTCAGCAATACGCCATCTGCATAAGCACCGCTCATGGCGCAGACCACTTCGTAACCGGATTCGGCCAGCGCCTGCGACAGGCCGTCGGCCAGGGTGGCGTCGTCTTCGACCAGCAAAATTCTCATGGGGCGGTGGCGGCGTCTGAAAGGCTGTTGAAAGGTTCGGAGTTTACGCTACTTCCCAACGCGTCGGGTGGGGCTGCTGGTCTGCTGGTTCTGCGGGTTCCCAACCTCCAGGTTGGGAACCCAGCCAGGGAAGCTCCGGCTTCCCGTTTTACGCGGGAAGCCGGAGCTTCCCGGACCGCGTTCCCAAGCAGAGCTTGGGAACGAGCCGACTCAAACAGCTTTGCTGGTAAATAACGAGACAAACGTAAATCAAACATGAGTAGCACCCCATTACCCGCAAAAGCCTTGCTGCAGTCAGCCATCAAGGCGGAACAACAAGGCAACATCACGGAAGCGCTGACATTGTGTGAACAAGCCTGCCTGCAAGACGACGCCCCACTGGTGGCGATTACGCACGCCGCGCGTCTGGCGCAAAAACTCGGCCAGCCGAAAAAAGCGGCCCAATACTATCGGCAGGCGCTGAACCAACAACCATCCAATCAAATCAAGCTCTCCCTGGTAATGAACTGCCTGGATGCGAACGAGCTGGACGAAGCCGAACAAACCGCGCGGCAGGTCATCGCCAAAAACCCCAAGGAACACCCGTTCATCAATCTGCTGGGGATAATTTTAAAACGCCGCAAGCAACTGGCCGCGGCTGTGGAAATGTTCAGCAAGGCGGCAAAGATTGCGCCTAAATTCACCTCGGCCTGGGTGAATCTCGGCAATACCTATCTGCAACTAAGCCAGACGCAAAAAGCGTTGGAATGCTTTAACAAAGCTTGTCAGTTGGAACCGCAAAGCTTTGAAAACCGCCGCCTGCTGGGACAGGCCTATTTGCTCCTCGGACAATATGAAAAAGCGCTTGAAGCATTGCAAGCCGCGTTGAAGCGCGCGCCCAACCATCCCAGAATCCTGAGCGACATTGCCCATGCCTATTACCGGCAATCACGCTATGCACAGGCTTTGGAGACCGTGGAGCGGGGCTTGCAATCCCACCCTGAAGAGACGGAATTGCTGCGTTGGCACGGCAGCGTGCTGCGCAAGCTGGGTCGAGTGGAAGAGGCGGCGCGGGTATTCAAGGGCTTATTGCGGCAACATCCCGACGATATCGATACGCTGGTATTTCTGGGCAATCTTCATGCCCAAAGTTACGGGGATCGCGCCCGCGCCAATGCGCTGTATGCCAGAGCTTATGCCCTGGATACCAGCCGCATTGCCACGGCCGTCACCTATTGCAGCAGTTTGGCGCGCAGCCGTTACGGCGACGAAATCGAACACTTCGAAAAAGCTTACGACATCGCCTGCCGGCTGCAAGAACAGGAAGTGGCTCCCGTGGCGTTCGCCAACGCGGCGCAAAGCGTGTTTTTGCGGGCCGTCGATTACGAGCGCTACCAGCGCTTGGGGCCGCGCAGCCGGTTGCTGCGCCACTGGCTGGATCAAGGAATGATCAGCGAGTTGCTGAACCAGTTGAGCCGGGTGGAAAACCTGGAGGATCGCCTGGAACTGGTGCGATTGCACCGCGAATGGGGAGACAAAGTTCAGGCGCGCGCCGCCGAACACCCCATTCGACATCCCCCCAAGCCACCCCGCCAAAAGATCCGCATCGGCATCCTGTCGTCGGATTTGCGCGAGCACCCGGTCGCTTATTTTGCCCACCCCATACTGGAGCTGTACGACCGCAGCCGCTTTGAGCTGTACTGCTATTCGTTCGACACCAAGCAGCCGGATAAAGCGCGACAGCATTTCAGCGAAATCGTCGACCAATTCCGCTTATTGCTCAATGTCACCGATCAAGAGGCGGCACAACGGATGGCCGACGATCAACTGGACATTCTGTTCGAACTGGGCGGCACCACCCACATGAACCGCATCGAGGTCTGCGCTTACCGCCCCGCACCAGTGCAAGTCAGCTGGCTGGGCTATCCACACTCCTCGGGACTGTCCAGCATCGACTACCTGCTGGCCGATCCTTACACGCTGCCGGAACGCACAGACCTGCTGATCGAAAAACCCTTTTTGATGCCGGAAAGCTGGGTAACGCTGGGCGAGTTGGGATTTCGCGATATAGCAATCACCGAGGGCACGCCGGAATCGCGCAACGGCCACATCACTTTCGGCACCATGAACAACCCGTACAAATATACGCCGCGGGCGTTTGCCGCCTGGGCCGCCGTCATGCGCGGGGTCGAAAACTCCCACTTTTTATTCGTCCGGCCCGAAAGCGGCGGCACGGTGTTCCGTGGCAATGTTTGCCGCGAATTCGCCAAACACGGCATCGCGGCGGAGCGCATCGAATTCTTCGCGGTGCGCGGCGCGCACCTGCCGCACTACAACAGCATCGACATCGCCCTCGATCCTTTTCCCCACGTAGGCGGCACCACCACTTGCGAAAGCCTGTGGATGGGCGTGCCGGTCGTCACGCTGATCGGCCCCGCTTTTTTCGAGCGCTTGAGCTACAGCAATCTGAGCAATGCCGGTTTGGGCGATTTATGCGCCAACACCGTCGACGAGTACGTCCAAATTGCCATCGACCTGGCCGCCGATGGCGAACGCCGCCGGCAATTGCGCCACGGCTTGCGCGAGCAGATCCGCAGCCATCCTCTGGGACAAACCGAGCGCTTCGTGCGCCACTTCGAACAGCAAGTGGTGCACACCTTGGCGCAACACGGCGGGAGCGGCACATGACAACGCTAAAAGCGGTAATCCTCGCCGGCGGTTTGGGCACGCGCATCCAGGAAGAATCGCACTTGCGCCCCAAACCCATGGTGGAAATCGGCGGGCGTCCGATTTTATGGCACATCATGAAAGGCTTATCCGTTTTGTGTTGTCGCCGCGCGTATTGGACTACATCGCCGGCGACGATACGACGTGGGAACAACAACCGCTGGAGCGACTGGCTCAAGAGAACCAATTGACGGCTTACCGGCACCATGGCTTCTGGCAGCCCATGGATACCCTGCGCGATAAGAATCATCTGGAACAACTGTGGGCCGGCGGCACGGCGCCGTGGAAAACGTGGGAGCACTGATGTCTTTATCATTCTGGCGCGGCAAGCGCGTATTACTCACCGGCCATACCGGATTCAAAGGCGCCTGGGCGGCGCTGTGGCTGGAATCGTTGGGCGCCAAAGTCACCGGCTTGGCGTTGGCCCCGGCCACGCCTTTGTTCATACTGTTGCTGAACGGCGCGCGCATACGGCATTTCAACTGCGACTTACGCAGGCCGCCCCAAGTGGCCGCGGCTTTACAAAACGAGAACTTCGACGTGGTGCTGCATATGGCGGCGCAATCGCTGGTGCGCCGCTCGGTCCGCATCCCCCAGGAAACCTATGACGTCAACCTGATGGGCACGCTGAACCTGCTGGCCTGCTTGTCGAAACTGCAACGGCCGCCCGCCGTCACGCTGGTGATCACCAGCGACAAGGTCTATCGCAACGCCGAGCGGGGTCAGCCATTCAGCGAAAACGATGCGCTGGGCGGCGACGATCCATACAGCGCATCCAAAGCCTGCGTGGAATTGGCGGTGCAAAGCTGGCGCTCCAGCGTTCTACCCGCCGGCAGTGGCCGCTTGGCGACGGCGCGCGCCGGCAACGTCATCGGCGGCGGCGATCTGTCGGAAGACCGCTTGATCCCCGATCTGATCCGCGCGCTGCAACACCAGCGCCCCATGGTGCTGCGCTATCCCGAGGCCAGCCGTCCCTGGCTGTACGTGCTGGATGCGCTGAGCGGTTATTTGACTTACGGCGAGGCTTTAGCCACCGCTGGGCGCACCGTACCGGACAGCCTGAATTTCGGCCCGGCCGAGGCGACGTGTGTATCGACGGCGGCGCTGATCGAAAGCATGCAGTGCGCTTTGAAATGCCGTCTGCCCATCCTGATCGAACCCAGCAGCGGAGTCGCGGAAAAATCCTCCCTGGTATTGAACGCCGAACTGGCGCGCGCCAGCCTGGGCTGGCAACCGCGTCTGACACTGGATGAAGCCGTCGAATGGAGCGCCCAGTGGTACTTGGCCTGGCTGGCCGGCCTGGACGTGCGCCGGATAGCACTGGAGCAAATCGCCGCCTATAGCGAACGCCTGGCATGAGTACTCTCCTGTCGTGCCGTTTTTGCACGGCATAACCTGGAAATTTTCGATTTGACCGAACTGCCCACGCACGGCGGCAGTGTGCGGATTTATGCGCGCGGCAGGCAGGGTGATTTGACCGGCACCCGCCCGGCACTGGAGCAAGTGCGTCGTGCTGAAGATGAATTTAAAAAGGGGCTTTAAGGTTTCCGGCGGGGCGGCGTCCGCAACCCCGCCCTTTACCCTTGCTTAATCGTAGCTGTAGTGCTTGCGCAGAGGCTTTACCACTTCCCAGTCGCTGTCCAGGCCTTCGTGGAAAACCACCAGATCGCCCGGCACGATGCGCACCGGCTCGCCGCCTTTGGGGGTAACGATGATCTCGCCTTCCAAAATATAGGCGGTTTCCGTTTCGTCGAAGTCGATCTGGAATTTGGAAACTTCTTTTTCCCAAATTTCCCACTGGGCCACACCCAGTTCTTTCAGGCGCTCTTCGCTGGGGTTATGTTCGATGCTGATCTGGCTCATGCTGTTTCTGACTTTGTCATTTTAAGGGGCGCGTATTCTAGCAGCGGCGAATTCCGCCGTGATAAAAAAGATGGTGATCGGCTGGCATTGCCGTCCATTAGGTGAAATTGGCATTGCTGCACCTGACCCCGCTGGGCTATGCTGATGGCCCATCAATCCGCCACGTTTCCATGCCCATGATCGACTTGAGCACCCTGGACAACATCACCCGCCGCCTCGGCGAATCCCTGCCGCCCGGTTTGCACGCCCTGCGGGAAGAGATGGAAAAAAATTTCCACGCCGTATTACAAGGCGCTTTTCACAGCATGAACCTGGTCAGCCGGGAAGAATTCGACGTGCAAAGCGCCGTGCTGGCTAAAACCCGCGCTAAGCTGGAAGCGCTGGAAAGCCAGGTGGCGGCATTGGAAAAAAAGCTGCTGGAACAGTGATGCCCATTGCCATGGACAGGCCATCATGACCCTCGCCACCGTTTACAGCCGTGGCAAACAAGGCATCCAGGCACCGCTGGTGACCGTGGAAGCCCATCTGTCCAACGGCTTGCCCAGTCTGTCCATCGTCGGATTGCCGGAAACGGCGGTCAAAGAAAGCAAAGACCGCGTGCGCGGCGCTTTGCTCACCTGTAATTTTGAATTTCCCGCCCAGCGCATCACCATCAATCTCGGCCCGGCCGATTTGCCCAAGGAAGGCGGACGCTTCGACCTGGCCATCGCCATCGCCATTCTGGCCGCCTCCGGGCAGGTGCAAAGCGCTGACCTGGGCCGCTATGAGCTGCTGGGCGAGTTGTCGCTCAGCGGTGAACTGCGCCCAACCAAAGGCGCCTTGCCGGTGGCCGTGGCGGCGCGCGATGCCGGCCGGGCTTTGCTATTGCCCCGCGCCAACGCCGCTGAAGGCGCTTTGGCGGACGGTGCGGAAATCCTGCCGGCTAATCACTTGCTGGAAGTGTGCGGGCATTTGAATGGCTTGGCCCCTTTGTACGCCGCCAAGCGGGAGCCGTTTTCCGCCTTACTCGCATTCGACGTGGATCTGGCCGACGTGCACGGCCAATACCAGGCCAAACGTGCGTTGGAGATCGCCGCCGCCGGGCGCCACAACCTCATCATGCTGGGCCCGCCCGGTACCGGCAAGTCCATGCTGGCGGCGCGCTTGCCGAGCCTGCTGCCGGCTTTGAGCGAAACCGAGGCCTTGGAAACAGCCGCCATCACCTCGGTCAGCGACCTGGGACTGGACCCTGCCCGCTGGCTGTGCCCGCCATACAGAGCGCCGCACCACACGGCCTCCGCCGCCGCCCTGGTGGGTGGCGGCGGGGTTCCGAAGCCGGGAGAAATTTCGCTGGCTCATCACGGTGTGTTGTTTTTGGATGAGTTGCCGGAGTTCGACCGTAAAGTGCTGGAGGTTTTGCGCGAACCGCTGGAAACCGGGCGCATCATCATTTCCCGCGCCGCCAACCAAGCGGAGTTTCCCGCCAGTTTTCAATTGATCGCGGCCATGAACCCCTGCCCGTGCGGCTATCTGGGCGATGCTTCCGGCCGTTGCCATTGCACCGTCGAGCAAGTGCAGCGCTACCGGGCACGTATTTCCGGGCCGCTGCTGGACCGTATCGACTTGCACGTCGAAGTACCGCGCGTACCCCACGCCGTGCTGCAGCAAGGCAGTCCCGGCGGCGAAGAATCCAGCGCCACGGTGAGGCAGCGCGTGATCAGTGCCCGCGAATGCGCTCTGGCCCGCACCGGCAAACCCAACGCACAACTCAGCGCCCCGCAAATCAAACGCTATTGCATGCTGGACCCAGCCGGCCAAAAGCTGCTGGAACAAGCCATGGATAAACTCGGCTTGTCGCACCGCGCTTATCATCGGATATTGAAAGTTTCCCGCACCATCGCGGATTTGGCCGGCGCGGAACGGATCGACACCCCGCATCTAAGTGAAGCGATCAGTTACCGGCGGCTGGATCGTTCGGGGGTTGGGCGGCGGTAATACATCATGGCATATGGAATTGCGCGCCAAGGCGGCGTTCAAAACTGATGCGGCGGCATTTGCAACGCCTGTGCCCTGGTGCCTACAACAGCAAAACAGTTGTCAAACTTGGCTTAGTCGGTAATATATGCCGGATCGTGGGGTGGCTGGCATCTCCCATCGGCGGTAACCTTCAGCCCCCTCCTTTTGCCCCCTCTCCCTGCGGGAGAGGGCATTCAAATGGCAGGGGGACTGAACGGTTACCATCGGCGAAGGTCGTACCCATTACTCAACCCGTTTTCCAATATGCGTGGAGCAACAGCATGAATAACAAAATCCTCTGGACCTTGGCAGCGGCCGGGTTCGGCCTTACCATCGCCTCCCACTCAGCCCAGGCCGCCGGCGACCCGGAAGCGGGACAGGCCAAGTTTCACACTTGCGTGGGTTGCCACGGCATCCCAGGCTATACCAACTCCTTCCCCAACTTTCACGTACCCAGCATCGGCGGCCAACACGTTGAATATTTGGCCTCCGTGCTGAAAAGCTATGCGTCGGGTGCGCGTTCGCACAGCAGCATGAATGCTCAATCCGGCAGCATGAGCAATCAGGACGTACAGGATCTGGCCGCTTATATTTCCAGTTATAAAGGCTCCCCCGCCGGGGTTGCCGTAAAAGGCGATGCCATTGCCGCCAAGAAAAATGCCAAGCTGAAAACCTGCACCGCTTGCCACGGCAACGACGGCAACAGCAGCGACCACGCCAACCCGCGACTGACCGGCCAGTATGAAGACTATTTGGCAAAAGCACTGAAAGATTACAAATCCGGCGCGCGCAAAAACCCCATCATGCAAGGCGTGACGCAAGACCTGACCGATCAGGACATCAGCGAAATGGCCGCCTATTTCGCCAGCCAGAAAAAAGGTCTGACGCCGGTCGGCAACTAAATCCGCGTTGTCGAAAAAGCCCGCCCTGTCATGCAGGGCGGGCTTTTTTGTTTGTCGCAAAAACCGTGCATTGATCAGGTGGTTGCTCATATAGGCTGTGATATAGAGGCCGGTGTTGGTAAAGATACACAAAGCCCCCGGCCCCTCGCTTCGCTCTCCCCTCGGGAGAGGGCTGGGGTGAGGGCATTTCAAATGTATCTTTACCAACGCCGGCTCCTATATCTATCCCCAGCTCGCCTTGGTTGCAGTGCTTTCAACAAATACGACACACACTATTGCCCCCGAATGCACCAAACTGTACGGCCTGCAAATTGCTCAAATAGCCCCCTCCTGATAGAATTCCCACGTTTTGGGGGGTTTATGCGCAATTTGTCGCTGATCCCAGCCGTTCGACGACTGTTGCGTTGGCAGGCGTTGGTCGTGGTGGTGGCTGTTTGCATTGCTTATGCGTTGGGCGGTGAACCAGCCGCACGCTCCGCGCTGCTGGGCGGGCTGACGGCGTTCCTTCCCAACATCTACTTCGCATTGCGGGCAGGTGTTACCCGATACGATAAAACAGCAAAAGAAATCGTCCGCAGCTTCTATATCGGCGAGTCCGTCAAGCTGGTGCTCACGGCCCTGATGTTTTGGGCGGTACTGCGGTTGCCGGATATCTCGTTCATGCCATTGATCGCGACGTTTGTCGCCGTGCTGACGGTATTTCGATTTGCTCTGCTAGATAACAAACCATTGAAGAATCGAGACCATGGCTACTGAATCACACGGATCGACCGGCTACATCGTTCACCACCTGACGCCATTATCCACCGGCGAAGGTTTCTGGACCTTCCATCTGGATACGCTGTTTTTCTCCTTGTTTCTGGGTTTGGTCTTTCTTTCCCTCTTCCGCCGCGCGGCGGAAAAAGCTACCGCCGGCGTGCCTTCCGGGATACAAAACTTCGCCGAGTTGCTGGTGGAGTTTGTCGACAACCAGGTCAAAGACAGTTTTCACGGGCGCAACCCGCTGATCGCGCCGCTGGCGTTGACGATTTTCTGCTGGATCTGGTTGATGAATTTCATGGATCTGATGCCGGTGGATTTGCTGCCCGCCATGGGGTCCGCCATAGGCCTGACCTATTTGCGCGTGGTGCCCAGCACCGACCTGAATGCCACGTTCGGCATGTCGCTGACCGTATTTGCCCTGATCATCTTTTATAACTTGAAGGTTAAAGGGGTTTACCATTTCGGCAAAGAATTGTTGTTTCACCCGTTTGACAGTGTTTTTTTGGTGCCGTTTAATATTCTTCTAAATCTGGTGGAATATATCGCCAAACCGGTTTCACTGGCGCTGCGACTTTTCGGCAATATGTATGCCGGAGAGTTGATCTTCATCTTGATTGCACTGTTACCTTGCTACGTTCAGCCGTTTTTGAGTTTTCCCTGGGCGGTGTTTCACATTTTGATTATTACGCTGCAAGCGTTCATATTTATGGTGCTGACGATTGTGTACCTGAGTATGGCGCACGAAGAGCATTGAGTTTTACTTTAACTTTAATAGAGACTTTGAGGAGACAATCATGGAAATCGTATACGGTCTGACCGCTGTCGCTGTGGGCTTGATCCTGGGTATGGGTGCGCTGGGCACCGCGATTGGTTTTGGTCTGTTGGGCGGCAAGTTCCTGGAAGGCGCGGCGCGTCAACCGGAAATGGTGCCGATGCTGCAAGTGAAAATGTTCATCGTCGCGGGTCTGTTGGACGCGGTCACCATGATCGGCGTGGGTTTGGCGCTGTTCTTCACGTTCGCCAATCCGTTCGTGCAGTAAGCCACTAATGGGCTCGAACGCCACATCACAAAACTAGTGAGGATAGCGCCGTGAGTATCAATGCTACCCTGATCGGGCAGATGATTACCTTCGCACTTCTGGTGTGGTTCACCATGAAGTACGTGTGGCCGCCTTTAATGCAGGCCATGGAAGAGCGCAAAAAGCGTATCGCCGAAGGTTTGGCGGCGGCTGAGAAAGGCAAGCAGGAAATGGAGATGGCGGAAAAACGCGCCAAAACCTTGCTGAAAGAGGCCAAAAACCAGGCTGCGGAGATCGTTACCTTGGCGCAGAAGCGCGCCAACGAGGTGGTCGATGAATCCAAACAGGCCGCCAAAGTGGAAGGCGAGCGTTTGGTGGCTGTCGCCAAATCGGAAATCGATCAACAAGTGCAACAGGCTAAAGAAACCCTGCAAAAACAGGTGTCGACGCTGGCCGTTGCAGCGGCGGAACAGATTCTTGCCGCCGAGGTGGATGAGGCCAGACACAAGGCCATGCTCGCCGACATAAGCCAGCAATTGGGATAGCCGCATGAGCGAATTGGCAACCCTGGCGCGCCCTTATGCGGCGGCTGTATTCAAACAAGCCAAAGAGACCGGCACGGTCGACCAATGGTCCGAAACCCTGAGCTTCCTGGCGCAGGTAATGGCTGATGAGGAAATAAAAACCGTTGCGCGCAACCCCAAGCTGGGACGCAACGGGTTTGCCGACCTGTTCATTGATGTTTGTCAGGATGGATTGGCGGATGAAGGCAAAAACCTGATCAACCTGTTGGCGGACAACGGCAAATTGTCCCTGGCTGGTCAAATTGCCGTGTTATACGAACAATACCGGGCCGACGAACAAGGATTCCTTGACGCAAGGGTGGTGAGCGCCTTTGCTCTGGATGAAGCCGAACAAGACCGCTTGGCGGAATCATTGCAGAAAACCCTTGGGAAAAAAGTTCGTCTTGAAGTGACGGTGGATCGCTCCCTGATCGGTGGCGTGGTGATACGGGCCGGTGACAAAGTGATCGACGGCTCCGTCAAGGGGCGGCTGCAACGACTGGCAAAGCGACTGGATAGTTAATTACCGCCCTCACCCCCACCCTCTCCCGCAAGGAGAGCGAAGCGAGGGGTTTGGGGGTTTAAAGAGAACATGAATATGCAATTAAACCCCTCTGAAATCAGCGATCTGATCAAAAAACGCATTCAAGGCAGCGGCCTGGGTGTAGAAACCCGTACTGAAGGCACCCTCGTCAGCGTAAGCGACGGTATCGTGCGCATTCACGGTCTGGCCGACGCCATGCAGGGCGAAATGCTGGAGTTTCCCGGCGATACCTACGGCTTGGCGCTGAACCTTGAGCGCGATTCCGTGGGCGCGGTGGTGCTGGGGAGTTACCAGCATCTTTCCGAAGGCGACAGCGTTAAAACCACTGGACGCATTCTGGAAGTGCCGGTCGGCGAAGCTTTGCTGGGCCGCGTGGTCGACTCGCTGGGCAACGCCATCGACGGCAAAGGCCCGCTGAATACCAGCGAAACCTCACCCATCGAAAAAATCGCGCCGGGCGTTATTTCCCGCCAGTCGGTGGACCAGCCGGTGCAAACCGGCTTGAAAGCCATCGACTCGATGATTCCCATCGGGCGTGGTCAGCGCGAGTTGATCATCGGCGACCGTCAGACCGGCAAGACGGCCATCGCCATCGACGCCATCATCAACCAGAAAGGCACCGGCATTAAGTGTGTCTATGTGGCGATCGGCCAAAAGCAATCCTCCATCGCCAACGTGGTGCGCAAGCTGGAAGAACACGGCGCGATGGCGCACACCATCATCGTCGCGGCCTCCGCTTCCGAATCGGCCGCCATGCAGTTCATCGCGCCGTATTCCGGCTGCGCCATGGGCGAATACTTCCGTGACCGCGGTGAAGACGCGCTGATCATTTACGACGACTTGACCAAACAGGCGTGGGCTTACCGGCAAGTTTCGCTGTTGCTGCGCCGTCCGCCGGGCCGCGAAGCTTATCCGGGCGACGTGTTCTATCTGCATTCCCGCTTGCTGGAGCGCGCCTCCCGCATCAATGCCGAGGAAGTGGAAAAACGCACCAACGGACAGGTCAAAGGCAAGACCGGCTCGTTGACCGCGCTGCCCATCATCGAAACCCAGGCGGGCGACGTGTCGGCATTCGTACCGACCAACGTGATTTCCATCACCGACGGCCAGATTTACCTGGAAACCAACCTGTTCAACTCCGGCATCCGCCCGGCGGTAAACGCTGGCTTGTCCGTGTCCCGCGTCGGCGGCGCCGCTCAAACCAAGATCATCAAAAAGCTGGGCGGCGGCGTGCGTCTGGACTTGGCGCAGTACCGCGAACTCGCGGCGTTTGCCCAGTTTGCTTCCGATTTGGACGAAGCCACCCGCAAGCAGATCGAACGCGGCCGTCGCGTCACCGAGCTGATGAAACAAAACCAGTACTCGACCATGGCGGTTTCGCAAATGGCGGTTTCGCTGTTTACCGCCAACGAAGGCTTTCTGGACGATGTCGACGTCAGCAAAGTGCGTGATTTCGAAGACGCCCTGCAGAGCTTTATGAAATCCGAGTACAGCGAGCTGATGAAAACCATCGACGCCAAGGGTGATTACAACGCCGACATTGAAAAAGGCCTGCGTGAAGCGGTGACCCGTTTCAAAAACACCCACAGCTGGTAATGAAAGCCCTCACCCCAACCCTCTCCCAAGGGGAGAGGGAGTTTAGAAGGATGTAGCATGGCAGCCGGTAAAGAAATCCGTAACCAGATCGCCAGCGTAAAAAATACGCAGAAAATTACGCGCGCCATGGAAATGGTCGCGGCCAGCAAGATGCGCAAAACCAAGGACAGGATGACGGCCACCCGGCCTTATGCGCAAAAGGCCGCCCAGATCATTCGCCATATCGCGCACGCCAACTCGGAATATCAGCATCCGTTTATGCAGGCGCGCGAACTGCGCCGCGTAGGGGTGATTTTGATTTCATCCGACCGTGGTCTTTGCGGTGGTTTGAACTCCAATCTGTTTCGTCTGGCGTTGGCGCGTTTGCGCGATTGGGAACACCAAGGCGTCGAAGTCGATTTATGCGTGGTCGGTCAAAAAGCGGCGGCGTTTTTTGCCCAAATCGGCGCGCGCATCATCGGCCAGACCACGCATTTGGGCGACACCCCGCACCTGGAAGACCTGATCGGCGTCATCAAACTGATGACCGACAACTATGAGCAGGGCAATATCGACGCGCTGTATCTGTTGTCGAACGTGTTCGTCAACACCATGACGCAGCGGCCGACGCTGGAAAAGATGCTGCCCATCAAGGCGGAGGAGCTGGACGCAGGCATGAAGCACCACTGGGACTATATTTACGAGCCGGACGCCAAGGAAGTGCTGGATGAAATGCTGCAACGCTACGTGGAAGCGCTGGTTTATCAGGGGGCGGTCGAAAACGTCGCTTGTGAGCAGGCCGCGCGCATGGTTGCCATGAAAAGCGCATCCGACAACGCCGGTACGGCGATTAAAGAGTTGCAGTTGATTTATAACAAGACTCGTCAGGCGGCTATTACGCAAGAATTGGCGGAAATCATCGCCGGCGCCGCGGCTGTTTAAAACCCTCACCCCCACCCTCTCCCAGAGGGAGAGGGGGTTTAAATAGAGTCACAAGATTTAAAGCATTTTAAAGAGGACGCAACATGAGTTCGGGCAAAATCGTACAGATTATCGGCGCAGTGGTGGACGTAGAGTTTCCGCGCGATGCGC
Organism: Methylococcaceae bacterium; assembly: GCA_004299145.1. Classification (GTDB taxonomy): domain Bacteria; phylum Pseudomonadota; class Gammaproteobacteria; order Methylococcales; family Methylococcaceae; genus Methylogaea. Next base: position 5,037 of record SCQD01000133.1, on the reverse strand, counting down.
TGCCTAAAGTTTACGACGCGCTGCGCGTCACCAGCCAGAATCTGGTGCTGGAAGTGCAGCAGCAATTGGGCGACGGTGTGGTGCGCGCCATCGCCATGGGCAGTACCGATGGTTTGCAGCGCGGCTTGGAAGTGACCAATACCCATAGCGCCATTTCCGTGCCGGTGGGCACGGAAACGCTGGGCCGCATCATGAACGTATTGGGCGACCCCATCGACGAAAAAGGCCCCATCGGCGAAAAAGCGCGCTGGGCCATACATCGCAAAGCCCCGGCATTCCAGGACCAATCGCCCGCTACCGAACTGCTGGAAACCGGCATCAAGGTGATCGACCTGGTTTGCCCGTTCGCCAAAGGCGGCAAGGTCGGCCTGTTCGGCGGCGCCGGCGTGGGCAAGACCGTCAACATGATGGAGTTGATCCGCAACATCGCCACCGAGCACAGCGGTTACTCCGTGTTTGCCGGCGTGGGCGAACGCACCCGCGAAGGCAACGACTTCTACCACGAAATGAAAGAGTCCAACGTATTGGACAAAGTGTCGCTGGTTTACGGCCAGATGAACGAGCCGCCCGGCAACCGTTTGCGCGTGGCGCTCACCGGCCTGACCATGGCCGAATACTTCCGCGAAGAAGGCCGCGACGTATTGCTGTTTATCGACAACATCTACCGCTACACCCTGGCCGGCACCGAAGTGTCCGCTTTGTTGGGCCGCATGCCGTCCGCCGTGGGTTATCAGCCGACGCTGGCCGAAGAAATGGGCGTATTGCAGGAACGCATCACGTCCACCAAAACCGGTTCCATCACCTCGATTCAAGCGGTATACGTACCGGCTGACGACTTGACCGACCCCTCGCCCGCCACCACCTTCGCCCACTTGGACGCCACCGTGGTGCTGTCGCGCCAGATCGCCGAGCTGGGCATCTACCCGGCGGTAGACCCGCTGGATTCCACCAGCCGCCAGTTGGACCCGCTGGTCATCGGCCACGATCACTACACCGTCACCCGCCGCGTCCAGGGCACTTTGCAGCGCTATAAGGAATTGCGCGACATCATCGCCATCCTGGGTATGGACGAGTTGTCGGAAGAAGACAAACTGACCGTATCGCGCGCGCGCAAAATTCAGCGTTTCCTGTCGCAGCCGTTCTTCGTGGCGGAAGTATTCACCGGTTCACCGGGCAAATACGTTTCGCTGAAAGACACCATCGCCGGTTTTAAAGGCATCGTCGACGGCGAGTTCGACAGCATTCCCGAGCAGGCGTTCTACATGGTCGGCACCATCGACGAAGTCATGGAAAAAGCCAAGAAGCTGGCGGCTTAAGTAGTGGCCAGTGGTCAGTGGTTAGTGGTCAGCAGTTGGTGATTAGCGGTTTAATCACTGACCACTGCCCACTGATCACTGGCCACTAACAAAAGGTAATGAACAATGACGACCATACACGTCGATATCGTAAGCGCCGAACGCGAAATTTATTCAGGCTTGGTTGACATGGTGTTCGCTCCCGCCGAACTGGGCGAAGTGGGTATTGGCTCGCACCACGCTCCGTTTATCAGCAAAATGCGTCCCGGTGAAGTGCGCCTCAAAGTAAACAGTCATGAGGAGTTGCCGTTTTTCGTCTCCGGCGGCATCCTGGAAGTGCAGCCGCACGTAGTGACGGTACTGGCCGATACGGCGGTACGCGCTCACGACATCGACGAAGCAGCGGCGCTGGAAGCCAAGCATAGCGCCGAAGAGGCTTTGGCGGATCGTTCCGGCAAAATCGACTACGCCAAAGCGCAGGCGGAATTGGCGCAAGCGATGCAGCAATTGCGCTTGCTGGAGAAATATCGCCGTAAATAACTCGCGGAGGACGCGAGTTATTTAATATAGCTCTCCGAGCTATAAATGATTATTCTGCTGGAAACCCGGAAACCTTGAACAGGGGTTTTCGGGTTTTTGCGTTGTATGGATCTGGTCGTCGTTCCGAAAACGCGGGAAGTCATCGTCAACCCACTCAGCCCCAACATGGCCACCTCTATCGCCAAATAATGAGCAACCGCCCCATGGACAATAAACTGGAAATCATCATCCTGGCCGCCGGCCAAGGCACCCGCCTCAAATCCGCCATTCCCAAAGTGATGCACCAGATCGGCGGCAATGCGTTGCTGGAGCACGTCATCACCGCCGCGCGTCATTTGACGGTGGCCGAACATATCACCGTGGTCTACGGCCATGGCGGCGAAACCGTGCCCAATGCGCTGGCCCATACCGGCGTGCAGTGGGCCAAGCAAGAGCAGCAACACGGTACCGGCCACGCCGTGGCGCAGGCTTTGCCGCACCTGAAAGGCGGCGGCACTGTGCTAATCCTGTTTGGCGACGTGCCCTTGGTGCAGCCGGCAACGCTGACCCGGTTGGTCTCCGCCGCCGGTCAGGACAGCTTGGCCATACTCACGGTAGAACTGGACAACCCTTACGGCTATGGCCGCATCGTGCGCAACGAAACGGGTGCAGTGGCGCGCATCGTCGAAGAAAAAGACGCCACCCCGCAAGAAAAAACCATTACCGAAGGCAACAGCGGCGTGATGGCCGTACCCCATCAGCTGCTGGCGCGCTGGTTGCCGCAGTTAGGCAATAGCAATGCGCAGGGCGAATACTACCTCACCGATCTGGTCGGCTTGGCGGTGGCCGACGGGGTGAGCGTCAAAGCGGCCAAAGTCGGCGATGCCGACGAAGTATTCGGCGTCAACAATCGCGAACAACTGGCCTATTTGGAGCGCGTTTATCAGGCGCGGCTGGCGCAGCGGTTGATGGCGGAGGGCGTCACCCTGCGCGACCCGGCGCGTTTCGATCTGCGCGGTGAAATCCTGGAGCACGGCACCGACATCGAAATCGACGTCAACGTGGTGCTGGAAGGGCGCTTGACCATCGGCGCACGCGTCAAAATCGGTCCCCACTGCGTGATACGCAACGCCAGTATCGGCGATGACACCATCATCGAAGCCCACAGCATGATCGACGCTGCCGTGATCGGCGCTGGTTGCCGCATCGGGCCGTTCGCCCGCATCCGGCCCGAAACCCATCTGGCCGATCACGTCCACGTGGGCAATTTTGTCGAGCTGAAAAAGTCCAACGTGGCCGCCGGCAGCAAGATCAACCACCTGAGTTACGTGGGCGACAGCACGGTGGGCGCCGGCGTCAACATCGGCGCGGGCACCATTACCTGCAACTATGACGGCGCCAACAAGCACCAGACCATCATCGAAGACGGCGCTTTCATCGGTTCCGATACGCAGTTGGTAGCGCCGGTGCGGGTCGGCAAAAACGCCACCATCGGCGCCGGTTCGACCATTACCCATGACGCGCCGGCCGATGCCCTGACGCTGAGCCGTTCCAAGCAAATGACGTTACAGGGTTGGAAACGACCGCAAAAATCCTCTGTTAAATCAGGAGAATAAATATGTGCGGCATTGTCGGCGCAGTATCCCACCGCGCCATTTGTTCGGTTTTACTGGAAGGGCTGAAACGCCTGGAATATCGGGGTTACGATTCGGCGGGCGTGGCCTTGCTGGATCAGGACGGCGTGCTGCACAGAGCGCGCGAACTCGGCAAAATCAACCAGTTGGAGCAACGCCTGGCCGCCCAGCCCATAGACGGCAAGACCGGCATCGCCCATACCCGCTGGGCCACCCACGGCGTACCGGCGGAACGCAATGCGCATCCACACGTCTACGGCGGTGTGGTCGTGGTGCACAACGGCATCATCGAAAATCACGAAGCGCTGCGCGCCGAATACCAGGCCAAAGGCTATGCGTTCAGTTCTGACACCGACACCGAAGTGGTGGTGGTGATGATTCACGAACTGATGCAGCAAGGCACGGCCATGCTGGCGGCGGTGCAGCAGACCATCGCCCGTTTGCGCGGCGCTTATGCCCTGGGCGTGATCAGCACCCAGGAACCGCACCGCTTGATCGCCGCGCGCAACGGCAGCCCGCTGGTGGTCGGCCTGGGCGAAGACGAGAACTTTATCGCCTCGGACATCTATGCCCTGGTGGGCGAAACGCAGCGCTTTATCTTTCTGGACGACGGCGATATCGCCGACCTGACCCCGGAAACCGCCCAGGTTTACGACAGCAACGGTCATCTCGTGCAACGGATAGTGTCCGAATCGCGCCTGACGCTGGACGCGGTGGAGCGCGGCGAGTATCGCCACTACATGCTCAAGGAAATTTTCGAGCAGCCGGTGGCGCTGGAAAAAACCCTGGATGGACGCATCGCCGCCGGCCAAGTGGTCGATGCCGCTTTCGGCCAGGCAGCGGTGAGCGCGTTCGACACCATCCAGGCGGTGCAAATCATCGCCTGCGGCACCAGTTACCACGCCGGCATGGTGGCGCGCTACTGGTTCGAGTCCCTGGCCAACCTGCCGTGCAACGTGGAAGTGGCCAGCGAATTCCGCTATCGCAAAGCCGTGGTGCGCGAGAACACCCTGTTCGTCACCATTTCCCAGTCCGGTGAAACCGCCGACACCCTGGCTGCGCTTAAAGAGGCCAAACGGCTGGGTTACGTCCACACCCTGGCGATTTGCAACGTGCCGCAGAGTTCCATCGTGCGCGAATCGGACTCGGTGCTGCTCACCCGCGCCGGCATGGAAATCGGCGTGGCCTCCACCAAAGCGTTTACCACGCAGCTGGCGGCATTATTGCTGCTGGTTTTGGCGTTGGGACGGCGCAACGGTCTGGCGGCGGACAAGGAAGCCGCCATCGTCGCCCAATTGCAACAACTGCCGGCGCAGATTGCCGACGCCCTCAGGCTGGACGGCCGGATCGAACAATGGGCCAGCCACTTCGGCGACAAGCACCACGCGCTGTACCTGGGGCGCGGCGCGCAATACCCGGTGGCCATGGAAGGAGCGCTCAAGCTCAAAGAAATTTCCTACATCCACGCCGAAGCTTATGCCGCCGGCGAACTGAAACACGGCCCGCTGGCGCTCATCGACAACGACATGCCGGTAGTGGCGGTGGCACCCAACGACGAACTACTGGACAAACTCAAGTCCAACATGCAG
>SCQD01000132.1 GCA_004299145.1 Methylococcaceae bacterium | reverse complement strand
GAGGCAACCGTTGCTTATGCGGAACCATTGCACCCACCGGCGACCATGCCCGGCGTGCTCAACGGCTACACCGTATGGAACCTGCTGATTCTGTTGCTGATGGCGGCCAGCTTCGGCTATCCCATCGCCCAGTTCTTCCTGATGCAAACGTTTGGCTCCAGCCCTTGGGGATACTGATCATGAACAAACGACTACTGATATTGCCCGCCGTGCTGGGCGCTTTGACGGCGGTGGCTTACGCCGCGCCTTCCAGCCGGGTGGCCTGGACGCCGGCCACGCTGGCCCTGGTGAAAAACGCCGATGCCGATCACGGCCTGGCGCTGGCATCCAGTCTGGCGTGCGACGGCTGCCACACCGGCAACGCCATGCCGGAAGCACCGCACATCAACGGCCAAACGGCCAACTACCTGTACCGCCAGCTGCACGACTACCAGGACGGCAGCCGTGCCCACGCCATCATGAGTGGCGTCGCCAAAGGCTTGCGCGAGCAGGACATGGCCGATCTGGCTGCCTGGTACGCCAAGCAGGACGCGCTGCCGCCCGTGTCGGCCAAGGGGGATGTCGGCAAAGCGGAAGTGCTGGCCGAGCACGGCGACAACCAGCGCCTGATTCCCGCCTGCGCCGCCTGCCACGGCGGCAATGGCGCAGGCAAGGGCCAGGACGTACCGCGCCTGGCGGGACAGAAACCCGCCTATCTGGCCGCCATGCTGCGCGCCTATAAAACCGGCCAGCGCCACAACGACGTGTATCAGCGCATGCGCTCTTTGGCCGCCGTATTGAGCGAGGAAGAAATCAAGCAGTTGGCGGAATATTACGGGGAGCTGCGATGACGACCGATATTACGGAACATACCAGCGACGTTTTTGGAACGTTATGCGACAAAACAGCCAAACTCGCCTGACAGGCCGTATTCGGCGCGTAAGCATCTTGGAACAATGGGGCAGCCCATCACTGCAAAGATAAACGGCGAGCCGGTATCCGCCGTCTCCATTTCCCGATTCCCTTGACTCAAAACGACCACCATGGAAAAAACCACCACACTCTCTCAACTGTCCATGACTTACAAAGTCCTGTACAGCGGGTTTCTTCTGACCATCGGCCTGGGGCTGTTGATGGCCGGCGCCCAGATCATGCTGACGCACGGCAAAGCCGACGGCAAAGCGGGCTTGTCCATCAACGACATCGTCTACAGCTACTACGGCAATCGCTCCGGCTCCAAGCTGGAGGCCATGCTGGAAGGCCAGATGAAAGCCATGGCGCCGGACGAGGCGCGCTTTGAACTGATCCAGTGGGCGCGCGACGAAGCGCCGGCCACGCAGTGGGCCACCCGCATCGAACCGCTGACCAAAAAATACTGCGTTTCCTGCCACGGCGCCGAATCGTCCCTGCCCGACTTCAGCCAGCTGAAAGTCCTGCAAAAAGCCGCCGAAGTGGACCATGGCGCCAGCATTACGCTGTTGACGCGGGTGTCGCACATTCATTTGTTCGGCATCACCTTCATATTCATGTTCGTCGGCTGGATTTTCGCCCTGGCCGAATTTTCCCAGTATTGGAAACTGCGCTTGATCGCGACGCCGTTCGCCTTTTTGATCATCGACGTTTTATCCTGGTGGCTGACCAAGTACTGGCCGGGATTCGCCTGGCTGACCATGATAGGCGGCATCGGCTACAGCGCGGCTTCCACCGTCATGATCACCACTTCGCTGGTGCAAATGTGGCTGCCGCGTGCACGCTGGGGAATATTGAAGCCGGAGTAATCGTGCAGGCTTAACCGGGCGGCAAATCATCCCATCCACCGCGCTTTCGGTTACCATAAGCGCGCTTTCAGGTGCCTGACCCCAGGTTAAACGGGAAGCCGGTGCGGAGTCGATCAACTCCCAAGCCGGCGCTGCCCCCGCAACGGTAAGCAAGGTTACGGCGTGCCAAGATGCCACTGTGCTTTAAACGGCATGGGAAGGCGGTACGCCAGGCGTAAAGCCGCTTTGCGAGCCCGGATACCGGCCTGAATCCAAACCGTGGTCGCGGTGGGCGGCTGGACGGTGCGCGCCGTAGCCGCAAACCAGCGAACCCGCCGCGTCCTGCCATCCCATCTCCGTGACCGTTGCTTTCGATTGCCGCGCGGGTGAGCGCGGTTCCGGCTGGAGATGGTTCGTGTATCTTTATCTGTTTGTCAGGGCGAATGCGTTCGCCAGCTTGCCGCTGGCGCGGCCTATTGATCCGCGCCTGCCCGGTGCATTCTCGGGGCTTAAGCCCCGCCTTCCCCCCCAATTACTGCGTGGCTGCTGCACGCTGCTGGTTTTGCATGCGGCGCCGGCTATATCGGCCGCCGCCCTGGACGCCGCCGACGCGCGTTTGGAAGCGGTGGTGGTGACCGATTCCTATGCGCCCGGCGATGCGCTTGGTTCGACGAGTTCGGCATCCGCCGGTCTGGTCGAGCAGCAGGAGATACAGTCCCGCCCGCTGTCCCGCGTCGGCGAACTGGTGGAGGTCGTGCCCGGTGCCATCGCCACCCAGCACAGCGGCAGCGGCAAGGCCAACCAGTTTTTTCTGCGCGGTTTCAACCTGGACCACGGCACCGATTTTTCCATCGCGGTGGACGGCGTGCCCATGAACATGCCCAGCCACGCCCACGGCCAGGGCTATCTGGACCTCAACAGCGTCATCCCTGAACTGGTGGACCACGCGGACTACGGCAAGGGGCCGTATTACGCCGACGTGGGCGATTTTGCCTCGGCCGGCTATGCGCGCCTGTATACCGCCGACAGCCTGCCGCAAGGTTTCGTCAAATTCACCGGCGGCGAATTCGATTATTACCGCACGGTGGCGGCCGACTCGCAAAAACTGGGGTGGGGCGAACTGCTGTACGGCGCCGAGGCGGCGTTTTACGACGGGCCCTGGCAAACGCCGGAAGGTTCGGGCAAATACAACGGCTTGCTCAAATACAGCCTGGCCGAAAACGATTGGGGGCTGTCGCTGGTGGGCAAGGCCTACCATGCCGACTGGACCGCCACCAATCCTGTGCCGCAGCGCGCCGTGGACAGCGGCATGGTCGATCGCTACGGTAATCTGGGCTCCGGCGACGGCGGCAACAGCAGCCGCTACAGCGCTTCGGGCAGTTTCTGGAGCCGGGGTGAAACCTACAAGAACGCCGTTAATCTGTACGCCGTTTACTACGACGTCGACTTGTGGTCCAACTTTACCTATTTTCTCGACCATCCCCTGCGCGGCGATCAGGTCGAGCAAACCGAGCGGCGCATCGTGCTGGGCGGCAACGGCGAGCAGACCTGGTACGGCAAGGCATTCGGCCTGGACATCGACAACGCGCTGGGTATGCAGGTGCGGCACGATCACATCATGGGCGTGGCGTTGAACCACAGCCAGGATCGCCGGGTATTCAATACGGTGCGCCGCGACGACATCGATCAAACCAACGTTGGGCTATACGGTCGCAACCAAATCCGCTGGCTGGAAAAATTCCGCACCGTGGCGGGATTGCGCGGCGATTTTTTCGTGTTCGACGTAAACAGCCGTACTTTGGCGGCAAACTCCGGCGTGGCCGATGCCGCCATCTTCAGCCCCAAGCTCAGCCTGATTTTCGGTCCCTGGTACGACACGGAGTTTTTCATCAACCTGGGTGAAAGCTTTCATTCCAACGACGCGCGCGGCGTCACCCTCAAGTTCGATCCCACCAGCCCAACCACGCCGCTGCCCGGCGTCTATCCACTGGTGAAATCGCGTGGCGCGGAAGTGGGCTTGCGCAGCCAATACCTGCCGGGCCTGGATACCACGCTGGCGCTCTGGTGGATGCGGATGGATTCGGAACTGGTGTTCATCGGCGACGCCGGCACCACGGAGCCTTCCGGCAAGAGTCAGCGCTACGGCGTGGAATGGACCAATACCTACAAACCCACCGGCTGGCTGACGCTGGACGGCGAACTGGCCTTGACCAACGCCCGTTTCACCGACGCGCCCGGCAACGCCGACGCTGTGCCCAATTCGGTCGGGCGGGTGATAGGCGCTGGCGCCACGCTGGATTTGCCGCGCGGCTTCTTTGCCGGCGCCAGGCTGCGCCACTTCGGCCACGTGCCGCTCAACGAGCAGGCCAGCGCCGACGGAGGCAGCACCACCCTGGTCAGCCTGGAAGCCGGCTATAAAAACGATGCTTTCAAACTGGCGCTGGACGTGTTCAATCTGCTGGATTCGCGGCGCAACGACATCGCCTATTACTATGGCTCGCGCCTGGCCGGTGAGCCGGCGGGCGGTGTGGAAGACGTGCATTTTCACCCAGTGGAGCCGCGCATGGTGCGGGCGAGTGTGACGGTGTATTTTTAGCAGGCTGCGGGGGTATCGTTCCCATGCTCTGCATGGGAATGCAGCCTGGGACGCTCTGCGTCCCGTTTAAAAACAATGGCGGCAGTTGTGGCGGCTACCCTTTCGGCACGTGGGCCAAAAACCACTCCAACAGCCGGATGAATCCGATCACCGTGCCTATCGAGCCGATGATCCAGAAGGTTTGGCGGTGGATGGCCTGCGTCAGGCGGATTTCGACGTCTTTGATGCGCAAATCCACGTCCTTGATGCGCAAGTTGATTTCCTTGATTTCATTCATCAAACGGGCTTCGACTTCCGTGATCCGCAGTTCGACACCCCTGATCTCTTTTTGCAAGCGCAGTTCGACTTCTTTGATCCTCGAGTCGACTTCCCTGATCTCTTTTTGCAAACGCAGTTCGGTTTCCTTGATCTCTTTTTGCAAACGCAGTTCGGTTTCCTTGATCTCTTTTTGCAAACGCAGTTCGGTTTCCCTGATCTCTTTTTGCAAACGCAGTTCGGCTTCCTTGATCTCTTTTTGCAAGCGCAGTTCGGTTTCTTGCACGTTATCCTGCGTGGCCACGTCTTTCAGATTGGGATAACGATCATCCAATTGCTCGAAAGCTTCGGCGATGATTCTGGCGCGGCTGTCATCGTTCGGCGCATCGCGAAGCTGCTGGTAAAGTTGTAGTGCGGCGCTCATCGGCACGACTCCAAGTAAAAACGCAAGGTGCAGTCTAACATCCGGGGTTATGCATCGGCATCGGCCTTTACAATCCCCCCGCTAATTTTAAAACTCCTTTCCAGAAGCCTTAGCTATTCCGCTTCGCGGCGGCTTTGGCAACAACCCGCTGAGAGTCCTCCATGAAACTGCTGTACCACCGGGAAGAACATTTACAGCGAACTACGCCGCGAAGAGCACGAAATCCGCCACTTACCCCGCATCGAAGAGCGGGAAATAGCCGATATTTTTGCCGAATACGGCCTGACGGAAGCGGAAGTAGCGCCGGTAATCGCCGGCCTGAAGCGCCGTCCCGAAGCCTGGCGCGATTTTATGATGCGCTTCGAGCTGGGCCTGGAAGCGTCCGATCCGCGCCGCGCTGTGCAAAGCGCGCTGACCATCGCGCTGTCTTACGTAGCGGGCGGCGCCATTCCGCTGGCGCCGTATGCCTGGCTGGACGATGCCGCTCTGGCCTTGCCCTGGTCGGCGGGCGTCACCCTCAGCGCGCTGGCGATATTCGGCTTCGTCAAAGGCCATTTCACCGGCGTCAAACGCTGGAAAAGCGCATTGCAAACCGTGCTGGTGGGTGGTCTGGCGGCGGGTTCGGCTTATACCTTGGCCGGGCTGTTGACGTGATATATCAACAAATACGCGGCAATTGTTCCCCACTGAGCAAATCCAATATCCGGCTGCCGCCGAACGTATTCTGCAAACTGACCTGACCGCGCCCCGTCCCCTGCACGCTGCCGATGCGCGCCGCCTGCCCGCCCAAGGGATGGCTGCGCAACAAGGCCAAAGCCTGTGGCGCTTGGCTTTCCGGCAGGAACAACACCATGCGGCCCTCGTTGGCGACGTATAAAGGATCGAAACCGAGGATTTCGCAAGCGGCCTGCACTTCCGCGCAGACCGGCACGGCGGCGGCTTCCAGGCGCATGTCCAAACCGCTGTCGTGCGCCAGTTCCAGCACGGCGGAAGCCAGCCCGCCGCGCGTCAAATCGCGCAGGCAGTGCAGCTCGCAACCGGCGTCGATCAGCTGCGCCACCAGGCCGGACAAGTCCGCGCAATCGCTGGTCAGGCTGGTTTCAAAGCCCAGGCTTTCCCGGGCCGAGATGATGGCGACGCCGTGACGGCCCA
>SCQD01000011.1 GCA_004299145.1 Methylococcaceae bacterium | reverse complement strand
CCTTCCGGAATGGTGAGCGAGCGGTGCCGGCAGCCGGAAATCACCGGCAAGCCCAGTTGATAGGGACCGGCCAGCTCATGCTGCACCATGCCGCCGGCAATATTGCAAATTTCACCCAGGGTATCCTCCAGTTCTTCGTCCTTCACCAAGCCGGCAAACGTGCCCAAAAATTCGGCGGCGAGCTGGCAAAGCAAGGGTTCGGCGGAATCGATGAACAAGGCGTATTTTTCGCTGCCGTCGATGGCGATGCAGCCGGTGCGGAACACAATCTCTTCCACCCATCGCTGGGAAGCGCCGGCGACGAGTCCCGAGCCCAGCATCGTCGTCCATATCTCATCGCCTATTTCAAATAATTGTTTGTTTGTAATAACCATCAATTTATCCTGATAAGGTTACACCGGCATGAATTGATCAATGTCTATGCCAAAGTTTCGGGGGTCCTCAGCTTTTATGATGTGATCGGTACAGCGTGGTCTCGACATATCGACATCTTCGATGGGCAAATAATGGCGATGTTTATAGTTGTAAAATATCCGGACCAGGGGTTTTGAAACATTATCCCGACGACTTTCCAGCACCACCCCCATTTTGCCGCTGGCAAGACGCACCAACGAACCGACCGGATAAACGCCGATCGCCTTGATGAATTGCTGCAACAACTCACCGTCCAGGTGATGCCGGGTCCACTGCAACATGCGGCGCAATGCTTCCTGTGCGGTGATGCGGTCGTGATAGCAGCGATCGGCGGTGATGGCGTCATAGACGTCGACGATGGCGAGCATGCGGCCGTGGATCGACAACTGCTCCCCGGATAAGCCATGGGGATAGCCGGTGCCGTCGATTTTTTCGTGGTGCTGGGCGGCGGTTTCCAGCGCAATGCGGCTGATGTCCGGCAGGTTTTGCAATATTTCGAGGCTGTGCGCCGGATGTGTCCGCATGACGGCGAATTCCGCATCGCTCAACCCGCCGGGTTTATGCAATATCGCGTCCGGCACCCGGATTTTGCCGAGATCGTGCAACAGCGCGCCGATAGCCGTCTCTCGGATATAACCCTGCTCGAACCCCAAGTGCTTGCCGAAAATCGCCATCAATACAGACAGATTGACGGAATGTTCCATCAGGTAATTATCTTTGCGGCGAATCATGCCCAGGCACATCAACGCATTGGGGTTTCTGAATACAGAAGAGACGATGTCGTCCGCTACCTGTCCGACAGCGCCGGTGTCGATGGCGTGGCCCAATTTGACGTCCGACAACAGGTTTTTTATCAAACTGATGGTCTGCTTATGGATATTTTTGGCGCGCGCCATTTCGGCGGAAAACGAAACCGGTTTTGCTGGAGTGGCTTTGGCGGCCTTGGCCGGCACGTCCAAACCTTTATCGGTATTGATGGCAACCACCGACACCCCGTAGTTTTTCAAGGTTTCAATGGCATTGGCGTCCGCCATATAGCCGTAGTTATGTATGACTTCGCGCGCCAGGCGCGTCGATCCCAAATCGGCCACATACATGCCTGGGCGCAGTTGCTCGACGTGAATATTTTTAATCATGCCGGTTACCTACTTATTTGAAACGAAGCGCGCACCATGGACCAAGCGACTATGGAGTGCGCCGGCTGAGCGAAGCGTGCCGGCGCCATGGCTGTCGAAGCGTTGTGTTTGCGCTTTATCAACGCCGGCATCCATGCCAAGCGCAATGCAACGAAAACCATAGCGCCGGCGCGCTCCATGAACACCCTCATCGGCAATCGCCTTTCGAGGTTTCCTGGCAGCGCCGGCCATCCCACCACAGCGCATTGCCGAAGTCGGTCGTTGCATCCCAGCGCGTGCCCGCCATATGAGCCTGGCGCAGATTGGCGCCGTGCAGGTCGGCGCCGCGCAAGTCGGCGCCCGACACGTCCGCTCCTTGCAGATCCCGGCCATGCAAATCGCGCCGGCGCAGATCGCAGCCGCTCCAGTTCACCGCCTGGGCCGGCGCTTGCGCGCAGCCGTCGGCGGTTTGCGCCGCGGTTTTGCAAAAGCCGATGGAAGGTTCCGCGCAACGGCGGCCGTCCCACCACACCGCGCCGGACAAATCCGCTCCCTCGAACAGCGCGCCGCTCAATTCGGCATCCGCCAGATTGGCGCCGCGCAGATTGGTATGGCGCAAATTCGCGCCGGCAAAATGCGCCTGTTGCAGCCTGGCCAGCGCCAGATTGGCGTTATTCAAGTCGGCCTCCTTGAAATTGGCGGCGGTAAAGTCCGCCGCGCTCAAGTTGGCTCCAGCCAAGCGCGCGCCCTGGAAGTCGGCGTTTTTGAAATTGCCCCGGCTTAAATCGGTGGACGTCTTGAAACCGGCGCCGCAGCCGCTTAACCATAAGGGCAACAGCAAACCGGCCAACCAGCGGCATGGCCGGGTGGTGCTCTTCCGGGTTACAACGAGAGTTTGATCCACGATTTCATTCCGTTATCTGTTGAAACACACTTCGATATCAGGTGCGAAATTGGTTGACCATGCTTTCCAGGCGCTCGGCCAGTTGCGCCACCCGCTGAATTTCCTGGGTGATGCGCTGCATGCCGCCCATGGTTTCATGGCTGACGGTGCACGCGCCCTCGATGCGGTGGCTCACTTCTTCGCTCATGCGGTTTTGTTCGGCGGCGGCATTCGCGATCTGCTGGGTGACGTTGCCGATGGTGTCGACCGAAGCGCTGATGTCGTTCAAGGCATTGGCGGCGGCATGGGCGTGGTCCACCGTCTGTGTCGCCTGCAGCGCGCCCTGCTCCATGACCTGGGCGGCTTCCCGCGTGCGTCTCAGCAATTGCTCTATGGTGGTGCGGATATCGTCGGTGGACTTGCGGGTCCGATTGGCCAACTGGCGCACCTCGTCGGCGACCACCGCAAAGCCGCGCCCTTGTTCGCCGGCGCGCGCCGCCTCGATGGCGGCGTTCAGGGCCAGCAGATTGGTTTGTTCGGCGATGTCCTGGATGACCGTCAGTACTTGGCCGATGCGCTGGCTGTCCGATTCCAGGTTGCGGATCACCTCGGCCGCCATGCCGATTTCGGCTGCCAGGTGGGTGATGGAAACATTGACGCCACCCTCGATCAGGCGCTTGCCTTCCACCACCGCGCCAGCTGATTGTCCGGTCGCCACCACGGCGCTGCGCGTGTCGTCGGCGATGCTTTTGGCCAGGGTCGCCGTCTGTATGATGGTGGCGGCCGCCTGATTCAATTGGTCGCGCTGCCGGCTCATGCCGTTTTCGGTGGTGTCGCTGATCGCCGACAGTTGCCGCGCGCTGTCGAACAGCGCATGGCTGGAACCGCGCAGATCGTCGACCACGGTATGGATTTTTTTGACGAATCGATTGAAGTTGTGGCTGATCCAGGCAAACTCGTTTTTGGTGTTGGGCACCTTGAGGCGGGCGGTCAAATCGCCCTCGCCCTGCGCGATGTCTTGCAGGCGCAACGCCAGTTCGGTCAGTGGCTGGACGATCACGCGGCTGGTGCCTTGATAAACCGTCACCAGGATGAGAATGATCGCCAGCACGACCCACAAAATACCCCAGCCCAACTGGCGGTATAGCGCGGCGTCCGAGCCATCCAGCGACACCAGGATTTCAAAAGCGCCGTGCAGGTCGCCGATTTTTTTGCCGTCCATGCGGTAGCCCAGAATATCGTGGCCGTCGTCGCGCCCCCACAGCGGCAGGGCGTCGGCCGGAGCGCCGTGGCAGATCAGGCACTCTTTGCCGATCCGCACCGGGCGCAGGTAGCGCAGCCGGTTTTCTTCCGGGTCCACCAGCGAATATTCCACCGCTTCGGGATGGGCGGCGAAATAATCCAGCGCTACCCGCTCCAGCGCATCGGGCTCGTTTTTGGGATTGCGCGCGCCGGCACGCGGCACCCGGAACGCGAAGCCGCCTTGCGCGGCTTTGTCCATGATGACCGACCAGCTGACGGCCACTGGGATCGTGGCAAGAATTTTGCCGATACGCTCGTCCTTGTCGGGCAGCGCCGCATAGCCGCGCAACAGCGCCGGCGTGTAGATGCCGCGCTCCCATAAACCGGCGACCTGGTTGCGCACCGATTCCGCCATCACCAGGATGGCCTTGGCCCGATGCAGTTCCGCCGCCACGGTTTGGCTGCGCTGGTTATGGGCGTAAAACGCCAGGCCGGCCGCGCCGATGGCCAGCATGGCCGCCAGCGTGAGCAGCACCAACCGCATGCCGATGGAATGGGGATTAATCATGCTTCCGCCATCAGGCGTTCAACATGCTGCGCGCCACGCGGAACGCTTCGCGGAAATCCACGAACAGCGGTTCCTCGTGGCGCAGCAGGTCGCGCAGCAGGGCGTGTTGCAGCTTGTATTTGAAATCGCCCACCGCCAGGGCGCCGATGCCGATTGCGCCGGGACTGGCGAGCGCGTGTTTCACCGGCGCGCCGTGGTCGGTGCGCTTGATGCCTTCAATGCCCAGCGGCGGCACGGCGTTAATGTCGGCGGCGACCTTGAGCTGGCGGGCTTCGAGCAATACGCTGGCCTTGAGCACCTGGATGCCGGCTTTGGCCGTGCAGAACACCACGTCGGCGTTGTGCAGCAAATGCGCGCGGTCGGCTTCGGAAGCGGCGCAAGTGCCCTCCACCGGCACGTCGAACAGCTTGCCATAGGTATTGGCGATGTCCAGGGCGTTGTCCAGGGAGGCGTGATCCACCAGCGCGGTTTCGGCGCCGCAACTCGCCGCGAGAATGCCGGTGGAGATGCCGACCGGCCCGGTGCCGCCGAATACCACGGCGCGCGCGCCGGACAAGCCGCACCCATGTTTTTCCTTCAACTGTTTTTCCACCAGCGCCACCAGCGCTCCCGCCGTGGTGAAAGCCCCGCTGGGATCGGCCATCACCGACACCTGGAACGGCGGCACCATGGCCTTTTGCGCGGCTTCCAGCATTTGCACCGCCAGACCAATGTCGCGGCCGCCGATGAAAATGGCGGTGTGCTTGCTGCCTTCCGGGCCGCGCGAAAAAATGGCGTCCTGGATCAGGCCGTTGACTGTTTCCAGCTTCACGTTGTGGTATGGCAAAACGATGTCGAAATCGGCGTCGATGGCCATGTTGACGTCGAACGGGCTGTTGTGCGCCATGGGTTCCAGCATGTAAATCACGTTGCGTTTGGACATTTGTCTGGTTCTTGTCGGGTTGCGGGAGAGCATTCGTCGTACAGGGCAATCAGCGTGGCGATGGTATGGTTGACCACCGCGCGCCACTGCCCGGCCAGTTCGGGATTGAAATGCGGGTCATTGTCCGCCAGCGCGCGCAGCCAGGCGTCGCGCCACAAGCGGTACAGCTCGGGTTCGATATTCATGGCGGATTTGGCGTGGCTTTTGGCGATGGCCATCATCTTGGCCACCGTGATGACGCTGGGATTGTCGAAAAACAACACCATGTGGCGGATGGCGTGGTCGATCAGATGCTTTTGCATTTCCAGGTCGGTATTTTTGAGCTTTGCAGCAACTTTCGGCGAACTCGCCAGAAAATAGCGGTAAAAGTCGTCGATGACGGTATTGTTCAAGCGGCAACGGGCGTAGCTGTGGTACACCGCGTTGACTATCCGTTGTCTATCCTGCATATGACTGTGATGATTCAAAAGTTAGTGGAAAAAAATGGCTCTTTGGGCGGGCTGATCAGAGAACATATTGTTAAACGGAGGATTTTTCCAATATGCTTCATTTCAAAAATAACCACACCCAAAGAACCCAAGTCCCCGCCGTTACCGGCGGTTTTCCGCTAGGAGGGCGGTTTATTCAGATATAGAGCGACTTAATGGCGGATATGCCATGGTCCAGCACCATTTGCCAATTGCGCTCCAGCGTGGCGGAGAAGAGTGGGTCGTGGTTGGCCACCGTCGCCATGAGCGCGGAAACCCAGTATCCATACATATAAGGGGGAATGTCGTACTGCGCTTGCGCATGGCTTTCACCGATATCCACGATTTTTTGCATCGTCAAAGGTCCCGGATTACAGAAATACTTAAGAAGATAAGTGACTCCTGTTTTGATGATTTCTTCCTGCCGCGCCATGTCGGTATGGATAAACTTTTCCCGTATGGTCGGCGACATACCCAATAGCGCTTTGTAAAAATCGTCGAAGAACGTGCCGGTCAGCAGGCAGCGCTTGTAGCTGGCTAAAACTTCTTCCATCGCCTGGTGTTTATAGGTGACTTCATCCATAGATATCTCTGTATTCTCGCTGTCGTTTATCATAAATAGTGCAGAAAGTAGTGGGAAAAACATTACTCATAGCGGGCCGTGATGGCGGCTATGCCGTGGTTCATCACTTCGCGCCACGCCTTGCCCAGCTCGTCGCTATAGTGCGAGTCGTGCTCGGCGATGGTTGTCATGAGCGACTCCAGCCACAAATCGTATAACTCCTGGGTTATGTTCATCATGGCTTTGGAGTGGGAATCGCCGATATCGGCCATGGTTTGCGCCGCGGCTTCGTCATGGGCGAAGTAATAATCGACCATCTGCCGCAAGGCGATGCGCAGCAGGTTTTTCTGTTTTTCCCAGGCGGTGTTGCGAAACTTTTCAGCCACCAAGGGTGAACTGGCCAAAAACGTCTGGTAAAAATCATCGAAAAACGTGCCGGATAACAGGCAGCGCCGATAACTGGCTTCGACTTTGGGGCGGTAATCTTCCGCAATGGCGGTCATCTTTATCTCCTCGTGCTGTTTTATTTTTGGTTATTGTCAAGTAGGAAAAAAATCCTGAACAGAACCCACAATTCTTTCAATTTTGTAGTCCCCATACAGAAAGTAATTTTCAATCATAACGCCATCATCAACTATGCCGTTATCATACCAATCATCGCGACGAACAATATAAAGGTTCATCGAGCCATTAGAAACAGGAAGTAGATTGTCAGTAGCGACATCGGTAAATCGCACTGTGTCGTTACCACCACCAGAGCCGACAGCTCCCGTCACGGTTTGATTGTCGTTGATAGTGTCATTTCCGCTGTTCAGTGGATGAATATAAATATCATTGCCTATGCCGCCATAAAGGTAATCAATACCCGCTCCACCATTGAGTAAATCGTCCCCTGCGCCTCCGTATAAACTATCACGACCGACGCCTCCATACAGTGAATCATTTCCCGCTTCACCATTCAAAATGACTTGGGCGGTATAGTTATTGATTCCTGAAAAACTTGCCATAATTTATTGCTCTTTGTTATAAGTCGATTTATTGTTGGTTTTTATTTATTATTTATTTTTCTCATTTGATAATTATCACGTTTACCTCCGCAAATTGCCGCACATATAAAAATAGTTAGCGGAACATTTCAAACAGGCCAAGCTCCCTGGCCGTCAACTGGTTTAAAACGTCGAACCTTCTTTCCGGCGTGCAATCTCTGCAGGGATGGTTTTTCGGCAGTTGCGCCGTGTCCCGCTCAAGACAGCGGCGCATAAGCCGGGACGGTTTCTCCTGGCTGCAAAATGATCGGTCGATACCAAGGTCGATTGTGCTCATCGGCGTGCCTTTTATGTATGTGAATTTGATGGCTTAAAGACTCTGAGTTTCCGGGTCGGCCCGGCACAGCCCCTCAGGCAGTTGCTCCGGTTCCATCGCCTGTTTGACGAAAAGCCCCGATTCATCGGCCAGGTTAATAATCAGTGCATCCTTAATCGGTCGCCCATCAGCGTCCATGATGATGCGTACGGAGGGACGCAGGCGGTTTTGTTCAGTGACGGCGATAATCTGGCCTATTGCCCCGTTGCTGAGTTTTACCAGACAGCCGGTCGGGTATATGCCCAGCGTGCTGATGAATTTGTCGACCAGCCGGGCGTCGAATTGGGCGCCTCTTGAACGATATAAATGACGCAAGGCGCTGGCGGGCGATAACGGCTTGCCATAACCGCGCTCGCGGGTCAGCGCTTCGTATACGGAAACGATGCTGACCATGCGCGGAAAAAGACCGATGGCGTGCCCCTTGAGCTTTTGTGGATAGCCGCTGCCATCCAGCCATTCATGGTGGGCATGGATGATTTTCAGCACGTCGTCCGAAAAGGTTCTCGAAGCCGCCAACATGCGCGAGCCGTCCAGGACGTGTCGTTCCAGGACGTTGCGCTCATCGGTGGACAGGGGGGCAGGTTTGTATAGCAACGCATTGGGAATCTTCAACATGCCGACGTCGTGCAGCAGCGCGCCCAGCCCCAGATCATGCAGTTTGGCTTTGGGTATGCCGATAGCCTTGCCGAATACCAGCGCCAGGATGCAGACATTGACGGCTTTGCGCGCCAAGCTGTCGTTTTTGTCTTTGAGCCAGGTCAGGCAGAGCAGGGCATTGCTGTCGGCCAGGACGCTGAGGATTAAGTCATGGACGATGGCGCGCGCGGCTTTATCGTCGATGCTGCCGCCCAGGCGCGCATCGGCGAATACCGCTTCCAATACGCTGTGGCTGTGCTGGTAGAGCGCTATGGTGTTTTTCGATACGACGCCGGGCGTGGCGGAGCGGTGTTTGGTGCTTTGGGGCTGCCGCGAATTTTCGCGTGGCGCGCAGCCTTTGGCCGTGTCGATATACACGTGTTGGCAGCATTCCCGTAGACGGCGCACCTCCTCTGCCGAGGCGATAACGCGAGAGCCGTTGGACCAAAAGCACGTATCGACCCAGCCGCGCTCAATGCGACAGACGTGCATGCCCACCGTAAGCTGGTCTACAGAAATGCGCTGGATCACTCGCTATACCCCGATGCATGGTCAAAATCTCAAGCGCCCACCGCCTCGACGCTCGCGATGGAGCGTTTGGGGCGGACGATATTCATGGATTCAACGCGTGATGGGAAAAGATAAGGCGCCAGCGCAGCGGGGGACTCAATGCTGTTGAAATAATGAAGCGCCCTGCGGGGGACAGCCTTGTACGCTGTGCGTGCCTTCGGCGCTGGTGAACGGTACGCGGCGTACCTTACGTTCATCCCACAGAGCAGGGCTTGATTCAGCAATATTGACTGGTTGAAGGCTCGCGGATAAGCCGAAACGACCGGCAATGACCTTCGAACGAAGCAGGAAAGCGAAAAGCGCTGAGATTTATCGGCCAGGCGCGAGGATAGGGCGCGCTAACCAAACGGAAGGATGACTGGAAATAACGGACATTTACGGCACGGCGGGGGATTTGCCGTACCCGGATCGAAGGTGCGCCGCGCACGGTTGGCGCGAACATGAATTCCACTACGATGGCGCCGTCCCATTGGCGAAGAAATTCCCTAACCCTGCAAAGTATATTGGCTTTCTCGTCGACAGGCAATCGCCTGTTTGTTTGTACTGTTCTTAAAAAGGGTTGCACCCGCCTAGGGCACAATGATAGCGTTATGCCATCACAACGCCATTGAGAATCTCCATGTCTACTTTGAGTTTGCGTGAAGTACCGGAAAACCTGCACCTCTGGTTGAAGCAGCAGGCCGCAACGCACCACCGTTCGGTGAACAAAGAAATCATCGTCCTGCTCGAAAACGCGCGGAAGTTGCCGCTTACCCAATCCATCAAGCCCAGTGTTGAAGACATTCTTGTCATGGGACGGGAATGCGCCGCTTTGCCGGTATGCGATGGGCGTAGCGCCGATGAAATTCTGGGTTATGCCGACCATCCTTTGGGACTGCCCCAGTGACGCTGGTGGTCGATACCTCGGCTTGGCTCTGCATTTTGCTCAATGAACCAGACGCTACGCGTTACGCCGAAGTGCTTGCCATGGCCGACACCCTCTTGCTGTCTTCGGTGAGCTATGTCGAGCTGGGTATTGTGATTTCGTCTCGCCATGGCGCAGCCGGATTGGAGCGCGCGGATCGGTTGTTGCTGGCGCTGGGCGCTGAAACGATTCCCTTTGACCGATCTCAAGCGGCAGCCGCGCTGTCTGTCTGGCAGCGCTACGGCAAGGGCAATCATCCAGCGCGACTGAATTTCGGCGATTGCTGTACCTACGCACTGGCAAAACTGCGGGATACGCCATTGCTGTACAAAGGCGAGGATTTTGCCCAAACCGATATTCGTTCGGCGTTGTCGTAATCGTTCACGCCCCCGCCTTTACCCTTATACGTGTAGGTTTTAGGCGATTATTTTTTCGATCCAACATAACCTTCCAATAATTTGTTGGATTGTGAAAACTGACCCCGTTCTTCGCTCCTAATCCATCTATCGTTTAATTGAAAACGTCAGGCCATTTTTGTTTACTTAATGCTTCATCCCCGCCATACCTCCCACCGCCGATTTCAACTGGCTTTCCGAGTCGATGAGAAAATTGGCCGCCGTCACCACGTGTTCGCCTTCCTGTAATCCTTCCAGCACTTCCACCCAGTCGCCGCTACGCTGACCTATCCTGGCGTTGCGCCATTCCAGCCGGCCGCCGCCGTGATGGATGAAAACGATGCGCCGCTCGCCCGATTCCAGCACGGCATCCTTGGGCACGGCCAGGCGTTCGCCCAGCGGTACTCGCAGCGTCAGGTTGGCGTACATGCCGGGTTTGAGCTTTTCACCCGGATTGGTGAGTTCAAAGCGCACTTTGCCGGTACGGGTCTGCGGGTCGACGGTGGGGTAAATGAAACCGATGCGGGCCTGCCATACCTCGTCCGGCGCATAGGACAGGCTGACGCCGGCGCTCTGGCCCACCGCGATCAACGGCAACTCGTATTCGTAAATGTCGCCCACGATCCAGATGCTGGACAGGTCGGCGATGGTGTAAAGCTCGTCGCCCGGTTTTACCTGCAAGCCCGCCACCGCCATTTTGTTGATGACCGTGCCGCTCTGCGGCGCATGGATCGGCAAGGTGGTCTGCACTTGGCCGGTGCGCTCCAGATCGCGCAAGTGGCTGGCTTCGATGTCCCACAGCAACAGCCGCCGGCGCGAGGCCGCCAGCAAGGCCCTGGCGCCGGCGGCCACTTCGGGGAAATCGCTGTGGCCCAAGGTTTGGCTGCTGCGCAGGGCGATCAGGTATTCCTCGGCGGTGGCGACCAGTTCCGGGCTGTACAGCGTAAACAACACCTGGCCGCGCTGCACCGATTCGCCGGTGTAATTGACGTACAGTTTGTCGATCCAGCCTTCCAGCTTGAGGGTGACGCGCGACAGCAGGCGCTCGTCCACTTCCACCCGGCCCACGGTGCGGATGACGTGGTCCAACGGGCGGCGCGCCACCGGTTCAAATTTGACGCCGATGGCTTGCAAGCGTTCGGGGGCGATAAACAGCGTGTTGGCCGGCGCCGTTGCGCCATGGCCGGCCGCGTGGCCGGCGTGGTTGCCGCTGGTTCCGCTGGTTCCGCTGGTTCCGCTGGTTCCGCTGGTTCCGCTGGTTCCGCTGGTTCCCAAGCTCCCGCTTGGGAACCCCGCCTTGGAAGCTCCGGCTTCCTGTTCCGCCGGCAATGGCCGGCCATGGCCGCCGTCCTGCTCTTGCCGGGACGGGAAGCCGGAGCTTCCGGCAAAGCGGTTCCCAAGCAGAGCTTGGGAACCAGCGGGAAGCAGAGCCTGGGAACCCGCCCATAGCGCCAGCATGGCGGCAGCGCCCAGCGCCGCCCCCACCAGTCCATCGCGCAATCTCGGCGTCATGGCGTTTCTCCGATGATGCCTTCCAGCCTGGCCAGGGCTTTTTCATGCTCGGCCAATTCGCTGTGGTATTCCAGCTCATTTTCCTGCAAGGTCAGCAGGCTGTTGAGCAGGGTCAGAAAATCCACCTTGCCGACGGCATAGCTGGCCTGGGCCGAGGCCAGGGTCATGCGCGACTGTGGAATGATGGCATCGCCCAGCAGCTGCACCAATTGCGCGGCCCGTTCGGCCTGGGCCATGCCGTCCTTGATTTGCGCCAGCAGTTCCTGGCGCAGCGCGCGCAGGTCCTGGAACGTGGCGGCGCGGTTGGCTTCCGCTTCGCGCACGCCTTCCCGCTGCTTGGTGGCGAAGTACAGCGGCACCTTCACGTTGAGCATGATTTGGTAACCATCCTGCCGCATGGCCGTATCGCGCATGCCCCGCGCGTCCAGTTCAAAGTCGGGCAAGTATGCTTTCTTGGCCAGGGCCACGGCTTGACCGCTGCCCTCCAGGCTTTTTTCCCGGCCGCGCAGCAGCGGCGATGTCTGGTCCAGCAGCGCATTCAATTCATCCAGCGAGTGCCGCAGGGGAGTAAAAGCAATCTCACGCGGAGCAGCCAGTGGGTCGCTGGGCAAGCGATTGAGTAAGCGGTTGATGTCGGCGTGCAGCGACTGGCGGCGCTGCTCCAGCGTGGCGAGGCGCGCCAGCAGCCGGGAAATCTCCGTCTGTGCCCGCAGTACGTCCTGCTGGGCCGCCTGGCCGACGGCATAGCGGGCTGCCGCGGTTTGCGCGAAATCCTGCAGCAGCCGCTGGGTTTTATGCAGCACCGTGATGGAATCGTGCACGAAGTGCAGGTCGTAGAACGTTTCCTTGAGCTTGGCGACCACGGCCAGTTGCGTCGCCAGGTATTCCTGCTCCATGCGTTCGGCGTCGCGGCCGGCGATTTCCCCCTTGAGGCCCAGTTTGCCGGGAAAAGGGATTTCCTGGCTCATGCCGTACATCACTTCCCGCTGCGGCAGCATATCCCGGTAACCCAGCAGCACCTTGGGGTCCGGCAGGGTCTGCACCTGCGGCACCACCGCTCGGGCCGCTTCCACCCGCTGCAAGCCGGCCTGGATGTCGGGATTGTTGGCCAGCGCTTCCCTGACCAGTTCGGTCAGACTGGCCGATGCTTCTCCGGCGCCGGCCAGGCGGCAGCACAGCGCGGTAGCGGCAAAACTCAAAATAATCAGGCGGACAGTCATGCGGCAACTCCTGGGGCGATGTTGGGCGCCCGGCGTATCACTTTAACCAATTCCAGCGTAAATCGCCCTTTACCAGAGTCACCCCTGTGCTCTCAGGCACTGGCCAAAAAATAGCGGGCGATGATTTGCTGCAGCATCGTTTCGAGCCGGCGTTCGTTCAGGCGGCTGACTTCTTCATGGAGTCTGGGCGCGAGCTTTATGAATACGGTTGTCAAACGCGGATCGAAGTGGCTGCCGCTGCCCTTTTCCAGAAGGCCGATGGCTTCGTCGACAGCCAAGGGTTCCTTGTAAGGTCGCTGGGAAGTCAGTGCATCGAATACATCTACGATAGCAAACAGCCGTGCGTTCAGCGGAATTTCTTGGCCCTTTAATCCGCGCACATAGCCGCTGCCGTCGTATTTTTCGTGGTGGAACTCGACCACGTCCCGCGCGCGCCGCAGCCAGCTCGACCGGTTCAGGATATTCATCCCAAGCAATACATGGGTCTGCATGACCTGGAACTCTTCTGGCGTCAATTCGCCCGGCTTGAGCAGAATCGGATCGCGGATACCGATTTTGCCGACATCATGTAGAAATGCGCCGGCAATCAGATCGCGCAGCTTTTCCGGCGGGAGCCCGAGGGCCTCGCCCAACCGCAAGGCGTAGTAAGTAACGCGATAGTTGTGGCTGTTGGTGTCGGAATCGCGCTCGGCAATCGCATGGCCGAGCACGTTCATCAATTCCAAATTGCCTTTCAATAGCGTGTTGGACAGGCCGATGAGCCAACGGTTGAGGTTGAGCATGATCGGATACATCAGCAAAGTCGTAAGGGAGATGCCGAGCGTCACGAAGGCCAGCGTGCGAAAAACCTCCTGTTCGATGCCGTCCAGCGTTTCCCGGTCTACTTGGTAGATGCCCTCGAAGTAGCCGGTCAGCGCATTTTGCGCGTCTTTCAGGGGGACCAGGACGACCAGCAACAGCTCGCCGTCGACGAAGTGCAGTTGGTGGGAAAACTCCTGTTCCTTGGGAAACCTATGCCGGTATTGGCCAATCGTTTGTTCGGAAAACTCTTCTCCATCCCGAACGGCTTCGAGTTTCAGTTGCTGGCTTCGATCATACAGCTCGACGACGAGGAAATGTTGCTCGACCAACTGCCGCGCCAGTTCAGTCAAGTGCTCGAAAGCGTTTCGGTCGATGCTGTCCAGATTGTGGGCGGATTCCCCGCTGAAGCTGGCCGACTCCTTGAGCGCAAGCTGGTGAACCCGTGCTTCGACCCTATTGATTTCCAGGAACAACACGATGCCGCCTACCACCAAGCTCAGTATCGACCAACCCAAAAATAACCGGATCAGGATTTTTCGATGGATTAGCTTGCCGGCAAGCAGCGCGTTTCGGGGGTCGGCGCCGGCCTGCTCGGCTGGGGGTGTCGATAGCGTCGCCATGGCATTTGCTCTCAGTATTCGCCGTACGTCATTGATGCGCCATCCCCCTGTGGAAACGGCGCATACCTGACAGTCCTACCGATTACTGTCCTTCATAGTGGAGCAAAGTGACCATGCCCGTGTCGGCGTGATGCAATTCGTGACAGTGGAATGCCCAGAGGCCCGGATTATCCGCCGTGAATTCGACGTCGTAGCGCTCACCCGGCGCCAGCGGAACGGTATCCCTCAGCAGGGGAAATTTAAGCCCGTTGCCGTCGATCGCCACCACCTTGCCGGTATGGCCGTGCAGGTGCATCGGATGAGTCGTCATCGAACTGGCATTGATCAGCCGCAGCCTTACCCGCTCGCCTTGCTTGACCATCAGGTGATCAATGGCCGGCGACAGTTTGCCGTTGATGAAAAAAAGGTCGGGTTCCATCTTCATCTGCATGCTCATCGGCGCCAAGGCGGCATTCCGATCAGAAAGAATGACGGTATAGTCCCGATCAGCCTTGCGTTCATTTTTGCCCTCGACGATAAACGCTCCATACAATCCCATTTGCATTTGCAATGCCTCGTCCGGCATCTCGCCGCCTGAGCCGTGCGTGTGGTAGAAACGGGTTCCACTTTGTTTGGCGATAAACTCATAAACAAAGGTTTCCCCCGGTTGTACCGGGTCCTGGCTGACTCCCGGCACGCCATCCATGTCGGCTGGCACATCAAGGCCATGCCAATGGATGGCCGTCGGCGTCGGCAGGTTATTCGTCAGGGTAATGCGTACCCGATCACCTTCCTTGACCCGAATTTCCGGTCCTGGTATCTGGCCGTTATAGGCCCAGCCTTTCAGCTTTAAGCCGGGGCGTGGCTCCCAGGTTATTTCCTCCGCCGTCAACGAATATTCCTTGAGTGCTCTGCTTGGATTTTTCGCCCAACAGCTGCCAGCCGTCGCCATCATCCCCATGCCGAGTACTAGGCTGATGATAAATTTCAAAGATATTGCTTGCATAATAATTGCTCTCTCTTGTTTCCCCTCCCAGAGGGAGAGGGTCGGGGTGAGGGGAACGATCATGGCGCGCGCGCCATGATCGTTCGAGTGAATCAGGAATTGACGTTCGCCGCCACTGCTCGGTGGAGCTCCGCCATCTGCCGGTTTTCCTGAGTCGCGCCTTCGTAGAAGCGGATCAGGTTCCGGCAGTGATCGGCCATGGCGGGCCACTGTTTGGCGTAGAGATAGCGTTCTCTTTCATAGTGCGCCAAAAGCTGCTTGTGTTCGTCGACCTTGGTTTGCATTTCAGCGGCGGCTTCCTCGTAATGCTTGGCCAAGGCTTCGTGGTCGGCGCGCGTTTTGGCGCTTTGCAGTGCCGACGCCATTTCCATGGGATGCGGGGACTGGGCCGCGCAGGAGATCAACAGGGGGATCAAGGCCAGAATGGCCAACAGGGTTTTACGTTTCATCGGGGTTACCTCATCGATTCCAAGATATATGCTCGGCGCCTGTCGGCGGCGGATCGTCATTCGAGTGGATCGAACAACGCCGACCGCCGAACGGCGCCGCGACAGGTTATACGCTTGGCTATGCTGGATTCCGCGCAACGGCAAACCATGCGCGGCAGCAGGGCGCGAGCGGATTTTTCGCAAAAGGGTGAGAAGCGTGTCGGGTTCTCAGCTCTTTACGGGGGAAGATGAGGAGGGAGGTTTGGTTTCGGGGGGAGGATGACGACCGGCGAAGTCGGCAATGCGACCTGCCAGCCACGGTTGCCGTGGATTTTGCCAGGACGCCGACCAGGATGACGCGACAACGACCGCGCAACACGCGGTGCACTGGGTGTGTCCGTGGTCGGCGCAATGACTGTGGGATAGGATGTTGCCGGTGTATTCGCTTTCGTGCGGTACTGCCGGGATGGTTTTAGGGTGGATCAAACCGGCAGGGGCGCTGTCGGTGAAAGCGTGCAGCAAGGGCGCCACAACAGACTCGGCGGCTGGATGGGGATGCTTGTGCTGGGCGCACTGGACGCCCGCCGCTACCGGCAGCGCCAGCATCAACAGCACCCACATCAAACAACCCTGAACCAGACTCATGTTTTTCATGGAGGGGAAGTATACACCCGCTTCTTGAAACCTGCGTTTTGCGGTAAACCTTAATTTTGCTGCGCCATGAGTCCGGGATGCTGAATAAAGATGGCGCGGAGTGAAAACGAAACGGACAGTCGGTCAAACTAAATGTCAATACTGAGCCGGTCCATCAGCCAAATCATACTGAAATAGGCCACGGCGGTTGCCGCCGACGACAGACCGAGGCTCCCCCAAAAGCTCCCACCCGCGCGTAAAAGCATGGGGAGCAACACAAACAGCAACAATGACGGAATGACCAGCCAGAATATGTGCTGTGACAGCGCGGCGATCTTTTGCGTATCGCCTGTCTCCAGATAAAGCCACACAAAAGCCAGCAGCGAAGTCAACGGCAATGAGGCGAGCAAGGCCGCTAAAAATGAACTGCGCTTCGCAACTTCCGAAATAGCCACGACGACAATGGCTGTCAGTGCGAATTTAAGGAGGTATTGCCACATAGCATCGATTACTTTCCTTCATAGTTTCAAAGTTATCCACGGTTGTAGGAACCCCAGTGTGTTCCCGCAAATTTGTCACGTCAACCGCAACAGCCCCGCTGCATTTGAATCGGCGGGCACTTGACCGAACCATAGGAACAGAACACGCAGCAATCGCCCGGCTTGGGCTTGAACAGCGTTTGGCAGTGCGTGCATTCGTAAAAATACAGGCAGGCATCGGTGGGCATGGTTTCCTGTTTGCTGAAACCGCAATGCGGGCAGGTCAATACAGATTCCAGTATGGGCGCAGATTTATTCATGGCTGGCTTCATGGGTGGAGCGTGGAGGGATAGCCCGCGTTGGTCGTGGCTTTGACCAGAGCGGACGTATCGGCCTTATCCGGGTCGAAGGCCACGGTGGCGGTCTTGTGGGCGAAATCGACGCTGACTTCCGCCACGCCCGGCACTTTTTGCAGCGCCTTCCTGACCGTGAGAGGGCAGAGCTGGCAGGTCATGTTTTGCACGTCGAGCACAATGGTTTGCAAGGGGCCGGCGGAAACGGCGGCTATCAGCAGGGCGCATAGGGTAAAAACGGAGATTAAACGCATGGAAGTTTCCTCTCAATAGAACCATGGGGCGAGCCAAGGCACGGCCAGCAGCGCGAGCAGCGGCACGCTGACCAGCCAGAACACCAGCCTTCGGCGCTTGAGCGCATCGGCATCGGCGCAGGGCATGGCGGAATCGCAGACTTGCGGTACCCGGTAGAGTTGGCGAAACGCCAGCCCCAGAAACAGCAGCGTCATGCCGATGAAAACAGGCCGGTAGGGCTCCAGGGCGGTCAGGTTACTCACCCAGGCGCCGCCGATACCCAGCGCCAGCAGCACCAGCGGTCCGACGCAGCACAGGGATGCAATAACGGTGGCCAGCGCCCCGGCGATCAGTGAAGTTTTCGTATTCATGGGGTGGACACTCCTCAACTTGTTGGGGTCGGCGTAGCATAGACTCCGTAGCATGGTACGGAGTCAAGGGCGTGAGCGCAGCATTAACCATCGGACAACTGGCACGGGCGGCGGGTGTGAACGTGGAAACCATTCGCTATTACCAGCGGCGCGGCCTGCTGGATCAGCCGGACAAGCCGGCGGGGGCATGCCGGCGTTATTCGGTCGATGCGGCAAAGCGTATACGCTGCATCAAACAGGCGCAGGCGTTGGGCTTTACCCTCAATGAAATCGGTAGCCTGTTGCACCTGGATGGCGCGGACTGTTGTGCCGAAACGCGGGAACTGGCCGTCCGCAAGCTGGCTTCGATCGAGGCCAAGCTGGCCGATTTGACGACGATGCGCGCCGTGCTGGCGGCCTTGATTGAACAATGCGATAGCGGGGTGCGCGGCGCGGCATGTCCGATCATCCATGCTTTGACAAAAGAATAACGACTATGGACGAACACGCCATGCATGCAAAAGACCACTGGGAAAACGGGACGACAAAGAACTGCACGTTACGCCGAGGGGCGTGGAACAAATGTACCTTTATTGCCAATTTTGCTGATCAGACTGACTGGTTCGCTCCGCGTTTGCTTTCGGTTTAATGCACCAAATTGCACCTGTTTGGGGCGGGCGCGGCCAAAACAGGGCGCGGCGGCGCCATGCCTCGTTTTGGCCGACGTGGTTTAAGGGGCGGTACCGCTGGCCATGTCCTGGTGCATTTTGGCCATTTGCCGGTTGATGTCGGCGGCCTGCTCGTAGTTGCGTATCAGCAGGTTGCAGTGCTGCAGAAAAGTGTCGGCCTGCTTGCCGTACAGGTAAGCACGCGCCTTGTATTGCGCGGCCAGTTGCTTATGTTCCGCCGCTTTTTTGTCCAGGGAGGCTGCTTCTTCCAGGTAATGGGCCGCCAGCGCCTGGTGGTCTGTGTTGGATTTGGCGTTTTCCACTGCCTGGGTCATGTCCATCGGGTGCGGGTTCATCGGGGTACAGGCGATGGTGGCGATCACCGCCAGGGTTACGGCTGGGATGACCAGCCAACGTATTTTTCTATTCATACAGGTGCCCTGTTTTGATGAGTGGAGTCATGGGGATATCTGGGTATTCGGAGTTGTTCATAAGATTACCGTC
Source organism: Methylococcaceae bacterium (assembly GCA_004299145.1). Classification (GTDB taxonomy): domain Bacteria; phylum Pseudomonadota; class Gammaproteobacteria; order Methylococcales; family Methylococcaceae; genus Methylogaea. The sequence goes on along the minus strand of SCQD01000011.1, from coordinate 3,305 downwards.
GATCAATCACCTCCTGGTTTTGTTGCGAATCAACTTGTGTTAGCAAAAAATGTGCCTTTTACCGGACTTTGCTTGGTGACGATTGCCAGGCCGGTCAGCAGCATTGACCATCGGTAAGCTGGCACGCGCGGCGGGGGTGAACATGAATGGAGCGGTATGGCCATGACCAACGAGGAAAATAGACAACCTATTGACTTGTTGTCACAATAGCCAACATGAAAGCCGAGTTAATTACACGTTTTCGTGACATCGCCGATGATGGTACGGGAATTGAGATGGTGGTTTGGCGTGTGCCCGATACGATCCCGCCTTCTGAGCATTTTTACAAGTATCGTCTGGTGTATGTAGAAAACGGCAAGCGTGTGATTGGTTTCGACAACGAGCGCGGCAAGGGCGACCACAAACACGTGGAAGATACGGAAACACCTTACTTGTTCGTGGACGTGGACAAGTTGATTGATGATTTTATTGCAGAGGTAGAAAAATGGCGGCACGTACGTTGACTATCACCATCAACCCGGATTGGCGTAGTGCCTTACGACAAGCGGCACGGCCTGCCTTCTCGATCCCCGCTTACCAGGGTGAAACGCTCAATTTTGAGACGCCTGGCGCGTTCTTTTCGCGGCTTACCAGTCGGCGTTGGGCGATGGTATCCGCCTTGCTGGGAGCGGGCGAAGTGCCGGTGCGTGAGTTGGCGCGGCGGTTGGGACGCGACGTGAAGCGCGTGCATGAAGATGCCTGCGTTTTGGTAGAGTTGGGTCTGATCGAGCGTACAGCAAGCGGCGGGTTGGTGTGTCCTTTCGCCGACGTTCACATGGACATGCACATGCGCCGAGCGGCTTAGGGCAGCAAGCCTCTTCCAAAAGACGAAAAGACGAAACGAAAGACGGGGTCAGGCCTTACAATTTACATTGAAAACGTCAAACGTAAGGCCTGACCCCGTCTTTCGCTTATTGGGAACCTTCAATCAATATTTGGCGTTGCTTACCCTGAGACCGTGGCAATTTTTGTGAAAATTGCCTTGCTTTTTTGCATCGATCACGAAAGAACTGTTCGTGGCTTGATATGTCGTGATTTTTTAGTGATATAAACAGCTTGTAACCGTCGTCAAAAGTAATTGATGCGTCAACGCCAGGAGTTTCTCCTTCTGTTGGCTTTATGTTCATTCCGCCACTTGCTAGCATATAGACGCAGATTATTTCAAATAAGGTATCCGTGGGCAGAAGCGTTATTTCGTTTAATGTCTGCGATACGTTTCTTTAACCAAACATGGTTTATTGTTTTGAGGTATACAAGCGCACTACCAAGCGTTGCAAGTTCAATCGTGGCCAATTCGTCATTTCTTTTCCATAGGGACTTTAATCTATGGGATAGCGAGGATGCTAGCCAAGTAATCTCGAACGTATCTTAAACCTCCTTCAATAGGTTTGCGATTTGCTCTTGGGGTATTCCAGGGATTTGCATGTTTCGCATTTTTATTTGAGCATCGCGAGGTTTTTGTGTGAGATAACAACGTCTAACGCAGAGCTAAGGTGCGCGAGCCGCGATAGCGGCGAAGCGTCACCTTGAGCGTTGAGTTAGGCATTTACTTCTGATCCCAATTTTACAATGCGCTGGCGAGTGCTTTCAAAACAGCGTCGTCACCCCAATATTGCGTGTGTGACATCGGATTCCAACTTGATGCAATTGCACCCCATATTCCATCATTGGCATTTATTTGAATATCCGTCACGGCGTTTGCATAAGATTGACCGTGACCGGTGCTATTGGGATCAAATAAACCCCCCATCGGAGCAAGGGGATACCCTAATATATCGTCGTAATCGAAATAGTTGAACCAGTCAAAGTTATAACCATGTTGTCGATTATGAACGGCGCGTACGTCTTGAAAACCAGAAACAAAGATGGGAATGTTGCAACCAGTAGTGAACCAAGTTTTTAGTGATTGTAGACATAAAAAACTATCGTAATTAGTAGTTTGGTGGTTTTTCCAAATGCTGCGCGAATCGATTGCAAAGTTACCGCCTAATGTTGTGTTCTGCCAATATCGTTGTGCATCCCAAAGATAATTCGACAGGATTTGGCATCCCAATGACTGAGAAATTATGACTATAGGGACATCTTTTCCGCAAACCGTATAAACGTCATTTAAAGCATCATAAATACATTTTTGTACTTCCGTATATGGCTGACGAGTACCAGAACCGTTAAAACCAGCAAATGCGGTGGCATCCGAAAATCCAGAAATAATAAATCGACGAATACGGTTGATGGTGTTTCTACGTACCAAGCCAGTATTCAGCCCACCTTGAGTAATCATTGCCTCCCAAACGTCATCTTCTTGTTGTTGCGTTAGATCACTATAAAAAATCCCGGAAGAAGGGATATATATCTTAGAAAATCTATTTGCTGGCAAGCGATCAGCCAGATTCTGCCTCAGCTTCGCAATATCAGATTTGAACTCATTTTGTGTCAAGTTGCCCATTCCGTGCATACCCAACAAAGCGCATTCGTAAGTCATTTGATTCTCCAAATGTAGTGAATAATAGGAGGCAGCGACCCCATTGATCTTAACGAGAATTAGAGATCACTTGTGACGCATAAACCAGCTGGTTTATGCGTCACAAGTGATGTCTAAAATTTTAATGCCAGCTTTTGCAAAGTCATTACAAAACAACCACATATAAATCAATGATGCGTAGCCACACAGATTTAGGCGTCGTATCGGTGTAAGGGCAAAAACCTTACTTGCTTTAGCTCGCCAACCATAACTGTCGGCAAACTAAAAAACCGGTTATTGCCACGTTGATCTCAAATCGCTCTTGGCGCTGCAAAAAATATCACAGCCTCGGTATGCCTGTATGTAGTCCTAGGATTACAAATCCATTTAAAGTACAACGATTTTGCCGGCAAATTGCTGGGTCCACCTTATGATCCACGGCGGGCAGCAACGCCGGCTCCCATAACAAGCATGGAAAACAGGATACGCACAGCGTACCCTTCTACGTCGACCCACCACCCCGGAAAAACCATGACCAACGCATGTCCCCTCCCTTTCGGCCAGTATCCCCACGCCGTGATGGCGCACGGCGGCGGCGGTCGCCTGATGCAGCAACTGTTGGATCAACTGGTCCGCCCGGCGCTGGCCAATCCCTGGCTGGACCAGCGCCACGACAGCGCCGTGCTGAACTGCGGCGGCGCGCGTCTGGCGTTCACCACCGACGCCTATGTGGTCAGCCCGCTGTTTTTTCCCGGCGGCGACATCGGCAAGCTGGCCGCTTGCGGCACTTTGAACGATCTGGCGA
>SCQD01000131.1 GCA_004299145.1 Methylococcaceae bacterium | reverse complement strand
ATCAACGAGAAAATGCTTGCAATCGGGAGGAGTCCATATATGCGCTGAGTCGGCGAAGCGCATCATTCGCGGCATCCTCGCACCCCGAACGATGCGCTTCCCTTCGTTCAGCGCATCCTATGGCCCTATAAAAAAGCCCCGCCGAAGCGGGGCTTTATTTATAGCGCTGGTTATTTTCTTCGACTGGCGAAGATAAACGCCGAGACCAGGCTAACCAAGGTAACCCCGCCGAGGGAAGAGGCCGCGACCTCTCGGCCTTGCACGGCCAGCCAGATAGCCCCGGCAAGGCCGGTGCAGCCCAATAAAAAGGCGAACAACATGCCGGCGAAACGTTCGATAAAAATCAGCGTGTTGATACGCCGGGTTTCCTTTCTTCGGGATTCGGCCTCCCGCTCGGTTTGCTCAAAAATCCAATCCACCCGGTCGGGCCTGAATTGGTGAAGCTGCTCGATTTGCGCCACCGGCAAAACGGGCGTATCGGTTTCATGATCATGAAACGTCAGCTCCTGACCCGGCGATTTAGCGCTGATTTGCCGCTGTCTGCTCATGCCGTTTCAACGCGCTACGCATGTCATTGCCAACGGATCGCATATCATCGTGCATGGCTTGCCGATCCTTCGCAAAGCCGCCCCCATTCGGCGGCAGATAGGTGGATGGCGAATGTGGCCACAAAGCGGCCATGCCTTGTAGAAAGTGGATCACGTGTTGCTGGGTGTTCATAGTGTTCAATCGCTCAACTCTCAAAGCCGCCGCGAAGCGGATTGACTAAGGCTTCTTGCAAGAACCAACCCAATAATAGTGGGTTGGTTCCTAAACATGCTTCCAGAAAAACGTCAAAAACCGGCTGAGAGGCCGGTTTCATACCATTAAAACTATAGCGCAATTATCTGAGTTGTGCCAAAACGCCTGCAAAAAAGCCCCGCATCCGTGCGGGGCTTTTTTATTTACCGTGACTGAGCGTCACCCGCCGAACCATCGCGCCGCCTGTCGATAGCGGCTCCAAGAAAGACCCTGGCAAGCTGCATGTGCTCCTCGGTGGCCGGGATATCCATCAAAAACCGTCCCGTCTTGTCTTTGCGGTAGAGATACTGCTTGGCAGCCTCATTGGCCCACAGTCCCCAGCCGAACCCGGCGGCAAACGCCACCACCAACAAAATGCCTATCCCGATGTCCATTTATCTCACCGCCGCCCGTCGACGTGGCGCGGAGTCCAGGATTTCCAGCACCTCCCTCATCAGCGGATTGCCCGACGCATCCGGCAGCATAACCCGCTCTTCGGCAGCATCCAGCCAGCGCAACCGGGCGGCATCACGGGCTTTTTTCGCGCGGGTGAACTCCCGTTGTGCCTTGGATAAAGCGCGCTGTGCCGCGCTCAGCGCGCTTTCAGCGTTGATTTTCTCGTGCCACAGCGCAACAGATAGGTCATCAACCGTTACCGTTGCGCCCTGATGGAGCACGTTAAAAGGTGGGTCGGCGACCATCATGCCGCACCTCCCGCCGTCAGCGATGGAACGCCAGCCGCCACCGAAAACCCGCAAGCTTCCAGCTTGGCGATATCGCGGCCAATGGTGGTTTCACCAAAGTGCAGCATGTCGGCGATGCGGCTGATGGAATAGCCGATACGCTTGAGATTGAGCACGTCCGCCAAACGCGGGTTGCAGCGCAGCACTTCCTGTTGCAGGGCTTGCAGGTGGTCGGCGCTGAACTGGGCGTTGCGTGCGCGCAAATGGTCGATCTCGGCTTGCAATTCCGGCGTCAGGTAGCCACCGGTCGTGCGGATCGACGGCAGGACTTCATCGAACACCCAAGCCTCAAACTTTTCGGCCCTGGGCATCTGGCTTTTGATGATGAGCCGACACATGTTGCCTTCGTTGATGAAGGATGGGTATTGCGTGCGCCCAAGCCTATCAGCGATGGGGTACCGATTTGTGACCCCATCCGACTTACAATGCTTCTTGATGGCGGCGCTGTCGTTGCCGTAGCCCAGAATATCGCACACGTCCTTGGCGCAGAACCATGAATTACCGTACTCGTCGACCTGGACGCGCACTGTGTGGTTTTCGAATCGGAACGGGGTTAAGAATTGATTTTTCATTGCTGTATCTCCTACGTGAGTTAAAAAAAACGACCACCGACTTCGCTTCGAATCGGATAGGGTGGCGGATGACGTGGGGTTCGAAGTACCGGCGATACAGCAAACCGGCCCGTCCTGCGACGGCCCCACGCCACCCGCCATAACTCAGGCAGGACAACGCAGACGAAAAAAGGCGCACAAGCGCCCATTTCGGGCTGTATCTTCCGGCGGGCTTCGAATCCCGGCCCCGGATGCGTCCGAGGCGCGGATATTGATACACACCCCGCCGGCGTTGTCAAAAAATCTTATGGAGTGCGCCGCCCCAAGCGCAGCGACGGCGGCGCTATGGCTGTCGGAGCGCTCGCACACCGTCCAGCACGTAGGCTGGGATGAGTCGGCGAATCCCAGCATGACCGCGTGTCATTGCTGGGTTACGCGGAGGACCGCTAACCCAGCCTACGCACTCCACAGCCGTCATGGCAGCAACCGCTCATTGATCAGCCGCAACATAAATTCATTCTCGTGCCGCAACCGCAGCGCCTCGGCGCGCAGCGTGATGTTCTCGCCCTCCAGGCAGCGGGCCGTGTCATGTATTTGCCGCACCTGCTCAACAAGCGCGCCAGGGTCGGCCAAGCGCCCGGTTTTCAGTAATTCGGCGGCCTGCCGATGAGGAAACAGCGGCAGCCGGCCACCAAGACACTCCCACGCCATCACGCCACCTCGCCGAATAAATCCAACTGCGGCGACGCCGGCAGCGGCGTTTTGCCGACGATGGTGCGTATCTGCCGATCCGACAGCCACCAGCGCCGCGCCAGCCGGACCACGCTGTACCCCAGCTGGTAGTGCTCATAGGTGATTTGCGCATCGCGAATGTGCAGCATGGCCTGATGCGCCTTGCCGATGGGCAAATACCGCCCGCCGAAGGCCGCCGCCAGCCGCTGCGCCGCCTCTGCGCCGATCAGCGGCAACAGCGGGCTGTCCGTTAAATGGTCAGCCTGCGGTATCCATAGGCTGGAGCCGCCGAACCGGCGCACGAGTTTCACCAGCACCGGCAACCCGCACAGCTCGGCAATCTGCCGCAACGTCGGCGGCAGCAGGTGCAGCGGCAGATTGTCCGGCACGCGGTCGATCACGGCTGCCCATCTCCCAGCTGCGCCTCCAGCGCGTCGATTTGCTGTTGCAGCGCCGGGTTCGGCTTGGCGCTGTTAAGCTGCCGCAAGCCGGCCAGCTTGCTTAACAGCTCCCGCCGATCCGCAGAGGGGCCGGGGGTGAGGGCGGCCTGAGCAGGCGGCTCGTAATCCTCCCAACGCCGCGCCTCCAGCCAGCCCTGGGCATAAATGCGCGTCTGGCCAGCAGGAAACGCCCCGTCCTTCCATTGCCGCGCCTCGGCCCTGGCCGCCGCGACGATGCGCAAAAACACTTCGCCCGGCAAATCGCCCAGTTGCCCGAAACGCATCGCCGCCCCAGCCTTGCCTTTCTTGTAGCCATACGCCTTCCAAAAGACATCGAATTGCTCGCGCTGGCGGTGGCTCAGCTTGCCGTACCAATCCACGCCGGACTCACGCGGTTCACGAGACCTGGCTTCGCCCTCGCCGTTGGCGGAAAGAAAATCCCAGGCATCCCTCGCCCAACCCAGCGCGTCGGTGAACTGTTCGCGCTTTGGCCGAAATGCGACAAACGCCTGGCGGATAAACTTTCGACGCTCCGTCATGGCTAAAAGAATGCGTGGGCGCAGCGAAACATACCGACAACGACCGCTGAGCAATGGCTCGTGCGCTTGTTGATTTCGACAATTCCCTCCGCGCTATCAACAGAGATAGATAGGTTTTTCGGCAGCGCATCCAAAGCCGCTTTCAGCGTGGCAACGGCTGCTTGTTCGCTTTCCGTCAATTCGGTTGTATTGTTCATTTTTATGCCTCGCTCATGGTTTGTTAGGCGGCGCAATTGCTGTTAAGCCACACCGAAGTTAAGGTCAGCAAACTGACCGAATATTTCAATAGCTTTCTGATCTCTCGCCCTGGCTGCATCAATCTCGTCATCAAAGCGGCCGATAGTAATTTGCTTTCGAGCCACCTGAATCACTGCCCTCCATCGCCCCCTATGGCTATCCCACGACACACCTTTAAATTTTGATGTTTTGTTGGGCAAGTTCGTTTTTCTTCGATGATGGATTACCGAGAGCATTTCTTCCGGCCTAACAGATAACCCCAGGCAAGCCCCGCTAATGGCTGTGCCGCTTTGCAACGTGCTCATGCCGCCTCCTTCTTTTTCGCCTGTTTATCCAGCGCCGTCACGATGGCTCTGAGCTGCCGCGCATCACATGTGCGGTGGATCACCGGCGGCTTTTTCCCGTCGATCCCTCTGGGGCTGAACATCTGCGTCGCAATGCCGTCGGCATAGCGGCTGGACAGCCCGGCCTCGGCCAGCATGGCGTCGATCTTATCCAGCAGCGGCTGCTTGTCCTCGCTGCCGCTGGCTTTGCGTCCCGCCCGCGCTGGCCGCGTCGCCTGAAACCCCAGCCGCGCCATTTCGGCCAGCACTTTGTCGATGCCGGCGTCATTCAGTTTTTTCGACGAATCCACTTGGGCCACGCGCCGCAACAGCGCGCGGTAATCAGTATCCGCCATGCCCACCTGGGTTTTGGCGATGTGGATTTTGGCAATGGCTGATTGCCGCTGCTTGTCGGTCATGGTCCGCCAAGGAGATGATCTAGCCATGGCCAATCCTCCCCTGCGTGCCTGGATTCCTGTCTGCCGGGAAAAACCCGCTGACCACGCCGTCGCCGTCAAAAACTTTTAAAAAGTCCACTTCAACTTTCGCCGAACTGACCAGCACTTGCGCCACGTCGGCGATGACCTTGGCGCGCTCCAGCTCCATGGGTTTTTCCTCGTCCTGCAACGCTTCCAGTGTGGCGAACAGGTGATTGCGCAAATCGTCAAGCTTGTTTTTCATGGGCAGCCTCAATGGCACGTTTAAGTTTGCCGAGTGTCCGCATAGCGGCTTTCAACTCGGGCGGAAAGCGGTGAATAGTGTTGCGGCGGCACAGATCGGCGCGGCTGATCAGCTCCAAATTTTCGATGCGCACGTCGGCCCGATTGCCGTTGCAAAAAACGACGGCATAACCGGGTGGCACGGGGCCGTGGACCTCCTCCCACAGCAGCAAGTGGACAAACCGCCACCGCTGACTGCCGCGCCCGACCTCCGAAATTTTCCGCTCCCGGTAACCGTCCTTGCTGATGCGCTCACTACCGATGGGCGCATGCAGTTGTGCGGCACGCCCGTTCAACGTGCCGGCTTTAAACTGCGTTTCCATTGAGCGCCCGCCGGCCTGATACCCGCGCACGCCGGCATTCCACGGGCCATGCCCCTTACAGAACCGCGAGGCTTTACCCTCTGCGCCATTCAGTCGGCGCGCCGAGGGGCTGGATAAATATTCGGCGCTCTTGCCAAGTCCCAGCTCATGCGCCTTGCGGTAGACGCTAGCGACATTGCGGCCAAAGCGGCGCGCCAGATCGGTTGTCAGCGTGTCTGCATAATGCAGGCGGAGCTGTTCCAGCTCGTGTTCGGTCCAGAGGCGTTTTTTCATGGGGTTCACCGCCTCACCGCACCTATTGGTTGATGTCCAACAACTTCTTCACCTGCTCCAGCAACGCCTTGGCCACCTCGCCCTCCTTGCCGCCGTGATAATCGAGCGCCAGTAATTCCAGCCACTGCACGCAGAGCGCATCGATTTCGGACTCATCACTGACAAACGAAACCTTGCTGACAAAGTCATCCTTATCAAGCGTCATTCCGCCACCCCACAGCGTCCTTCAACGCCTTAACCGGCTTAAAAACGACGGCCCGCCCAGCCGGAATGGTGATGGCCTCGCCCGTCGCCGGATTCCGCCCCTGCCGCGCGGCGCGTTCCTTGATGGTAAATTTGCCGAGATGCGGCAGCGTCACTTCATCGCCATCCGCCAGCGCGGCAGTTATGACGACGGCCAACCGCCCCAGCAAAGCAGCGGCATGGGATTTATTGAGCGATTGCGCGGCGTTGTGATTTGCCGCAACAATGCAGTCAATTAATTCAGACTGTTTCATGATGATTTCCTCGTGTTTGTCAGTGAGTTAATTCAGCGGGTTGTCGCCGTCGAGGCGCAACCACTCAATGGCCGCCGCGACCCCTTGCTCATAGCTTGCGCCGGGACAAATCGACTCGCCCTCGTCCTGCGCTTGCGCGCACCGGTTCAACACGTCATCGATTTCGTCATCAGTGGGTTTCGTTTTCATAAGCTTCCTCGCGTGATGTTTGAATGGGGTTGCCACACTTTGGCAGTGGCCGCCCGCGTCCTGTACCGTCGCAGTTAATGCTTCGTCCGGCGCTGCCTCCGACCCTAGCATTCCGTCGTCTTACCGCCGCCAACCGGCCAAGCAGCTGCTGTAGATTGATGCGCTGACTCATAGCGCCGCAAAGTCCATTGGCACCAATTCATACTTCTTCGTGGCATCGTTGCGCTTGTACAAATTGAAATAGTCGACACTGCCCGACACGACGATGCCGCTCACGATGGCCTCCATGGCGCGCCGCCAGCGATCATCGGGAAACGAGAACTTACGCAACGCCAGCGCCCTGGCAACACTGATATTGCCGCTTTCGTCCGTCATGAAGGCGCTTCTCACCAACAGCTTCAGCTCTTCCGGCGCACCGGTCGCCAAGTCGGACAAATAGTCGTCGATCAGCGCCATGGCAATGCGCAACTGCTCGTTGAACGCCATTTGCTTGTGGCACTTCCGCTGCAACTTCCAAACACCGTCAAACGACAAAAACGACACGTTACCTTTCTCGCCCCCGACCGTTTCGCTGTATTCGGCGCGCGCCGTTTCGATAAACACGCTGATGGCTGTCATCAAGTCGAGCTTCAATGCCTGCACGATGGCTTGCGTTTCCAGATAGCGCCCCACGAACAAGGCCATCATGTCGTCGCGCGCCAAATCCAGCGGCTGAATCAAATACTCGGGCCATTTCCTGCCCATGGCGTCGGTGCGGTATTTCACCTCCTGACCAGCCGGCGGCGGCTCCGGCGACCGGCTAAAGGCGTTGCTCAAAATGGTTTTTATGCGCTCAAAAATATTCGGGTTCTCGGTACTACTACTCATGGTCAATCTCCTGCATACGTTTTAAAACACTGAACTATCGGCTCGACCACCCCGCGCCAAACCGCCGACCAAACCGCATCCGCCAGCCAAACCAGCAGGCGACAGCCCGCCGCGAACCCGATAGCGGACAGCAGCAGCCGCACAACATCCGCCGCGCTCACGAGTCCACCTGACGCAGCAGCAGCGACGGGCCATTAACCGAGCACCTCACTTGTGCACCGTTAAACGTGGCGACATAGTGATCGACCAATCCCTCCAGCCCGCCGCTATGCCCCATGCATTCCAGCCCCAAGCGTTCAACCTCCCGGCCTGGCCGCACGCGCACAATGGGCGCGTCGCTGAGTGCCCCGTCAATGCCGGACACCGCCACGCCCATGCCGTTCAATTTCTGCACGATCTCGCCCAACCAAAACAGCCGGTCGGCTAAAACCTGGTTATGTTGCTGACGAGTCATGCGGCGGACCTCCTTTTTTCAGCGCCGATATCCGCGATAGCCAATACGGCGCCGCCGAAAAACCGCGCCTCGGCCAGCGTCAGCGAGTAACAGGCCGCATGCCCCTCCTGGTCAAGCACCCTGATCACCAGCGCCCCGTTTTTGGGTTCAGCCATCAGTGCGCCATGGGTGCCACCGATAGATACAGCAGGCACACCGGACATCACGCGCCCTCCTGTTCAATGCTGCCAATCATCGCCAACAAATGTGCAGCGACCTGCCGCGCCAGCGGCAGACTCAGACCTATCGTGACCGCCGATTCATCAAATACAGCTCGCACGCCGATGACGCCCTCGCAAACATCCGCATCGCGAAACAGGCTCAGCTCCCCGCCTGCGCCGTCAAAGCCGCCGACGTTAGTCGGAATCGTTAAGGCTTCTGGAAAATGCGCACAAACACTGTCGGTACCCAAAACAATCGCCATCTCAACCCCCTCATCGTTTACATTTCCGCGCCCGGCGCGGTTTCGCTGTTTCCGCTGGTTCCCAAGCTCCCGCTTGGGAACCCGGCCTGGGAAGCTCCAGCTTCCCGTCCGGCGCGCCCACCACCCCCACCGGCACGCCGTTTTTCTCGGCATGGCAGGCGGCGACAATGTGCAGAGCCGCCAAAAACCCCACCATACCGCCGTCATCGGATTGCCTATCCATACTGCCATCCGTAGCGCCGACAAAAACCCGCCAGCCCCGACGCCGCCGGCAACATCGGCCAAGCCTCGTGCACCGCCCGAAACGTAGCGCCGGTCATCAAACCCGTTCGCGACCCAGGCGCTTCGGCACGGGCGACGGCGCGCCGGCGTCTATAGCGCTCAGTCGCGCAGCCGCGGCACTCCGGTCCCTTGCCATGCGGGCCCAGCGTCCGGTTACAAAAATCCGCCGCCAATCGCCGCTCTCCGCATGCCGAACAAACCTTGCTCACCAACCGCCCATCCCCATCAAACTCCCGCTGCGGGTCGAATCGCTTAGCCATGCCCACCTCCCGCCCGATACTCACAAATCCGGCAAGCCCGCCAATGCCGCACACTGCGCGGATCGTCCGCCGGCTTGCTCCGTCCGGCATGCTCCCGGCATTCGGCGTGACTGATGTCGCTCAACAAGAAGGGACAATGCAGCTTGCCGTATACCGCCGCCACCTTGGCCAGCAGCTTTTCGGGGTTGCCCCCATAACTGCCGTTGACCACCAACCGGACGATGTTGGAGCACACCGAATAGCCCAGCGCCACCGTCACCGCCTTGTCCCCCAGCTCCTCCCGCTTGGCCGCAAGCAGCGCCAACGCTTCAGCCTGAGTCATGCGTCCTCCTGAAGTCGGTATATCTCGCCGCTATTAGGGTCGAACACCTCCTGGGTTTTGCGCCGGTACACCGGCGCCAGGCGTCCGCTGTCGCGCTCCAGGTAATAGCGCGTGGCGCTCTTGCCACGGCGCGGCAGCGCCACCAAAAAACCGACCCCGCATAAAGCGGCGACGTATTGATACAAATTGGCCGCCGCCGCTTTTTCACTGCCATCGCAGACCACGCCCTGCAAACCGTCCAGATCGAACTTGCGCTCGGAGCGCATGTACCGCCACGCCCTCTGCCGCAGCCCGCGTGCCTTTTTCTGGTGATAGCCGGGCTTGGGTCCGGTCTTGAGCGCCGCGCCTTCGCGCAGCGCCGTTTTTCCAGCTTCGGTAATCCGGTAACAGCCGCGTTTCGAGTGCGACAGGAACTTCACGCGGGTCAAGTGTCCGCAACAGTTCGACAACTGCTGCGGGCTATGGCCCGGCAACCGCTCCGCCAGTTTGTCCAGGGTGACGCAACCGCAAGTGGGCGCCAGCGCCTCGATGGCCGTTAAAACATCGCCGGCCAGCCAAGCCATTAGCGCCCCCCCGCCGCTGGCCGGCGCGCTTGCCAGTCGATACACAGCGGCGCACCGGACAAATCGGCCAGGGCAATACTGGGCTGGCTGTTGCGCCTGGCGGTGCGCTCCGCCGTGCTGATGGCGTTGAGGATCAGCCGGACCACGCCGCCGGACTGCTGGTGTATGGCCGTCGCCAGATCGTCGGCGATAGTCACCTCCGCCAATTCCGAGCAAAGTTGCCGGGTATCCTCGCTGCTGGCCGGCCTGAACTCACAGTGCTGAAAAACACGGTGGCCGAACTGCATTTGCTTGGCAATGGCGTTCCGCACGTTGTTGCGCTTGTCTTCCATGCCGGCCAGTATCGCCAGCGTCTCCGTGACGTCGGTCAAGTCGCGCAACGCTTCCAGCACGGCGGATTTGTTATGGAAAGCGTGCTCCACCTCGTCGATGACGATGGGAATCTGCTCGCGGGCAAGCATGCCTTCCAGCCTGCCGCAGCGCGCCCTGGCGCGGCCACCCGTATCCAGCCCCAAGGCGGCGGCAACCTCTTCGTAGAAGTAGTTCACCGTCCATTCCGTCTTGGCGCGTAAATAAATAGCGCCCACATCAGCCGCCCACGCCTTGAGCGTTTTGGTCTTGCCCGTGCCGGGCAGCCCCGTGACCAGCACCCAGCCGGCCTCCGACGCGCCGCGCGCTTCCGTCGCCATCACAGCCGCCGCAAAGCGCTTGTAATTGCTGGTTTTGACAAAGTGCTTTTTCATGCGGCCTCCGTCTGAAAGCCGCCGCGTCCTCGCGGAATAGCTAAGGCTTCCTGATAACGCACAGCGGGATGATCCACGGCAAGAGCCGTGAATGACGCTTGATGGGCATGGTTAAATGTCACGTGACGGCCGCGCTTCAGCGCCCGCGCCACGCGATAAACCGACTGGAACCCGGCCCGCGAAGGCTCGGCATCCCCGTCCCTTAACGCATCACTCCACCGCTCGTCGTCAAAGTCGTCGGCGCCGCTGAACGTTCTGCCCTCGCTGTAATAATCCAATTCGTAGTACAGCCGCCCGTGACGCACGCGGAGGCACAAAAAGCCATCCAGCAGGTACTCATCCGCCCCCCGTTCGCTGCCCACCTGGTTGCCCTCGCCAAACCGATGACGCAGAAAATACGGCGCATCTTCGGCAACGGCTTCGCCCAGGTAGGCGTCAACGTCCATGTCGACCTCGCCGCGGCTTTCCCACACGCTGACCTGGTCACCGCCCCAATGGGTGTAACCCACCGTCAGGCCTAGCCACTCGGTCAGCGCCGGCCCGTTAAACCAACGCCCGTCGAGACAGATGCCCCGCGTTGTCACGACGGCCACGCCATCACGGAACTCGTTGGATGTTTCTTTTTCTATGGACTGTGTCATAATTCAAACCTCTCTGGTGTTGCACAAAGGCTGTTGGTGAGTTGACGCTATCCAACAGCCGCTTCTTCAAGGGCTTCAGCCCCAAAGCCGCCGCGTCCTCGCGGAATCGCTAAGGCTTCTTGAAATAATTCCCGGTAATGCCGCGCAAACTCCGCGCTCTCGCCCCGCAACCAATCCATCCAGGCGAAATCTTTCTCCGTCATGGCCTGCGGGTTGTTCGCCAGCCATTCCAGCTGCTCCAAATCGTCAAAAAACGTCGGTCGTTGCCGTTCCGGCCGTAGCGCCACGACATTTCCTGGCTCCCTCTCCCCCTGGGAAAGCCGCCGCGAAGCGGAATCACTAAGGCTTCCTGAGAGGGTTGGGGTGAGGGCCGAATTAACGACCGGAGCAAGGACCGCCCCCACCAACGCCGCCGCCTCCCTTTCCTCCCACTCCTGCTGCCAATCCGCTTCCAGCGCTTCCAACGCCTGCATTTCAATCGTGGCGTTCAGCTCCGCCCGCGCCGTTTCGATCTGCTCCATGCGACGCTGAACCGTGTCCGCCACGCGCTGCTCCTTCAGTCGCTGCATATACGGCTTGGCAAAGCCGTCCTTCGTATTGCCCTCAAACGCCGCGACGCCGATCAGCCGCCCATCCATATCCTTGATCCACACCTGACTGGGATCGTGGATGTCATACGACACCCTTACCTTCGTCCCCGCCTTCAAATCCGCCAAATCCCGCAAGTAATAGGTGTTGTTGAACAGCTTGACTTCGCCCCGCGCCGTCGACCGCTCCACTTCAGGCCGAAACAGCTCCCGCACCTCGTCCGCGCTCAGCGGCACAGACGTCAGCGGGTCCAGCTTGGCCGCATACACCGAGGCCGGCGTCGCGCCGCCCAGCGAACGGTGCTGGTGGTTGGCGTTGTAATCGGCAATAGCCGCGTCCAGCGCCTCGATAAACTGCTTCCAGGAAGGCACAAACGCCGGCACTTCCCCGCGCGCCTTGGCGGAATTAATCGCCCGCGTCGCCTTGTTCAGCGTTTCCTTGTCCATCGTTTTTGTCTGGCAAGTGGGAAACGTCCGCGCCAGCGGAATCGTCAGCGTCTGCCAAACCCGCTCGATCAACCCGCGCCCCTGCGGATTGCCCGGAATCCCGGTCTCATGCGCCACCCCCAGCCGTGCCAAAATGCCCGTCACCGCCGCATCCAGCACCTTGGCCGTCTGCCCCGCGCCGTTGTCGCTGTAATAGATCAGCGGCTTGCCGCACCGGCTCATGCCATGCCCCAAGGCTTCCGCCACGGCAATGCAGTTTTCCGCCAACGACACCGTCCAGCCCACCACGTAACGGCTGGCCGCATCGATCACCAGCGTCACTTCCGGCGCAAAAGGCCGCCCGTGATCGGGGTGCTGCACCTTGGCTTTAAAAGTGTGGCCGTCACCGACCCACACATCGTTGCTGTTAAGCCCCGACCAATCCCGGCGCACGCACGGCCTCAACGCCGCCCAGGCCGCCCCCGTCGCCCGGCCATGCTCCAGCACCGTCACCGGCAACTTCTTAAGCCAGCGCCGCGCCTGGGTTTCGCTCGGCAAATCGTCCTCGCCCCAGCCGGCGGCCCGCAAATCCTCGCAAGCCTGTTTAACCGCCATGGCCAAGCAAACCCGTTGCGGCACCCGGTAACGCGCCAGCAGCGCCGGTCCCCAGGTTGGCGTGGACAGATCCTTTTCAATCACCTTCGACGCAAAGCTGCCGCGGGTTCCCTTGATCCGTTTCCACTTGTTCAGCGTGTCGCGGCTCAATTTGCCGAGCCGTTCCTCGTTGGGCTTGTCGTTGCTGTTTTCAATCGCGTGCACCAGATCGGGATGCAACAAGCCGTCCCGATAGGCCGCATTCAAATAGCGGATGGCCGCTTGCTGCGACCCCGGATAGCCGCCGATGAACTGGAAAATCACCGCCCGCGAAGCATCGCGCAGCCGCTGTTTGTCATTTAAGGCGGCGGTTCCCACTCTGGCTGGTGATCCGCCAGCGCTGACAGGTATGTTGCTACCGCCATCTCCCCGCGCGCCGTCAGCATCCAATACCAATCCCCCTCTCCGGCCTGATCCATTAACCGGATCAACCCCAACGTCTCCAGCTGCTTGATCTGGAGCATTTCCCTCAATTGCATTGCGTCCAGCGCATGAGCGGCCTGATACAGCTTGGCGTCGTCCTGATTGATCCAAACCCACGTCGGCTCCCACAGCCACACGCCGCCTTCCCCTTGCTCGTGCGCCTGCACCATCAGCATCAACTGAAAAATCGTCAGTTGACTTTCCAGCTCCAGCAGCTCGTCCGATAGCGCATCCGTTATGTCTTCCATGGGCGGTGGCCGCAATCGCGGCACCGGCCTCGCTGGATGGTCCTGCTTCGATTTGTGCCTTGACATGCTTGACCTCCTGCTCCAGTAAATGTTTAAAAATCAGCTCCCGCACCCCCTTCGGCGGCGCATACTCCCGCCGTGTGCCGTTTTTGCCGGCGCTCTTCACTTCCCGAAACGGCCAGCCTTCGCGCTCCGTAACATCCTTGAAGCGCCGCTCCGAAGCCGGATACCCCGGCAACCGCAGTGCGGCCAGCTCGGCACAGGAGTAATGCGATTTAACCCCGCTCATGACCGCACCTACCCAACCCAACCAATGGCTTTACTGATCTCCGGCGTAAAGCCGCCTGCCGCTTCAAACAAAACGCAGATCGTCTTCATGACACACGCCTGCTCTCGGGTTTCAGGAAACGGCAAAAACCGATACCACCGCGCCAATTGCAGCCTGTTTGCCGTCAAAACCTCGCTCAACGTCGGATATCTCATCACCACCGCCTGTCGACAATGCCGTCGATGTCGTGCTCATGGCGGCAAGGTGAGCGGCGCAATGACGCTGCTGCTTTTGCTGCGTAATGACGCCAAATGGCGCGCCCCTCGTCCCTCCCTCTGAAAAACTCGTAAAAATCGGCGCTCCCCCACGGGTAGGCATGCCGTACACGTCGTCCGTCCAATAGATACTCCAATTCCGCCCGCACGCCCGCTTTGTGTATGGGGCTTCTCCGCCTGCGCACCCTGCTGAAAGCCTCTTTCATCAATTCATCAGCCGTTGCCATCACACCCTCCCCGCAATGCGTTTTAAGCCGTCCGACCGCTTTTTAACTTCCTTCCTGAGCTGCTCCTGCGCCAGCGCCAGCCGCCCCATTTCCAGCGCCACAATGTCATCCGCAAAAATCACCTTGGCGCCGGCCGCATCGGCATAAAACTGCAACAGCGCCCATTCCCCGGTAATCGCATCGATCGCCATCGCTTGCAGCAAGCTGGGCACGTGACCGGACTTCGACTGCGCAGCCATGGCATCCAGCACCGACAGCGTCAATTGCTTGCCCGTCAATGCCGTCACCCGACCGACCAACTCCTTCCGCGAAACCCCGCAAGCTTTCACAGCCCGCGCCAACACCACCGCCACTTTCTCAGCCAGGGCGAACCGCCCCGGCGCAATCGGGATGGCCTGCGGCACCGCCACCAGCCCATCGCCGAATAAATCCATCTGCCTCAATCGATCAACTGCCATAACACTCTCCTTTCCTTCCTCGTGTAATGACCCCCTATATATAAGGAGTCGAATTCCTACCTCCGTCGTTCCGCCAGGGATGGGCGGAACCCAGGCACAGGGACGTGATGCCTGCCCTGTGCAATTGTGGCGAGGGCTCTTCACCCGGTGTAAAGTTCCGGCTGCAACACGTAAAAACCACCACCGGAGAACCCTCATGAAACGTGATATGAACATCATTCACCGCATAATCCTGGCCGTGCAGGCCGCCGACGATGTCATCGCCAAACTTGATGGCGTCGCCCCCAAAGACTTTGCCGCACACGCCCAGCTTTTAGCGGAGGCCGGCTTGGTCAAGGCGGGCCTGCAAGGCGATGGAAACGAAATATCAAAGACCGCCATCATTTACCGACTCACTTGGTTGGGCCATGACTTTGCCGACGCGATCACCGCTCCCGATAGCCGCAGCGTCCTCGCGGAATGACTAGGGCTTCTTGAAAGCACGCCTCGGGGCTACTTAAAAACTTCGATGGAAAGATCCAGCCAACGCTTGGGCGCATCATTCGGTGCGCCCGCTGTATGAAAATTCGACACCCGCTTGCCGCCGAAATGCTGCTGAAAAGCGTCGACCAGGCTGGCCATGACATCGGCCACCGGGGCGCCGCCTGCCTTGGCAATTTCCACGGCGTCGCGCCACAACAAGCACAACACCCCGTCACCGGGGGCGCGCACCCCACCCGTAAAGCGTTTTTTATTGTGGGGCTCAATCACGCCATGGAACGCGCCACACTGATCGGTCACGCGGAACACCTTGGCGACACGGTGTTCCGACTCATCGGCGGGCTTATCGTCGAATTCCACAATCACCAAGGCCGGCAAGCTGCCTGCGGGTATCGTGAATTGAACACTGCCATCCGGCAGTTTTTCGTGTGTAAA
The DNA here is from genome assembly GCA_004299145.1 of Methylococcaceae bacterium. GTDB lineage: Bacteria > Pseudomonadota > Gammaproteobacteria > Methylococcales > Methylococcaceae > Methylogaea. The sequence continues at coordinate 1,488 of SCQD01000131.1, read as the reverse complement.
CATGGCTTCACCCTCAAAAGTGATAAGTTTTAAACATCCCAACCCGTCAAACCCGCCCAAAACCCTGGACATTGCAGCCCGCCGTTCCTAAGCTAAGCTGTTCATCAAGCGGCCAGTTGCCGCTGATCACCGCCCGGCGCGGGCTTTAATCCCATCGCCACGGCGATTTTGTGCGACTCGCCGAAGCAGCCTTTGAGCTGGCCGTTGAGCACCAGAATCACCTTGCGCGGGTCCAGGCCGTTTTTGTTGGCCCAGGCGGTAATGGTTTCGCCCTCGGCGTAGCGGGCGGCCCGGAATTGGTCGGGCGTAAGCGTGTTTTGTGGCTTTGACATCACGGGTTCTCCGGGTGGTGTTGTTATGACTTGTGTCTAAATCGTTCTGAAGTTGGGTATAACGATAGTAGACAAAATAATGCTTGTCAACAGGTTGACGTACAAAATGACTACTTTTTCTGATCGACTGCGGGAAGAGCGCATAAGGCTTGGCTTCAACCAAGCTGATTTCGCGGTGCTTAGCGGCGTAACAAAAGACTCGCAATTCAAATACGAAGCAGGAAAGAGGAAGCCTCATGCCGACTACATACAGGCCATAGCTGCTGCCGGTGCCGACATGCAATACATCCTGACCGGCCAAAGAGCGGCCTTAGTCGCCCCCAAAACCGGCCCTGAAAAGGCGGCTTCAGAGCCCGAAAACCGCCCCGATTTACGTCAGTATTCACAGGCGGGCGATTTTTCGGAGAATTTTCAAAAAACCGCGCCACACAAGGGATTGGTGGCGAGTCAGAATCAAGGAAACGTCGCTATTCAAACGTCAGTATTGAGCGCCCCGAATACTGACGTTTGGTTGGCCGCAAAAGCACTGGCGGAATTGCGCCTGGAAGGTTACCCCCACAGCGAAAGACGCATCACTGACGTGGCGGAAAGGGAGAACTGGAAGTGGCGGGAAGTGCCGTCGGCCGGCAAGAAAGGCGTGCGGCGCGAATACCAGCCGCCGCCGAAGGTGTTGCGGATGATTGAGGAAAAGCAGGGGAAAGCCGCGTCCGTAGCGGCAGCAGCCCCAGCCGCGCCGGACCTGGACGCCAAAGCCAGCGCCGCCATCAACGCCATCGTCAACGCGCCGGTCAACTTGGCGTTACTGGAAGACTCCATCAAGCTGGTGGAAGCGCTCATCATCACGCGCCGTTTGATATTGCCGCCGGACAAGAAGGCGCGCCTGATCACCTTGATATATGATTACTGCCTCAGCAAAGGGCAGCGCAGGGCGGACCAAGCGACCGTCAGCCGCTTCGTTGACTTGTTTAACTGACTTCGGGAAGCGGTAAGCCGTAAGTCGCCGCGACAAGCCAAACCCGGCGGCCAAAGCTGGGGTTTAATTCTACTTTGTCAGATTTCGCCACTACCCAAAAACATAGCGGCGTTGTATAATAAGTCTTTGATTTATATATGAATTATCACGATGTCGTCGTGAAAATCCTACACTCAGCCTCAT
>SCQD01000130.1 GCA_004299145.1 Methylococcaceae bacterium | reverse complement strand
CCACCTCATCAACAGGCCGGATATATGGCAGCAACTGCGTTACTTGACCGACGCGATCAACGAGAAAATGCTTGCAATCGGGAGGAGTCCATATATGCGCTGACGTAAGGAAGCGCATCGCTCGCGCGACAGGCTTAACGAAATGGCCGACTACCGCCGCATTTATATTCCTGGTGCAACCTGGTTTTTTACCGTCAATCTTGCCGAGCGCCGGAACAATCGCTTATTGGTTGAAAATATCGACAAACTACGGATGGCTTTCCGCTATACCAAGACACGCTGGCCTTTTAATATTAACGCCGTGGTCGTTATGCCGGATCATCTCCACTGTATTTGTACATTGCCGGCGGGAGACGTGGACTTTTCGGTTCGTTGGAATTTGCTCAAAGGGTACTTTTCACGCGCCATCACCAGAGGTGAAAGAGTTTCCGCCAGCCGTGCCAAGCGGCGCGAGCGTGGGTTATGGCAACGCCGGTTTTGGGCGCATTTATTGGTCGATCAGGAGGATTTTAATCATCACGTGGATTACATTCACTGGAATCCCGTCAAGCATGGCTGGGTGCGAAACGTTGCCGATTGGCCGTATTCCAGTTTCCATCGTTATGTTGAGATGGGAGTTTATCCCGTCGTGGGGCCATTCAGGACAGTTTGCTATTCAGGCCAATGAGTAACATCAATCTACGCGAACGATGCGCTTCCTTACGTCAGCGCATCCTATGGCCCTGACTCCCAACAACGCTTCGATGCCACCGAAGCCGCGCTGGACAAAGCCGACAAATTTGCCGGTAAAGTGACTAAAATCGGAGCGCAGTTGACAAAGCTGTGGGGTTGGCGTAAGCCGTTTCCGCCGCCACCGCGTGTTCTCCATACAGTTTGGCGTACAGCCCCTGGGCGGCGATCAGGCTGTGATGATCGCCCTGCTCGCAAATCTGCCCGTCTTCGAATACGTAAACCCGGTCGGCCTGTTTGACCGCGCTCAGCCGGTGGGCCACGATCAGCGTGGTGCGCCCTTCCAGAAACTGCGCCAGTGCGGCGTGCAACCGCTGCTCGGTCGCTGTGTCCAGCGCCGAGGTGGCTTCATCCAGGATCACCACGGCGGGTTCGGCCAGCACCATGCGGGCGATGGCCAGGCGCTGGCGCTGGCCGCCGGACAAGCGCATGCCGGCCTGGCCGACGATGGTGTCCAGCCCAGCGGCACAGTCGGCGATGGCATCGCGCAACTGGGCGATCTCCAGCGCGCGCCATAATGCTGCGTCGCCGTGGCGGCGGCCCAGCGTGAGGTTTTCCCGCACCGTGGCGTTGAACAGCAGCGGGTGTTGCAGCACGGTGACCACGTGCTCGCGCACCACTTCCAGACCGACCTGGTCCAGCGGCGCGCCGTCGTAATAAATCATCCCCGAAGTCGGCGGATACAGGCCGATCAGCGTCTGCACCAGGGTGGATTTGCCGCCGCCGCTGGCGCCCACCAAAGCCACTTTCTCGCCAGGCCGGATGTCCAGGCTGACGCCGTTGAGCACGGCGTGGCCGTTGGGATAGGCAAAGTGCAGATCTTGCACGTGGATGCCGACCGTGCGCTTGCCGCGGAATGGATCGATATGGTGCGGGTAGTGCGGTTCCTGTTGCAGCTCGGCCAGCTGGTTGACGCGGCCCAAAGCGGCTTTGGCGGCAAACAAGGCGTACTGGATGTTCAGCACGTCCTGCACCGGCGACATCATGAACCACAGATAGCCGAACACCGCCAGCATTTCACCCAGCGACAGGCCCGAGTAAAACACCATCAGCATGGAGGTGGCGCGGAACACGTCGAAACCGAACAGGAACACCACGTAGCTCAGGCGGCTGGCGGCGTCGCTGCGCCAGGCAAAAGCGGCGGAGTGCTCGCGCACCTCGCCCGCCTTGACCACCAGGCGGGAAAGGTAGTGGTTTTCCCGGTTGCAGGCGCGCACCTGCTGGATGGCGTCCAGCGTTTCGGTCAGCGCCAGTTGAAACGCCTCGATGGCGGAGTTTTCGCTTTTTTTGAGCTGCTTCACCCGCTTGCCCATGGCCTGGGTGAAATACACCACCAGGGGATTGAGCAGCAGAATGAACAGGCCCAGTTGCCAGTGCATCCACAGCAGCACGGCGGCGGTGCCGGCGATGGTCAGTATCGACACCAGCAAGCGGCCCAGCGTATCGCCGAAAAATTTGTCGATATTGTCCAGGTCCGTCACCAGCCGCGCCGCCACCGCGGCACCGCCCAGGCTTTCGTATTCGGCCATGGACACGTAGCACAAGTGTTGCAGCAGGCTGACGCGCATGCGATAGACGGCGTCCTTGGCGATAAACGCGAACTGGCGGATCTGCCAGACGTTGAGCAGGGTGGCGACGGCGCGCAGCAGCAGGGTCAGGAACAGCACCGCGCCGATATATAGCAACGGGCCGTGCCAGACGGCCGGCGTCAGGCTGTCGATCAGCGCCACGGTGTAAGCCGGCTTGTGCAGCAGCACTTCATCGACCAGCAAAGGCATGAACAGCGGCACCGGCACGCTGGCGACGGTGGCCAATACGGCGATCAGGTGGCCGGCCCACAGTTGCCGCCGGTGTTCAGCGGCGATGCGGCGAAAGTAGGACCAGTCGAAACGGGGCGGATTAGAGGGCATGGAGCAATCGTGGCAGGAAAATAACGCAGGGCATCCGCCGGCTTGTGGCGTTCCTGACGGCTAAGGCTACGACGTTCCGTGTGGCTTTGGCAATGTCCGGCTGATGCCCAGCAATTGCCCCAAAGCCAAACCGCCGTCGTTGGGCGGCAGCCGTTGCGGCCAAAAAACCTGCATGCCCGCCGCCTGTAGACGCGCTACGCAAAGTTCCAACAGCAGGCGATTCTGAAAACAGCCGCCGCACAAAACCACGCCGGCCAGGTTTTGCCGCACCGCCATGGCGGTGACGGCCTCGGCCAAATGCCAGTGAAAACGATGGGCTGATTGAGCAACGGCAACGCCGGCTGCGTGATCGGCCAGCAGGCTTTGCAGCCAGGGACGCCAGTCCAGCAGGAGCAGGCCGTGCTCGTTCAGCACCGGCCAGGCCGGCAGCGCCTCGGTTTGCGGCTGCACCTCCAGCGCCGCCGCTTCCAGCAGCATGGCGGCTTGCCCTTCAAAGCCATTGTGCAGGCACAAACCCAACAAGGCGGAGACGGCGTCGAACAAGCGACCGGCGCTGGAGCACAGCGGCGCGTTCAAGCCTTTGTCCAACATGCTCAGCAACACGGTGAGTTCAGCTTCGCTGAACGCCGCGCGCAAACCGTCGGGCAGGTGCTCAAGCAAATTTGCGCCATAAATAGCGTGCAATGCCGCCAACGCGACCCGGCGCGGCTGCTTCACCGCCTGCTCGCCGCCCGGCAAGCGCAGCGGCAGCAGGCTGGCGACGCGCCGATAGCCGTCCGTTTCAATGCGCAAAAACTCGCCGCCCCACAATTCGCCGTTGTCCCCCAGGCCGATGCCGTCCCAGGCGACGGCCAGCAGCGGCGGGGCCAACTGGTGCTCGGCCATGCAGGCCAGGGCATGGGCATAGTGATGTTGCACCGGGACGACGGGCAGGCCGTTGTCTTGCGCCAAACCATGGCCTGGCCT
>SCQD01000129.1 GCA_004299145.1 Methylococcaceae bacterium | reverse complement strand
GGAGGCTGACGTCGCGCACCGTCGCCGCCAGTTCCTCGCCCAGCAGTTCCACCGTTTTGGCGAACGTGATGTTTTCATCGTGGCTGCCCTGCTCCGCCTTGGTGGACGGGGTATAAATGGCGGCGGGCAGTTTTTCCGCCAGACGCAAGCCTTGCGGCAAGCCGATGCCGCAGACCGCACCGGTTTTTTGATAGTCCTTCCAGCCGGAACCGATCAAATAGCCGCGCACGATGGCTTCCACCGGCAGCGCCTTGAGCTTTTTCACCACGATAGCGCGCCCCGCCACCTGGGCGCGATCCGCATCGTTCGGCACGGCCTGTTCCAGGCTCAGCGCCGCCAGGTGATTGGGAATAATCCGGCCGGTGCGTGCAAACCAGAAATTGGACACGGCGGTCAACACCCGGCCCTTGCCGGGGATGGGATCGGGCAACACCACGTCGAACGCGGAAATGCGGTCGGTGGTGACGATGAGCATGTGTCGCTCGTCTATGTCGTACACATCGCGGACTTTGCCGCGATAGCGCAGCTTCAGGCTGGAAAGGGTGGATTCAAACAGGGCTGCAGGCGCGTTCATGATGGTTTTACAGTGTCGGAGAAAAGCGAAATGATCCGGGCTATGGGAGAAATTTGCAAGGAGCAGGGGCGGAAGGTCTGTGGCTCGACGGCTCCGCCAGATAGATGCAATCCTTGCCGGTCAGGATACTCAACCAGGTCGCAACATCGGCCAGCCCCCTTACACCAGACTGTTCGCCAACCGGGCGTAGTCCTGCAACGATAAGATCTCGGCGCGCGCGCCGGGATCTATGCCGGCCGCGACGATGGCGGCATCGTCCAGCAAGCCTTTGAGGGCATTGCGCAAGGTCTTTCGGCGCTGAGAAAACGCTTTGGCGACCACCCGCCCCAGATCGTCCGGGTGGTTCAGCGTCACGGGGGCTTGCCGGTGCGGAACCAGCCGGAACACGCTGGAGACGACCTTGGGCGGCGGGTAGAAGCTGTCCGGGTATACATCGAACAAGGATTCCGCCTGCGCATAATACTGGGCCATAACGCTCAAACGGCCATAGGCGTCATCGCCCGGCGCCGCAACCAGACGGTCGACCACTTCTTTTTGCAGCATAAAGTACATGTCTGCTATGCAGGCGCTTTGCTCGAACAAGCGGAACAGCAGCGGCGTGGAAATGTTGTAAGGCAGGTTGCCGATGACGCGCAGCCTGGCGTCGTTTTCCATTAGGCTGCACAGCGGAAACTGCAATGCATCGGCGCTATGGATGTGCAGTTTGGGCTCGGTTCCCAGGCTGCGCTGCAATTGCGCCACCAGATCCCTGTCGATTTCCAGCACGTCCAGGCGACGGCAGCGTGGCAGCAGTGCGCGAGTCAGCGCGCCCTGGCCGGGACCGATTTCCACCAGGTGCTGGTCGGGCTGCGGGTGTATCGCGTCGACGATGGCGGCGATAACGCCGGCATCGCGTAAAAAATTTTGGCCGAAGCGTTTGCGGGGTTGGTGGGACATGGGGAAAGTTTTTGCCGATAGTGGATGGAAGGTCGCGTCAGGATAGCGGGAAGCTGGAGCTTCCCGGACCGCGTTCCCAACCTGGAGGTTGGGAACGAGCGGAACGAGCGAACGAGCGGTATTCGTGCTCCAGTTACCGGCATAGCGCCATGGCCGCCTCGATGGCCGCCAGCAGACTGCCGGGGTCGGCGCGTCCCGTGCCGGCCAGATCCAGCGCGGTGCCGTGGTCAACCGAGGTGCGGATGATGGGCAAGCCCAGAGTGATGTTGACGGCCTGGCCGAAACCCAGGTGTTTGAGCACCGGCAAACCTTGATCGTGATACATGGCCAGCACGGCGTCGGCCTGCTCCAGCCGGCGCGGCACGAATACCGTATCCGCCGGCAACGGACCTTGCAAATCCATGCCCTCGCCGCGCAAGCGATTCAGCACCGGCTCAATGACCTCGATTTCTTCACGCCCCAAATGACCGCCTTCGCCGGCGTGCGGATTCAGTCCGCACACCAGGATGCGCGGTGCTGCAAGACAAAAGCGCTGTTGCAAGTCGTGATGCAGAATGCGCAGCACTTTTTCCAACAGCACTGGAGTGACGGCATCGGCTACCTGACGTAGCGGCAGGTGAGTGGTAACCAGGGCGACGCGCAGGCCCGGCGCCGTCAGCAGCATTACCGGATAGCCGCCGGTCAGGTCGGCAAGAAACTCGGTGTGGCCGGTAAACGGCACGCCGGCTTCGTTGATGACGCCTTTGTGCACCGGTCCGGTAACCAGGGCATGATGCGGCTGGGCTTGGCACAAAGCGGTGGCGATACGCAGCGTTTCCAGCACGTAGGCGGCGTTGCGCGGATCGAGCTGGCCGCACCGCACCGGCTGGCGCAAGGCTACCGGCAAGACCTGTAAGCGTCCAGTCTGGTGGGGTTGCCGGCGTTGCGGATCGAAACTGTCGATGTGCAGCGGCACACCCAGCATGTCGGCCCGCTGTTGCAGCAATGCGGGATCGGCCACGGCCACCAGTTCGCAGGACCATGGACGTTGGGCGACCAGCACCGCCAAGTCCGGGCCGATGCCGGCGGGCTCGCCGGGGGTGAGTAGTAAATGGGGAAAGACAGCAGCGCCCACATCAGTGAGCCTGCTCAAGTATCCGGCTCCATGTGCACAATATGTCCCTGTTCGTCAAAATGCACGGTAATGCGCCGGCTGGCCTGGCAGCGCGTCAGCTCCGCCATGTCCACGCCATAGCTTTGACACAAATCGGCCTTGCTCACCGGCGGCAGCGCAACGGCTGCATCGCCACGGTGCAGCCAGGCGATCAGCGCCGTCCAGCACAGCCAGAGCAGCGCGATGACCAGGATGGTTTCGCCGTACAGTTCCAGCAACTCCATCAGGCTTTTGTAGCCGCCGAACCAGCGGATTTCCTGGGTCAGCTGGCGCACACCCAGCAGCCAGACGGTCAGCGTGACGATGGGCACCAGAAAATAGACCCACAACAGCCAGCAGACCACCGCTACCACCCAGGAACCCAGGCGCTGCTGCACGCTTTGCAGGTGGGGGACGTTGATAATCAAATCACTCATCGGTGACGCAAACCTCGATCGTGGGTTATCCAGATGGCGCGCTGACCGCGCTTTTTGCGCGCCGCCTTAATAAAGCCGGTGACCGTGGTGCCGACGTTGATCATCCAGTAAACGATAGGATACCAGATCATCCAGTAGTAATAGCGCGCCATGCCGCCGGTGCGGCGTTCGTAGTGGGAGTCTATGCCCAGGCTGACGGCGAATTGGATCAGGCAGGTGACGCTGAGCAACATGCTGGTCCAACCGGGCGCCAGATCGGCCAGCTGTTCGCGGGGCGACTCGGTAAACCAGTCGAACGGCAAATAGCACAGTGCCGCCAGCACCAGAAACGACCAGCTGATGCTGACCATGCATTCCAGATACAGCGGCCACATGCCCAGCGAAGTTTTTTTCAGCATGGCGCCGCCATAGCGGAACAACACTTCGGCGCCGCCCTGCGCCCAGCGCACCCGCTGCTTCCACAAGCCTTTGAGCGTTTCCGGCATCAGCACCCAGCACAGGGCGTTGGGTTCGAAGCGGATGGACCAGCCGGCCAGTTGCAGTTTCCAGCTGATGTCGATGTCTTCGGTGATCATGTCGTTGCTCCAGTAGCCGACCTGGTGCAAGGCCGATTTACGGAAAGCGGCGATCACCCCGGACACGGTAAACACCCGGCCATAAGCGCGCTGGGCGCGCTTGATGGTGCCGACGATGGCGGAAAATTCGCCCACCTGCACCCGGCCCAGCAAGGTGGAACGGTTGCGAATGCGCGGATTGCCGGTGACGGCGCCGATGCCGGGATTTTCCAGAAAGTGCCGCACCATCCAGGCGACCGCTTCCAAACCCAGCAAGGCATCGCCGTCGATGCAGACGAGAAATTCGTTTTTTGCCAGCAAAGCCGCCGTGCGCAGGCCCATGGCCTTGCCCTGGTTGCTGGCGAGGTGGATGACGCGCAATTGCGAATGGACGGCGGCCAGTTCGTGCAGAATTTCCAGGGTATGGTCTTTGCTGCCGTCGTCGATGGCGATGATTTCAAAATCGGGATACTTTTGCTTGAGCAGAAACTCAATGGTTTCGCGCACGTTGTCGGCTTCATTGTGGCACGGTACCAGAATGGATACCGGCGGGTAATGGTCCAGCGCGGGTAAGTCTTCGGGAATGTTGTAACGCCTTTCCCAGCGAAAATAATAGACCCCGGCGCCTATCATCCAGACGTAAGCCATGAATAAAGGGTAATAAAACACGAAGCGGGCAATTAAATCGGCCAGCAAATCCCAATATTTCCAGCGCGCGATGTGGTTGTAGGTTCGCAAGCCCTCGTGCGCCCAGTGTTCGACATTATCCAGCAGGTGGTCCCAGGGTACGCCGCCGCCGGTGGCATGGACGAATAGATTTACATCAGTCATAGCTATATATAGTTACCTAAACAATTCTCAGCGCAAAGTTTCGTCCGGAGTTTCCGCGAACAGCACCTGTTCCGCCCAGCGCAGCAGGCAGGCTTCGTCTGCCTGCTTAATACGTCGCTGATGTTCGGCACTGGGCATGCCGAATTTGCGCGTCATCAAATGAAGCAGCAACTCCGCTCGCGCGTTCAGCCGCTCCTGTTGCCGGCCTTGCTCGATATAACGGTCGATAAAAGTCTGCATGGTGTTTTCCCCGTTTGCAGTGGCGTCGATCAATTCACAAATGGCTTTTTCATCCAGCGTCTCGCTGGTTTGTACGTAATAGCGTAACAGCACTTCCAGCATTTCTAACGCCGTTTCCCGACTCAGAATCTTTTGCACCAGAGGCAGGAGTTCCGCCAAAACCCGCTTCGGGTCCGGGTCGAAGACGCGCTTAAGCGCCAACAGAATCAAGCGGCTTAACACCGTCCCCCGAATTTCCTCTGGTTTTGGCAGGTTGAGGTCGCACAGTTCGTAGCGGAAGGCGGGTATGTAAGAAACCAGGGGTTCGTCCAATTCGCCGAACAAGGCGAGAAATACATCCGGTATTCGCCAACGTTCAGTGCCGTGATAAAGCACCAGCGGCACGATGGGCGGCAGCTTCTGACCAGGTCGTTGCTTGTGGTGCAACTCCCAGATGCGGACCAGATAGCGCAGCAGTTGCAGGCTGACCCAAATATCCGGGTGGCTTTTATGCTCCAGCAACAGACAAACCTTGATGTCATGCTCGCCATAGCGGGCGTTATAAATCAGATCGGAAAAGTGCTTGCGCAAGGCCTTTTCGATGAAGCTGTCTTTGGCGACTTCCAGGCTTGACCAGTCTATGCGGGCGGCGACGGCCGGCGGCAGGTAGCTCTGCAAAAAACCTTCCGCCACTTCGCGGCGGGAGAAGGTTTCTCTGAAGAAGCTATCATGCGGATCGGTGATGGATGCGGCCATAAATCTTGAAATGCACTGGCATCAACATTCTCTAATGTTTACCCGGCAAGGCAAAATGCTGTTGGAGGTCGGCCAGACGCGGCTGGTCGTCGAAAAGATTATCCGGGTAGTAGCCCAAATGGCGGACGCCCAGCTTGCGCAACAATTCGACCTGTCGGTTGAATACCTCCATGGCGATGGGCTTTTGCGTGTTCCAGTCCTGGGCCTGCAATTCGAACACGGTTTTGTTCAAACCCTCACTGACCGCGGCGGCGCGCTGCACCAGTTGTTGCAGCCAGGGTTCGGGATGCTCGGCTTTTTCCATGAACGGCATGGCTTCGATGGCGACGTAATCGTAGTTTTTGACGAACTCTGGGAAAGATTGGGCATACCACTCTTCGCTGTCGGGTTGCAGCAGCGGCAGCGCATAAAAATTGCGCGCGGTTTTGATGTGGGGGCGATAGCCGCGCACCTTGTCCGCCAAGTAGTGGCTGAAGTCTATCAGCAGCGCGGTTTTGCGTTTGGCCCAGGCCAGGCGCATGGCCGGCGTGGCGTGCAGCGCGGCGAAATCGCCGGGCAAGCCCCACACCGCGTGGGTATAGGCCAAAGCCGCCGGAGCGGCGTCTTCGTAATCGGACAGGATGCCGTCGTCGTGGA
>SCQD01000128.1 GCA_004299145.1 Methylococcaceae bacterium | reverse complement strand
CGAATGTCCTATTTATCTTTGACCTTGCGCAACCTCATCGGCAATCTGCCGCGCGATTTGGCGGTATTCCTTACCGTCTCCGCCGTCGCCACTGTCGGCTTGTTGGTGGATACCATCACCACATTGCCGCAACAACACGTATTGGGCGTGCTGGCCTGGGGTATTTTGCTGGCCTTGCTGAAAGGCGAAACGCCGCAGGTGCGCATTCAGGTCTCGGTGGTCATGGCGGTGGCGACCGGCGCCGAGTTTTTGTTTGCGCCGAACTTACACTTTTTCGCCTACCGCTTCGACAATATTCCGATTTATGTGCCGCCCGGCCACGGCATGGTGTATCTGGGCGCACTGACCTTGAGCCGCAGCGATTTTTTCCGCCGCCATCACGGCAAATTCACCCTGCTGGCGCTGTCCATAGGCACGCTGTGGGCCATCAGCAACGTGTTTTTCACCGCGCGCGGCGATGCCGGCGGCGCCGTGCTGTTTGCGGTGTTGCTGGTGTTTATCCTGGTGGGGCGCACCCATCCGCTGTACGTGGCGGCGTTTTTCATGACCGCCTATCTGGAGTTTCTCGGCACTTCTTACGATAGCTGGGCCTGGGCCAGCGAATGGCCGATCTTCGGGCTGTCACAAGCCAATCCGCCGTGCGGTATTTCCGCCGGCTACTGCATATTCGACGCCACCGGCATCGGCGGAGCGGCGTTGATCAAAAAAGTCATGGAATTCGCCAGTCCGCGCAAAGCGCTATTGTCTTGCGAGGATGCTTGACCCCGCAAAAAAACGCCGCGCGGCTTCGGCATCTGTTTGAATCTGCGCGCGCAACTCCTCCACCGAAGCAAAGCGCTGTTCATCGCGCAGCTTGGCGTGAAAGCGCACTTCCACCAGACGCTGGTAAATATCGCGCTGAAAATCGAACACATGGGTTTCCAGCAGCACCGTGGTATCGCCGGTCAAGGTAGGGCGCACGCCGACGTTGGCGACCCCGGCCAGTGCCTGGCCGTCGATGCCGTGCAGGGTAACGGCGAATACGCCGCTGAGCGGCGCGTTGGTGCGGCGCAGCGCCAGGTTGGCGGTGGGAAAGCCCAGCAGGCGGCCGCGCTGATTGCCGTGGATCACGCGCCCGCTGACGGCATAAGGCCGGCCCAGCAGCCGCGCCGCTTTGGCGCAATCGCCGGCCTGCAGCGCTTCACGCACCCAGGTGCTGCTGATCCGGCGCTGTTCCAGCGTATACGTGGGCGTATCGGTCACGGTAAACCCCACCTGTTCGCCAGCCCGGCGTAATAAAGCGAAATCGCCGCTACGTCCGCGGCCGAAGCGGAAATCATCCCCCACCACCAGGTATTTGACGTTCAGTCCCTCAACCAGGATGCGCTGGATAAATTCTTCCGGCGGCAGATCGGCCAGGCTCCGGTTAAAACGCAGCACCAGGGTGCTGTCCACCGGCAAGGCCGCCAAGGCCTGGACTTTTTCGCGCAGGCGGTACAGCCGGGCCGGCGCCAGTTCGGGCTGAAAATATTCGCGCGGCTGGGGTTCGAACAGCGCTATGGTCACCGGCAGGCCCAGGTGCCGGCCTTGTTCGGCCAGCTTGCGGATCAGAGTCTGATGGCCCAGGTGCACGCCATCGAAAGTGCCGATGGTCAGTACGCAGCCATGGGGATGGGGAGAGCGGCGAATGCCTCGGAAAATGCGCATGGTGATGGGTGAAGTGGCTGAAACCGGGAATTGTACGAAATCCCGCCGTATTAAGGGGATTCAAGCAGCTTTTGCGCGTGGCGTTACGCCCAAGGCCTTGCATGCCTTGGCGAGAATATCCAGGCTCGGCTCTGCATTCCGTTGCAGCGCTTTATAAAGTGCCGCGCGAGCAATCCCGCTGGTTTCGGCAATTTCAGTCATGCCTTTGGATCGGGCAACGTCAGCCAGTGCGGCAGCCAGTAGCGCGGAGTCGCCTTCTTCCATAATGGCTGTCAGATACTCGGTGATGGCTTCCTTGCTGTCGAGGTATTGGGATGGATCGAACGGGTTAAGTTTCAGTGTCATGGATGCCTCTCACAATTGCCGCGCCAAGCTGATGGCGCGAAGAATGTCGGATGCCTGACAAAATTAGGCGATCACCCCGCCTATACTCCCACCAGCGGCTTCGTCGTAATGCATACCCGTCCGCCGCCGCTGGCAATGGCTTCAGCCAGCGCCGATTCGCAGGTTTTGAGCAGGTGGTCGACGTTGCGGATGTCGGCGCTGTTGGCGGTGGCGCCGATGCTGATGGTGAGATCGATCGGCCGGCTTGCGCCTTCGAGCTGAAAAGGCGCTTGCACCATGTGTGACAGCAGCCTGCCGGCGTAGGGAGCCGCCGTGCCGATCGGCGTGTTGGGGCAGATGATCAAAAAGTCTTCCCGGCCCAGGTGGCAGATGATGTCTGCTTGGCGCGAGGCATCCCGCAAACGGTCGGCGAATTGCTGCAACAGCTGTATCTGCTGGTTTTGCGGATACTGGGCGGCAATAGCGCCGTAGCCGTCCGGTTTTAGCCGCAGGCAGCAGAACGGCACGTGATTCTGTTCCGCCAGCACCCATTGTTCGCCAAGGCGCGCCATGGCGTAGCGGCGGTTCGGCAGGTGGGTGAGCGGGTCGGACAGCGCGGCGTTTATATCCGTGTCTACCGTGTCCGACAGCTGCTGGTGCTGCTGTTCCTGTTCCAGTGCTTGCTGCAGGCGCACGATGCGGGTTCCGGCGGACAGACGGCCCAACAGGGTTTTGGCGCCGATGGGTTTGGTCATGAAATCGTCCGCGCCGGCCTGAAAAGCCTCCACCAAATGGCCTTTTTCTTTATGGGCGGTGAGGATGATGAAATAAATGCCGCGGCCGGCCGCCATCTGCCTGATAGCCTTGCACAGCGCCAATCCGTTGATTCCCGGCAGGGTGGCGTCGGCAATCACCACGTGCGGCGCGTGGCTGCTCACCAGTTGCAGGGCCTGGTTGCCGTCACCGGCGCTGTATACTTGGTAGCCCAGGCTGGACAGTTTTTTGGCAAACAGCATCAGCAACGCGGCATCGCCGTCGGCGACCAGCAGCCTGATGCCTTGCGTCATGGCCGGATCGGCAAAGTCCGGCGCTGCGGCGCTATCCGCCGCCTGGGGTTCCAGTTCGGAAAAGCGCACGGCGTCGGGGCTGGCCAAATGCAGCAATCCGCTCCATTCGCGCCATTCGTTCAGCATTTGATCACCCAGTTGCACCAGTTGCTCAGGGGTAACGCCGATTTTTTCGGCGGTTTTGAACAAGCGAGGCAGTTCCGCGCTGCGCTGATAATCGTCGAGAAAGCAGGACTTGGCCAGTTGCGTCGCCAGATGCAGCACATACACCAGGTTATAGGGGCGGCTGGCGGCCGGATACTCGCAAGTTTCGGGACTTTCGTGAAACAGCGCCGCTTCGCTGAACAGCTTGGGTATGCCCCAATCCTGCATCATCGCGGCGGTCAGCTGGTTATGATCAAGGGCATACGCCTGTCGTTCCATGTTCAGCAGGTCGCTCTGTCTCAGGCACTGGCGCAGAATGTCCGAATAGCTGTCGGGGTAGACGCTGGCCAGGGTGAGCCGGCCTATGTCGCAGAGCAGTCCGCAGGTAAACAGTTCGGCGCAGGGCGCCACGGGCACCAAGGCGCCCAGGTGGTTGGCGGCCAGGGCGGTGGCGGTCGATCTGGACCAGAACGACTCGTAGTCGAAAGCCTTGCAGTCACCTTTGCGGTAAACCGATATCAGGGAAAACGCCAGCACCATCTGGCGCAGCGTCTGGATGCCGATGCTGATGATGACTTCGGGGGACAAGGACACCACCGGCCTGGGCCTGGCGTAGACCGGCGAATTGGCGATTTTGATCACCTGGCCGGTCAATGCCGGATCGGCGTTCAGCGTGCGCACAATTTCCACCAATGAGGCGTTGTCCTGGCGGCACAGTTCCATCAGGCGCAGCGCCACGCCGCGCGGTGACGGCAAACGTTCGGTTTTTTTGATTTCTTCGTAGCTCTGGGGTTCGATCATCAGCTGACCTTTGGGTTAGGAGCGCTGTTCCAACAGTGCGGACAGCGCGTGCCGTTCTTTTTCCAGCCTTTCCGTTTGCTGGGCCAATGCTTCCCAAAGCTTTGGGTCTGCAAAATTCAGGGTTTTATTCAGCCCCAGCGATTCCGCTTCACGGCGGATCAGCTGGAGTGATTCCGCCAAGCGGAGTGCGCCGAAACTTTCGCTGGAAGCGATGAAATTGCTGAGCAGCATGCTCAACTGCTCGGCGTCTTGTTGCTGCAAGGCGGGTTGCAGGGCGGCGATGCGCTCCGGCAGGCTGTCCACGAACATTTGCAAGGCGTCGCGTATTTCCGTTTCATCGTCAAAATAATCGTGTAAGCGCGACCAGTCCAGCACCGGCACGCTGTCAGGAATATCCGGCAGCGCCGCGGCGGCTTTCGACAGCCAGCGCTCCAGGATTTCCTTGATGCCGGCGGCGTTGACCGGCTTGCTGACGTAATCGTCCATGCCGGCAACCAGGCAGCTTTCCCTATCGCCTTCCATGGCATTGGCGGTCATGGCAATGATGGG
>SCQD01000127.1 GCA_004299145.1 Methylococcaceae bacterium | reverse complement strand
CAAATCAATACCCTTGAACTCTTCTTTCGCCCAGCTCACTACGACCTCGCTTACATCGTGAAGTCAGTAGCTTACGCGGTAATGCTCAAGTTGTGTGTAATGGTATGGCTCTAACGATCATGGCGCGCGCGCCGCCCCTGGTCATGAAACGCCACGCGCGCCATGATCGTTCCCCTTCACCCCGGCCCTACCCAGGAACCTGCGGTTAAAAACCGCCCCTTCTTCCCGGGATTCCTTTAAACTTTTTCTACATTGTCCTTTTTCACTTCAACGCTCGGAAACACTATGTCTCAAATAAAAAAAGTCGTTTTGGCTTACTCCGGGGGGCTGGATACCTCCGTCATTCTCACCTGGCTGCAAGAGAATTATGCGTGTGATGTCGTCACCTTTACCGCCGATTTGGGTCAGGGTGAGGAGTTGGAACCTGCGCGCCTGAAAGCGCTGCAATTCGGCATCAAGCCGGAAAACATTTTCATCGACGATCTGCGCGAAGAGTTTGTGCGCGACTTTGTATTTCCCATGTTCCGCGCCAACACCGTATATGAAGGGGAATACCTGCTCGGCACTTCAATTGCCAGACCGTTGATCGCCAAGCGCCTTATCGACATCGCCAACCAGACCGGCGCCGATACGATTGCCCACGGCGCCACCGGCAAGGGTAACGATCAGGTGCGTTTTGAGCTGGGTGCTTACGCGCTACGACCCGATATCAAGGTCATCGCGCCCTGGCGTGAATGGGATTTGCTGTCGCGCGAAAAGCTGCTGACTTATGCCGAACAGCACGGCATCCCCATCGACATGAAACACCGCCAGGGTGGCTCGCCTTACTCCATGGACGCCAATCTGCTGCACATCAGCTACGAAGGCCGCCATTTGGAAGACCCTAAAGCCGAAGCCGAGGAAGAAATGTGGCGCTGGACCGTCTCCCCGGAAAAAGCGCCGGATGCCGCCGAATACCTGGACATTCAGTACCAAAACGGCGACCCGGTGGCGCTGAACGGCAAGCCCATGGCTGCGCATGACATGCTGGCGGAACTGAACCGTCTGGGCGGCAAACACGGCATCGGCCGCCTGGACCTGGTGGAAAACCGTTACGTCGGCATGAAATCGCGCGGCTGCTACGAAACCCCCGGCGGCACCATTTTGCTCAAGGCGCACCGGGCTATCGAATCCATTACGCTGGACCGCGAAGTGGCGCATTTAAAGGACGATTTAATGCCACGCTACGCCAGCCTGATTTACAACGGTTATTGGTGGAGCCCGGAGCGCCGCGCTTTGCAGGTGCTGATCGATCACACCCAGCAGTACGTCAACGGCTGGGTGCGGGTGAAGCTCTATAAAGGTAACGTGATCGTGACGGGCCGCGATTCGGAATCCGATTCGCTGTTCGATTCCACCATCGCCACGTTCGAAGACGACGCCGGTGCTTACGATCAAAAAGACGCGGCGGGTTTTATCAAGCTCAATGCCTTGCGCATGCGCATTGCGGCCAGGAAGCGTTAATTCAGCAGCATTGAATCTACATTCGCTTTCTTTTATCCCCAAACGGAAGCAAAACACAAAAACGACTATCGAAGTAATCGAGTAGAATGCCGCCTTTTTTAGAAAGCCTTAGTCGCTCCGCAAGGGCATGACGGCTTTCTTTTGATATGAGGTATATCTACTCGTGATCGACCACAGCGGTTTTCAGCTTCCTCCCGAGTGGGCGCCGCAAAGCGCCGTTTTACTGGCTTGGCCACAGCCCGATGGAGATTTCGGGCCGTGGCTGGCGGACGTCGAATCCAATTATTGCGCGGTGGCACAGGAAATCTGCTGCCGCCAGCGTTTGATTATTGCCTGCCAAAGTACCACGCACCGCCTGCACATCGAATCTTTATTGCAGGGGCGGGTGGATATGGCCAGGCTGATATTCGTGGTATTGCCTTATAACGATTGCTGGGTACGCGATACCGCGCCCATTACCGTATTGAAGGACGATCAGCCGTTGCTGCTGGATTTTCAATTCAACGGTTGGGGTGGCAAGCACGACTGTTCCCTGGATGCATGTCTGGCGCAAAACCTCATTAAGACCGGTATTTTCATGGATGCCGCCCAGGCAGCCATTCCCATGGTATTGGAGGGCGGCAGTATCGAGGTCGACGGCCAGGGCAGCTTGTTGACCAGTAAACGCTGTTTACTCAATCCCAACCGTAATCCATCCCTGACGCGCGAGCAAATCGAAGCGAATTTGCGGCAGTGTTTCGGCGTTAAGCGCATTCTTTGGCTGGATTTTGGCCACGTGGCGGGCGACGATACCGACTCGCACGTCGATACCCTGGCGCGCTTTTGTAATCCCGATACGATTGCTTATACGGCCTGCGACGATCCAGACGACCCCCATTACGGCGAACTGGCGCAAATGCGTGAGCAGCTGGCCGGGTTTGCCACGCTGGATGGGCGGCCTTATCGGCTGGTTCCCTTGCCCATTCCCCAACCCATTTATGATGAAAACGGACAGCGTTTGCCCGCCGGGTATGCGAATTTTTTGATCATCAATGGGGCGGTATTGGTGCCGGTGTATAACGATCCGGCCGATGCGGTGGCTTTGCAGCGCTTGGCGGAGTGTTTTCCCGGGCGCAGCATCGTGCCGATCGATTGCCAGGCGTTGATCCTGCAATACGGCAGTTTGCACTGCGCAACCATGCAGTTTCCAGAAGCCTTACTTATTCCGCTTCGCGGCGGCTTTCAAGAAGCCTGAGTTATTCCGCTGCGCGGCGGCTTTCCAGAAGCCTTACTTATTAAAGCGATATCATGAAAAATACTTTGACAGTGGCTTTGGCGCAGCAAAGTTTCGGCGTCGATCGCGATAAAAATCTGGCGGATTCCATAGCATTTATTCATGCGGCCAAACAGCAGGGCGCTGATTTGGTTTTATTGCCGGAATTGCACTTGGGCCCCTATTTTTGCCAGTCCGAATCCACCGATTTTTTCGATTTGGCCGAACCCATTCCGGGGCCCAGTTGTGAAACGCTCGGCGCTTTGGCTGGGCAGTTGAATATAGTCATCGTCGCTACCTTGTTCGAAAAGCGCGCGCCCGGGCTATATCACAATACGGCGGTGGTATTCGACAGGGACGGCAGCATGGCGGGCAAATACCGCAAAATGCATATTCCCGACGATCCCGGATTTTATGAAAAGTTTTATTTTACACCGGGCGATTTGGGGTTTACGCCCATTGCCACCTCTTTGGGTAAAGTGGGCATTTTGGTGTGCTGGGATCAGTGGTATCCGGAAGCGGCGCGCCTGATGGCGATGGCCGGGGCTGAATTATTGCTTTACCCCACCGCCATAGGCTGGAGTCCCGATGACGATGCCGACGAAAAACAGCGTCAATTGGATGCCTGGATTACCATTCAGCGCGCCCATGCGGTGGCTAACGGCTTGCCGGTTTTGTCCTGCAATCGCATGGGGTTTGAGCCGGATCCCAGCGGCCACAGCAGCGGCATTCAGTTTTGGGGGAATAGTTTTGTAACCGGTCCTCAGGGGGAGCTGTTGTGTAGCGCCGGTAGTGATGAAAGCAAACTATTAATCGTGGCAATAGATCGCGCACGCACGGAGTCCGTGCGGCGTATTTGGCCCTTTTTAAGGGATCGCCGCATCGATGCTTTCGATGGATTGGTAAAGCGGTATTTGGATTAGATAAAAAAATGCCGGGGCCAGCCCCGGCATTTTTATTTGTCGCGCGTCGGATTATCTGATGGCAAAATCTTCGATGTTGCTGCCTTGATTAATCAGGTCACGCAGCCATACCGGTTTCATGCCGCGACCGGTCCAGGTTTGCGAGTGATCGGACGGATTGCGGTACTTGGCGGCGACTTTACCAGTACGCATCGGTTTAGCTTTATCGCCTGCTTCGATGATTTCCACGTTTGCGCCGACGGATGCGGCCAGTTTTTTGATCTGGGCGTATACGTCTTTACGGCGGCCATCCTGCCGGTCACGCAATGCCCGGCGGGCGCCTTCAATCATTTCTTGCAGCTGTGTTTCAGATAGTTCGTTCAAATCGGGATCCATAGTTATTACCTTCAAAAAAGTCAGGGTCAGTTCAACCACAGGCCAAGATTATATATAAGGATTTTGCTAATACAAGTTTTTTAAGGCCGCCGCGCAGCGAAATAATTAAGACTGCTTCAAACTCGAATATGTTTTTTTCTCCAGGCGTGTCGATTCCAACTCCGCCGGGGGGGTCACCCAAACAAACGATGGTAGTTTTCGCCGCTCTCAGCGGCTACCTTAGCCAGGGGAATCGACCGTAAATTGCCGATAAATTCAGCCACCTTTCGCACATAGGCCGGATAGTTGGGTTTGCCCCGATAAGGGATGGGTGCCAGATAGGGAGAGTCGGTTTCTATCAGATAACGGTTTGGCGGGACTTTTTTTGCGACTTCCTGGATTTTGGCTGCACTGGCAAAAGTGACGATGCCTGAGAATGAAATATAAAAACCCAGGTCCAGCGCCTGTTTTGCCGTATCCCAGTCTTCGGTAAAACAATGCATTACCCCACCCACTTCGCCGGCCTTTTCCTCCTTTAATATACGCAGCGTGTCGACTTTTGCTTCGCGGG
>SCQD01000126.1 GCA_004299145.1 Methylococcaceae bacterium | reverse complement strand
CGAGAAACTCATCCAGTTTCTCCACCTTGCCGATATGCGTGGGCGCAAATACCCCGGGATAAATAAAATGATATTGCGGACGCCAATGGGCATCAATGCGCCAATGGCCCAGGCGAGCGGTTTCATGCTGAATATATTGCAGAAAGCGCTTAAACCCTTCCGGCGTATAAGGCATGGTATTCCAATCGAACTGCATGATCGCATTGATGCGCAGGCGGTCGCCCAGAAACCACGATTTTTTCAATTCGTCGGACTTACAAAAATATAAAAACGCGGATATGGCCCGCTCCAGCGGGTCCCGCACCACGGCGATGCGGCGCGCGGGATGTAAACCGAGTATGTCCGCGGCCGACAGCGGCACGTAAATGGCGCGCATAAAGACCTGGGTTTCGGCCAGCTGATGCACGACCGCGGAAGGGTTGATATCGAACGGCGCCTCGAAATGCGCGCTCAGTTGGCAGCCGAATTCAGCCTCGAATAAAAAGCTCAACATCGTCGAACTGGCGCTTTTGCCGGTGGATATGAAACTCCAGCGCTTCGAGCGCGGCACGATGATGGAACGCAGAAAGTTACGGACTTCGTCGTTGCAGCCAAAATGTTGGGAATAATCCCGCAGGGTTTCCTGCACGACCCGATTCATGTCGGGCGGGCTGCATTTTTGTATAAAAAGATCCACGTCATCCCCCATAGAAAATTTTCTCGAACAACGCAAGACAGGTTACCAGCCATCTGGGCATGCGCCAACGGGATCGAGTATATTGTCGGCCAACTTCCGTCAACATTGTCCTATCCGAGCACCATGCCAAACATTGCCAGACACTTAACCTTGATCACCGCCATCCTGCTGCTGTCGAGTGCGCCGACCCACGCAGCCCCGGCTTTCCGCGTCTGCGCCGATCCTTCCAACCTGCCTTTTTCCAACCAGCAAGGCGATGGTTTTGAAAACAAAATCGCCGCGCTTTTCGGCAAAGCGCTGCATCGACCGGTGGAATATACCTGGTTTCCCCAACGCATCGGCTTTATCCGCAATACCCTCAAAGCCAAGCAGCCGGACAACGACAATGCCTATTTGTGCGACGTGGTCATGGGCTATCCGGTGGGGTTTGATCAAGTCGCCACCACCCGGCCTTATTACCGTTCGACTTACGCCTTTGTTTACGCCAAACAGGCAGCGGGCATGGCGGGGATCAAAACCGTGGCGGATATCGACGCGCTGGACGAGGCAACCCGCCGTCAATGGAAAATCGCCATGTTCGACCAGAGCGCCGGCACACCCTGGCTGATCAAACACGGCCTGGCGGAAAACGCCATCCCCTATCCTTCGTTAAGCGGTGACGCCGACAAAAACACCGCTGAGATCATCAAAGACGACATGGCGGCGGGCAAAGTGGACGTGGCGGTATTATGGGGGCCGATCGCCGCTTACGTGGTATCGCACACGCCCAAGGGCCGCTTCGCCATGCTGCCGTTGCAGTCGGAAGCGGATATCCGTTTCGACTTTGCCATGTCCATGGGCGTGCGCCATGGCGACGACGAGCGTAAAAACCAGCTGGATCAACTGATCGGCAAGCACGCCAAACAAATCACCGCCATCATGAAAAAGTACGGCGTGCCCTTGCTGGATAAGGATGGGCATTTACTCAAACAATGAAATCAATCCATTAGCCGGGGATTGAGCAGCGACACCCGGTCCGACACAAGAAAGCCCGTTCCATTCAAGTACGGGACGCAGGGCGTCCCAGGCCGCGTTCCCACGCCGAGCGTGGGAACGATGACTCAAGACTCATGGCACCCCATTCGTGGTAACGCTGTCGATATGCCCATCGTCCATGCGGGCGATGCGGTCGGCAAAGGCAAAAATGCGCGGGTCGTGGGTGACGATCACCAGGGAACGATCATGCGCCATGGCGATTTCGCGCATCAGTTCCATCACTTTATGGCCGGTTTCGTGGTCCAGCGAACTGGTGGGCTCATCGCACACCACCAGCCGCGGATTGTGCACCAGGGCTCGGGCGATGGCGACGCGCTGCTGCTGGCCGCCGGACAATTGCGCCGGCAATGAGCGGCTGCGCTCACCCAGGCCGACGCGCTCCAGTATTTCTTGAGCCCGCCCCAGGGCGGTGCGGCGCGCCGCGCCGTTGATGATCAGCGGTACGGCGACGTTTTCCAACGCCGTGAGCGGCGGCAGCAGGTTGAAGGCCTGAAACACGAAACCGATGTTGCGGGCGCGGTACTCCAGCTTTTCGCGCGTGTTCATGTGCAAAAAATCGCGGCCGAACACCCGGCAACTGCCGGCGTCCTGATCCAGAATGCCGGCGATGATGGAAATCAGCGTGGTTTTACCGCAGCCGGAAGGACCGACCAGCATCAGCAATTCCCCCGGATGGACTTCCAGGTCCACGCCGCGCAGGGCGGGTACCTGGGTTTCGCCGGTGTCGTAGGTTTTGGCGACGGCGCGGCACAGCACGGCGGGTTCTTGCATGGCGTCAGCTTTTGAACACGATGGCCGGCTCCAGCCGGATCACTTTGACGATGCTGAGCAGCGCGGCGAACATGCAGATCAGGGTGATGCCCGCGCCGCTGAACAGCAGCAGCTGCCAGGGAAACTTGAACGCCAGGATGGAATGGCGCATGGCGTAGCCGAACACGGAAGTCAGCCCCACGCCCAGGCCGTAACCGATGCTGCCCACCACGGCGGCTTGCAGCAAAATCATTTTCAGCAGCGTGCCGTTGCTCGCGCCCATGGCTTTGAGCACGCCGAAGTGGCGCAGGTTTTCCTGGGTGAAGTTGTAGAAGGTCTGGCCGGCGATGGCGGCGCCGACGATAAACCCCAAAGTAACGGAAATGCCGAAGTTGATGGGGATGCCGGTGTTTTTCAAAAAATAATCGATGGTGATTTTCTGGAACTGCTCGCGGGTGTAAGCCGCCAGCCCGGTGGCCTGGCGGATGCGCCGGGTCAGCTCCTGCGGCGCCACGCCCGGCTGGGCTTTGACCAGCACGAATGACAGCAGTTTGCGTTCGCGCGGCGCAAAGCGCGTGGCGCGGGAATAAGTGGTATAGACCACCGGCTGGGATTGAAAGGTGCGGGTGACTTTGGCGATGCCCACCACCACGGCGCGGTGGTCGTTCAATTCCAGCGTGTCGCCGACCTTGAGCGGAACCGGTTTGCCGCCGGGCGTGGCCGGTGGCTTGGCCAGTTTTTCGCGGGCGCCGTCGGTGTCGACGATCACGCCGTCGCTGCGGCGCAAATCTTCCAAGCGCCCTTCCAGCATCAGCGCAGGGCCGCCGGTCAAGGTGGCGTCGTCCAGGCCCACCACGATACAGGTCTGAAACATGCCGTTGGCCAGGCGCGCTTTCAACAATCCTTTGTAGAGCGGCATGGCCCAGTCCACCCCGGCAACGCCGCGCACCCGGTACAGCTCCGTGTCCTGCAACGGCTTGATGTCGTCGACGAACTGGACTTTTTCGTCCATCACCCACACGTCGGGCAGCGGCAAATCGCTGATAAAGCTGTAGGAGCGCGCCATCAACCCGAGAAAAATAGCGGGTTGCTGGGTCATGATCAGCGAGGCAAAGGTCAGGCCCATGACGATGCCGAAGTATTTACCCCTGTCGCCCATCAGCATTTGCAGTGCAATGCGGTACATTCGAAACTCCTTAGGATTTGGCCGGACATAACTTCCCTGAAGTGCAGAGATGTTTTCAGCCAAGCTTGTAGGGTACGGACAACCATTATCCACCACGAAGGACACGAAGCACACGAAGAGAAGATTTCCTCGGCGATGCAAGAGCACACATCATGCCGGGACGGGGTATTCACCCCGTTCATTAAGTCCGCTGCGTCAAACCGGCAATGCGCCGCTGCAAATCGTCCGGGGCGACGAACACGAATGCGCGGTCGGCGCGCCCCTGCTCCAGCAAGCCCAGTTCGGCCAGGGCCAGCAAATCGGTGCGGGCGGTTTGGTATGCCACACCGTGGCAACGCTGGTGGCCGGCGACGCGGTAGCTCGTGCCGGGATGGTTGAGCGCGTGACTGAGCAACGCGCTCTGGCGGTGATTGAGCCGCGTCCGCAAGCCGGGCGAGCCGGCCAGTAGGTTTTCCGTGCCGCGCTGTTCCTCCGTCTTGCGGCTCAGGTAAGCCTGCAAGGCAGCGATAGCTTGGCGGATGGTCGTCAATTGATGCAGCAAAAAGTACGTGGTGTCGCCACCGTCGGTTTCGCTGTGCAGGTAGGCGCGCACGTACTGGGCGGGTGCACGGCGCAGGATGTGGGAAATGGAAATGAACTCCGTCAACCAGTAGCCGTTGCGCGCCATGGCCCAGTAAAACAGGGTGCGGGCCAGCCTGCCGTTGCCATCGGCAAACGGATGGTCGTAGCCGATCATGAAGTGCAGCAGTATGGCGCGCAGGACCGGATGCACGAATGGCCGCGCATCTTCGCCGGCGTTGGCGAAAGCGCATAGCCGCTCCAGCCGTTTCGGTAATTCGCCCCAAGCCGGCGGCTGGTGCAACAACGCGCCGTTGCGGTTATCCACCACCCGGACGTCGTCGCAACGCCGCAGTCGACCGGCATCGGCGGGATCGTCCAGGGTGCCCTCCGTCACCAGCCGGTGCAACGCCAATACCCGCTCCGGCGTCAGGACGGCGTGCTGCAATTCCTGTATGGCTTGCATGGTGCGGAAGTTATTGAAGATCATGCGTTCGCCGTGATCGCGCGGGCGGCGTCCTTCCCGCAGCATGGCTTCGGCGACTTTGCGCGTGGTGCAGGCGCCTTCCAGCTGACTGGAGGTGATGGCCTCTTCGATCAAGGACTGCAGTAAGTAGCGCTCACGGTTGCCGGGCGTGGCGAGTCCGGTGCTGGAGCCGGCGGCATCCCGGTCGATGTGGTGCAGATAAAACAGCACGGGTTCGGGCGTACCGAAATGGAATGGCCGGCCGCTTTTGTCCAGCAAAGGCAGCGCTTGCCACAGCCCCGCCCGCGCCAAGCGAATGCCGAACCACCACTGTTCGGTGCTCAGCCCTTCGGGTGGCGTGCGGTGCCGCAGCTGATCCCAGTGCAGATAGGCACCGCCGACCAACGCAGTCGCCCAAGGCCAACGCAGCATGACGTCGGGCGGGATGCCTTTGGCGATTTCAACGGGATCGGGGGGAACCAGCGGTAGCTTCACGGGGTTTCTACTAAATGATGGCTCGGTTAGTAGTTTAAGCGGGATGGCGCAACCCGTCCATCAACTACTAAAATTAGTAGCAATTAGTAGTTATTTAGTAGCAGGAACCCGCCATTCAATGCGAGTATTATTGGCACTTTGACGAGATTAAAGAACAGCCATGCGCCTCTTGCTGGTAGAAGACGATCAAATACTCGGCGACGGGTTAAAAACCGCCCTGAGCCAGGAAGGTTACGCCGTGGACTGGGAGTGCGAAGGCCCATCCGCCTGTGCGGCCTTGCAAAGCCACCGTTATGAACTGGTGGTGCTCGACCTGAACCTGCCGGGCAAGTCCGGCCTGGATATCCTCAAAGAAATGCGCGCCGCCGACATCGCCACGCCGGTGCTGATCCTCACCGCGCGCGACACCGTCAACGACCGCGTGGCGGGTTTGGATTGCGGCGCCGACGATTATTTGCAAAAACCATTCGACCTGGACGAACTGTGCGCGCGTTTGCGCGCGCTGCTGCGCCGCAGCCAGGGCCGCAGCACGCCGACCATCGTCCACCAGGATCTGGAAATCGACCCGGCCGCGCACAAAGTTTTTCTCAAGGGCCGGGGGGTGGAACTGTCGCTGCGCGAATACGAGTTGCTGCGGTTTTTGCTGGAAAACAGCGGCCGCGCCGTGTCCCGCTCGCGCATCGAGGAAGCGCTGTACGCCTCCGACTCGGAAATCGAAAGCAACGCCATCGAAGTCCACGTCCATCATTTGCGCAAAAAACTGGGCAGCGAGCTGATTCGCACCTTGCGCGGCGTCGGCTACATCATCGACGCGCCGGCCGCATGAATTACTCGTTACGCAAGGTGTTGCTGTGCACCTTGCTGCCCACCGTCACGCTGATCTGGGGCGGCACGGCGGCGCTCAGCTATCGCGATGCGCGCAACGAAATCGCCGAATTGCTGGACGCGGAAATGGCCCAGTCGGCCCGCTTTCTGCTGACCCTGGCCGACAGCGGCTTCAACCCGGACAATCCGGCTTTGACGGCATCGGAACACATCGTGTTGAGCAGCGATGCCGGCGAGCTGGAACACCAATACGAAAAAAAACTCGCGCGGCAATTGTGGCTGGGCCACGAGCGCCTGCTGCTGCGCACGGAGGATGCGCCACAGCAACCCTTGAGCAACGCCGGCAACGGCTACAGCCTTGAAACCGTGAGCGCCAATACCTGGCACATTTACAGCCAGACCGACGCCACCGGCCGCTTTATCGTCCACATCGGCCAGAGCGCCGACGTGCGCCAGAAAATCACCGACGACATTACCCGCGATCTGCTGTTGCAATACCTGGTCGGCATGCCGCTGATAGCCGCCTTGATCTGGTTTTGCGTGGGTTACGTGCTGCGCCCGCTGGGCAGTCTGGTGCGTGAAGTGGAACAGCGCGAAGATCAACTGCTGACGCCGCTGCACGTGGAGCACGTTCCGCGCGAAGTCAAGCCGCTGGCGGATGCATTCAACACCCTGCTGGACCGCCTGGCGCAGGTATTCGACCACGAGCGCCGCTTTACCGCCGACGCCGCGCACGAATTGCGCACGCCGCTGGCCGGCATCAAAACCCAGGCCGACGTGGCCTTGCGCGCCACTGAAGCAGGCATCCGCGACAATGCGCTACAGCAGATCAAAAACGGCGTGGAGCGCATGGACCACCTGGTCGGCCAGTTGCTGACCCTGGCCCGGCTCGACCCGGAGACCGGCCTGCTCACGCCCAAGCCGGTGGATTTGGATAAAGTACTGCGGTTCGCCAAAAAAGAATTGGATGTGCTGGCCCGACAAAAATCCATTCAGATCCAGACGCGCTGTCAGGCGCATCCTGCGGTGAAAGGCCACCCGCAT
>SCQD01000125.1 GCA_004299145.1 Methylococcaceae bacterium | reverse complement strand
GTGGCATCAGTTCGCCACCCAGGCTTTGCAGGTGGGCGGTGTGCATCTGGCAGTCCACCAGCGCGTAGTCCCAGCGTTGCAAGCAGTCCATCAGATAGTGGAAGGCGGCTTTGGAGGCATTGCTGACGCGGTGAAACATGGATTCGCCGAAAAACACCCGCCCCAGGGCGACGCCATACAGCCCGCCGACCAGGCGGCCATCCTGCCAGGCTTCGGCGGAATGCGCGTAACCCAAGCGGTGCAGGTTCAGGTAAGCCTGTTGCATTTCCGGGGTGATCCAGGTGCCGTCGCTATAGGCGCGCCGTTCGGCGCAGGCCTGAATGACTTCGGCAAACGCCTGGTCGACGCTGAAGCGGAATTGGCCGCGGCGCAGCACTTTGCTCATGCTGCGCGAAATGCCGGCGCGCTCGGGAAACAGCACCAGACGCGGGTCTGGCGACCACCAGAGTATCGGCTGGCCGTCGCCGTACCAAGGGAATATGCCGTGGCGGTAGGCGCGCAGCAAGCGCTCCGGCGACAAATCGCCACCCACCGCCAGCAGGCCGTCCGGGTCGCGCAGGGCGTGCTCCAGCGGCGGGAAGGGTTCGTTGCTGCAGCCGGCGTGGAGTATGCCGTTGCTGGGGAGCACGACGGAGTTATTCATAAAGCCAATTGCAACCACATCTTGCTAAATCCGGTTTGCTTTCAAGCATGGCTTACGGTACGCAATGCGTATCTACACGGCTATGCCAACTGATCCAGATAACGCTCTGCGTCCAGCGCCGCCATGCAGCCGGACCCCGCCGAGGTGATCGCCTGGCGATAGACCGCGTCGGCCACGTCGCCGGCGGCAAACACGCCCGGCACGCTGGTGGCGGTGGCGTTGCCTTCGCCGTTGCCGCCGCCGTTCACCACCAGATAGCCGTTGCGCATCGCCAACTGTCCTTCAAACAGGCCGGTGTTGGGGCTGTGGCCGATGGCGATGAATACGCCGTCCAGCGCGATGTCCCGGCTGCTGCCGTCCCGCACCTGTTTGACGCGCATGCCGGTGACGCCGGTTTTATCGCCCAGCACTGCCTCTAGCGTGTGGTTCCAGAGAATGCTGACGTTGCCGCTGCGCGATTTTTCGATGAGCTTTTCGGCGAGGATTTTTTCCGAGCGGAAAGCGTCGCGGCGGTGCACCACGGTGACGTGGGCAGCGATGTTGGACAGGTATAGCGCTTCTTCCACGGCGGTGTTGCCGCCGCCGATGACGGCCACCGGTTTGTTGCGGTAAAAAAAGCCGTCGCAGGTGGCGCACGCCGATACGCCGCGCCCCTGGAACGCTTCCTCCGAAGGCAGCCCCAGATATTTGGCGGAAGCGCCGGTGGCGATGATCAGCGCATCGCAGGTATAAACACCGCTATCGCCGGTCAGGGTGAACGGGCGCTGCGCGAGGTCGGCGGTATGGATGTGGTCGAAAATGATGTCGGTGTTGAAGCGCTCGGCGTGGCGCAGCATGCGCTCCATCAGCTCGGGGCCTTGCACGCCGTCGACGTCGCCGGGCCAGTTGTCCACTTCGGTGGTGGTGGTGAGCTGGCCGCCCTGCTGGATGCCGGTGATCAGCACGGGGTTCATATTGGCCCTGGCGCCATACACGGCGGCGGTGTAACCGGCGGGGCCCGAGCCCAGGATGAGTAGTCGGCAGTGTTTGGTGGCGTTCATGCGGCGTCTCTGGAGTGGGTGGGGGAAAAATCAGGGTATTATAGTGCGCGATATGGCGGGTTTTCTTCGAAAATAGGTGCAACATTGCTGCAATCGAACAACGAAACGATGGAACCACGCACCGACTCTCCCTGGAATCATGGCTTGCGTGAACTGGTCTTCCTGGGGCACTGCGCCCTGGCCTTGTTTTTGGCGCTGGCTCTTTACAGCTACGATTTGCGCGACGGCGGCTGGTCACACAGCGGCGGCGACACCCTGCACAACACGGCGGGTGCCGTGGGTGCCTGGGTGGCGGATATGTGTTTCCACCTGGTCGGCGTGGTGGCCTACCTGTTGCCGCTGGCGGCGGCTTACTGGGGCTATCAAGCTTATCGCGGCGCCGGCCGCTCGCCTGTCTCGCGTGAGCTGGCGGCGTTGCGTACCGCCGGTGCGCTGGTGGCGGTGCTAACCGCCGCCGCTTTGCTGCAAACCTATTTCGCCCGCGCCGGATTCGCCATGCCCTCCGGCAATGGCGGCATACTCGGCGGCGGCCTGGTGCTGTGGTTGCTGGGCGGTTTTGGCTCGCACGGAGCCAAGCTGCTGTTGTGGGTGGGGTTTCTGGGCAGCCTGACGCTGGCGGCCGACATTTCCTGGATCGCCGTGGTGGACTGGGTGGGACAACAGGCCATCGTTTTCACCAAATACGCCCTGCTGCGCCGGCAGCAATACCTGGCCGAACAGCGCCGCCGGCAAACCCACGAACCGGTGGCGCCGGTTGCCCCGGTGCCGGATGGGAACCGCGCCGGCATCACACCGGCTCCGCTTTCAGGAAGCCTTAGTGATTCCGCTTCGCGGCGGCTTTCCGTCACCACTGCACCCGTTCCCGCCGCACCGCCCCCACAGGCTACGCCCGGCTTCAACAAAACCGTGGTGGACGATGCGCCGACCGATCCTACCCTGGTGCGCGCCACGGCGGCGGGCAGGCTGTGGTCGGTCAATTACGCCGGCGCCAAAACCGACGCCTTGCCGGGTCTGGATTTGCTCAGCGACGGTAAGAACGCCGCCAAGGTCAAGTCTTACAGCCCTACCGACCTGGAAAACATGGCGCGCAGCCTGGAAACCATCCTGGATGATTTCGGCGTCTCCGTGGAAGTGATGGAAATTCATCCCGGTCCTGTCATCACCCGCTTCGAGCTGCAACCGGCCGCCGGCGTCAAGGTCAGCCGCATCACAGGTCTGGCCAAAGACTTGGCGCGGGCGCTGCTGGTGCCCAGCGTGCGCATCGTCGAAATCATTCCCGGCAAGAGCTTCGTCGGCATCGAAATTCCCAACCAGGAGCGGGAAATGGTGCTGATGCGCGAAGTGCTGGCGTCGTCCGAATACAGCCAGTCCGAATCGCACCTGACCCTGGTGTTGGGCAAAGACATCAGCGGACGGCCCACCGTCGCCAACCTGGCGAAAATGCCGCACTTGCTGGTCGCCGGCACCACCGGTTCCGGCAAGTCGGTGGCGGTCAACGTCATGATCCTCAGCCTGTTGTACAAGGCCACGCCGGACCAGGTGCGGCTGATCATGATCGACCCCAAAATGCTGGAACTGTCGGTTTACGAAAGCATTCCGCACCTGCTCACTCCGGTGGTGACCGACATGAAAGAAGCCGCCAACGCCTTGCGCTGGTGCGTGGCGGAAATGGAGCGGCGCTACAAGCTGATGTCCAAGCTGGGCGTGCGCAACATCATCGGTTACAACGAAAAAGTCGCCGAGGGCGCGCCGATCCGCGATCCCATGATTCCGCCCGGCTACGTGCTGGACGAGGGCATGGCCTATCCCACGCTGACGCCTCTGCCCTATATCGTCATCGTCATCGACGAGTTGGCGGATTTGATGATGATAGTCGGCAAAAAAGTGGAAGAACTCATCGCCCGCCTGGCGCAAAAAGCCCGCGCCGCCGGCCTGCACCTGATACTGGCCACGCAGCGGCCCTCGGTGGACGTCATTACCGGTTTGATCAAGGCCAACATCCCCACTCGCGTGGCGTTCCAGGTATCCTCCAAAATCGATTCGCGCACCATCATCGACCAGGGCGGCGCCGAAGCGCTGCTGGGCAACGGCGACATGCTGTATCTGCCGCCGGGCAGCGGCTTGCCGATGCGCGTGCACGGCGCTTTCGTGCCGGACGCCGAAGTACACCGGGTGGTGGAATTTCTCAAACAAACCGGCCCGGCCAACTATCTGGAGGACATCACCCGCTTTTCCGCCGAAGGCAGCGAAAACAGCGGCGGCGGCAGCGGTGGTGGTGGAGGCGCTTACAGCGGCGAAGACAGCGCCGGCGAAGGCGATGCGCTGTACGACGAAGCGGTGCGCTTCGTCACCGAAAGCCGCAAAGCGTCGATTTCCAGCGTGCAGCGTAAATTACAGGTCGGCTACAACCGCGCCGCGCGCATGATCGAAGAAATGGAAAAAGCCGGCATCGTCGGCCCGGCGGAGCGCAACGGCAACCGCACCGTGCTGGCGCCGGCGCCGCCGGAAATTTGAGGTTATGGACCATAAGCAGTTGAGTCTGGGAATGCAGGTATGGCGGTCTCTGTGCGCCATGGAGTTGCCACATTATCGGCAATTAAAGATAATGCCGTGTTTCTGCTGCCCATCCACAGGTGACGCGATATGCACACCATGATGCTGAAAGCCAAACTGCACAGGGTTCGTGTTACCCATTCCGAACTGGAATATGAAGGTTCCTGCGCCATAGACGGCAAGCTTCTGGACCAATCAGGCATCCGTGAGTACGAACAAATCCAGATTTACAACGTCAATAACGGCGAGCGCTTTACCACGTACGCCATCCGCGCCGAAGCCGGCTCGGGCACTATCTCGGTCAACGGCGCGGCTGCCCGCCTGGCGGCTCCCAACGACATCCTGATCATCGCAGCCTATGTGGGATTGACCCAGGCCGAACTGCTCGACTATGCGCCGACGCTGGTTTATGTGGATGCCCATAATCAGGTTGCGCGCGTCGGTCACGCCATCCCGGTACAGGCGGCCTGAATTCCCCTGCCCGCCCGCAACCGCATCCCTGGCTGCGCGCATACCACAGCCACAGGTTACGCGCGTGCGCCACGGATGGTAAAATCCTTTGAATTTGGCGTGCCCCGTCCGGTTTCCCGCGTTTAATCCTTTAGCTCCCGCCCGGAGCGGACCGGGATGAATGCGTGCCGGGCGGTTGCAAACTTGAATCAAACTGGAGCCCGCTCCAGCCCGCACTCGCCGGCAGCCATTGCCCTGAATGGCCCGGCACTCACCCTTGGAATCGTGTACTCATGCTAGGCAGACTGGTTAAAACCATCATTGGCAGCCGCAATGACCGGCTACTGAAAAAGAAAAAAAAGCTGGTCAAAAAAATCAACGCTCTGGAACCCGCGTTTCGCGCTTTGAACGATCAGCAACTGGCGGATAAAACCCAGGAGTTCCGTGATCGTCTGGCGCAGGGCGCCACCCTGGACCAACTGCTGCCCGAAGCCTTCGCCGCCGTGCGCGAAGCCGCCTGGCGCTCGCTGGGCATGCGCCATTTCGACGTGCAGCTGATCGGCGGCATGGTGTTGCACGACGGCAAAATCGCCGAAATGAAAACCGGCGAAGGCAAAACCCTGGTGGCGACCCTGGCCGCTTACCTGAACGCCCTGCCCGGCCACGGCACGCACGTGGTCACGGTGAACGACTACCTGGCGCGGCGCGATTCCAACTGGATGGGCAAGGTGTACGGCTTCCTCGGCATGACCACCGGTTGCATCGTCAGTAATCTGGGCCACGAAGAACGCCGCGCCGCTTACGCCGCCGACATCACCTACGGCACCAACAACGAGTTCGGCTTCGATTATCTGCGCGACAACATGGCGTTCCACCTGCGCGAGAAAGTGCAGCGCGGCCAGTTCTTTGCCATCGTCGACGAAGTGGATTCCATCCTCATCGACGAAGCGCGCACGCCGCTGATCATTTCCGGGCCCACCGAAGACCATACCGATCTGTATCAGCGCATCGACCTGCTGATTCCTTACCTCAGCAAGCAGGAAAAAGAAGGCGAACCGGGCGATTACAGCGTCGACGAAAAATCGCGCCAGGTATTCCTGACCGAAGCCGGCCACGAGGTCATGGAGCGCATGATGGTGCAGCACGGCATGCTGCTGGAAGGCGAAAGCCTGTACGACGTCAAAAACATCCGGCTCATGCACTACATCACCGCTTGTTTGCGCGCCCACGTGCTGTTTCAGCGCGACGTGGACTACATCGTGCGCGACAATCTGGTGGTCATCGTCGACGAGTTCACCGGCCGCGCCATGCCGGGTCGGCGCTGGTCCGACGGCCTGCACCAGGCCGTGGAAGCCAAGGAAAGAATGCCGGTGCACAACGAAAACCAGACGCTGGCTTCCATCACGTTCCAGAACTACTTCCGCCTATATCACAAGCTGGGCGGCATGACCGGCACCGCCGACACCGAAGCCGCCGAATTCGCCCAGATTTACAACCTGGAAGTGGTCATTATCCCCACCAACCAGCCCATGCGCCGCAAAGACCTGGGCGATTTGGTCTACCTGACGGTGCCGGAAAAATACGACGCCATCGTCGAAGACATCAAGTACTGCATCCAGCGTCAACAGCCGGTGCTGGTCGGCACCGCTTCCATCGAAAACTCCGAGTACCTGTCCGGGCTGCTGCAAAAAGCCGGCATCCCCCATGAAGTGCTCAACGCCAAGCAGCACGAGCGCGAAGCCCACATCATCGCCCACGCCGGCAAGCCGGGCGCCGTCACCATCGCCACCAACATGGCCGGCCGCGGCACCGACATCGTGCTGGGCGGCAGCCTGGACGAAGAACTGAACGCGCTGGGCGCGGGCGCCGATCCCGCCGTCGTCGAACAAATCAAGCGCGACTGGCAGCAGCGCCACGACCTGGTTGTCCAGTCGGGCGGTCTGCACGTCATCGGCTCGGAACGCCATGAATCGCGCCGCATCGACAACCAGTTGCGCGGCCGTTCCGGTCGCCAGGGCGACCCCGGCTCCACGCGGTTCTATCTGTCATTGGAAGACAACCTCATGCGCATTTTCGCCTCCGACAAAGTGGCGTCTTTGATGCAGCGGCTGGGCATGGGCGCCGGCGAATCCATCGAACACCCCTGGGTAACCCGCGCCATCGAAAACGCCCAGCGCAAAGTGGAAGCGCGCAACTTCGACATCCGCAAATCGCTGCTGGAATTCGACGACGTCGCCAACGACCAGCGCCGCGTGATTTACCGGCAGCGCGACGAACTCATGGAACTGGAAGACATCAGCGACGTCATCGAAGCCGTGCGCCACGACGTGGCGGACGCGCTGACCGCGCGGTTTATTCCGCCGCAAACCCTGGAAGAGCAATGGAATTTGCAGGGTCTGGAAGAAGCGCTGCAACGCGAACTCGATCTGGCGTTGCCGGTACGGGAGATTGTCCAGCAACACCCCGACTGGCACGAACAAACCATACGCGAGCACATCGCCGAACAGTTGCACCAGGCTTACCTGGCCAAGGAAACCGCGCTGGGCGCACCGATGATGCGGCACTTCGAAAAATCGGTCATGTTGCAAGTGCTGGACAATACCTGGAAAGAACACTTGGCCTCCATGGACTACCTGCGCCAGGGCATACACCTGCGCGGTTATGCCCAGCGCGATCCCAAGCAGGAATACAAGCGCGAAGCTTTCCAGATGTTTACCAACATGCTGGAAACCATCAAGCAGGAAACCATCAGCCTGCTGTGCCGGTTGCAGGTGCACAGCCCGGCGGACGTCGAAGCGCTGGACGAGCAATTGCATCAACCGCCGGAAACGCAGATGCACTATGAGCACGCCGAAGCCGTCAGCGCGCTGGCTGACGAGCCCGCCCCGGCGCCGCCATTACCGGAACTGCTCGTGGTACCTGCCGGCGGCGAAACGCGGCCCTATGTGCGCGAAACCGAAAAGGTCGGCCGTAACGATCCTTGCCCTTGTGGTTCCGGCAAGAAATACAAAACTTGCCACGGCAGATTGGCTTAAAAGGCGCGATCATCATGGCTGTCGGCACACCCGAAACCCCCGAATTGCACCCGGTACCCGGCGTCAGCATCGGCACGGCTTGTGCCGGCATCAAGCGCTGGACCCGCGACGACCTGGTGGTATTCGCCCTGCCTGCGGGCGGCACCTGTGCGGCCACGTTTACCCGCAATGCCTTTT
The DNA here is from genome assembly GCA_004299145.1 of Methylococcaceae bacterium. Classification (GTDB taxonomy): domain Bacteria; phylum Pseudomonadota; class Gammaproteobacteria; order Methylococcales; family Methylococcaceae; genus Methylogaea. Next base: position 9,454 of record SCQD01000125.1, on the reverse strand, counting down.
GCGCCGCGCCGGTGGTGGTCGCCAAAACCCACCTGCCGCAAAACCCGCGCTGGCTGATCGTCAACGCCGGCAACGCCAACGCCGGCACCGGTGCGCAAGGCATGGAGGATGCGCTGAGCACTTGCCGCGCCCTCGCCGCTTTGACCGGCGGCACGGAAGCGCAGGTGCTGCCGTTCTCCACTGGCGTGATCGGCGAATACCTGCCGCTGGACAAAATCGCCGCCGCGCTGCCCAAGGCGGTGGCCGACTTGGCGGAAGATCATTGGCATAAAGCCATGCACGCCATCATGACCACCGACACCCGTCCCAAAGGCGCCAGCCGGGTCATCGACATCGACGGACATTCCGTCACCGTCACCGGCATCGCCAAGGGCGCCGGCATGATTCACCCCAACATGGCGACCATGCTGAGCTTTATCGCCACCGACGCCCGCATCGATCAGCCCACCCTGCAAGCCTGTTTGAGCGCAGCGGTGGAGCGATCATTCAACCGCATCACCGTGGACGGCGACACTTCCACCAACGATGCCTGCGTGCTCATGGCCAGCGGACTGTCCAGCGCGCCAGTCATCGATCAGGACGGGCCGCACTATGCGGCGTTTGCCGTTGCCGTGGAAGAGGTGTGCGGACAACTGGCGGCAGCCATCGTGCGTGATGGGGAAGGCGCCAGCAAACTGATGCGCATCCAGGTGTCAGGCGCTCAGGACGCGGAAGAAGCGCATCGGGTGGCGAATACCGTGGCGCTGTCGCCGCTGGTGAAAACCGCTTTTTTCGCCAGTGATCCCAACTGGGGCCGCATCCTCGCCGCCGTCGGCCGCGCCGGTTGCGAAAACCTGGACATAGACCGCATCACCATCGATCTCAACGGCGTACGCATCGTCGAAAACGGCGGACGCGCGTCCAGCTACACCGAGAACGCCGGACAAGCAGCCATGGCGCCGGAAGAAATCACCGTAGTCATCGCTTTGGGGCGGGGTAACGCGGATTGTGAAGTGCTCACCTGCGATTTTTCGTTCGATTACGTCAAAATCAACGCCGAATACCGCACGTAAGCGTTTCATTACTCACCCCGGGTTTTCGGGCGTGTTCCATTCTATCGCGCAAAGTTTCGCATAGGACGTAATCGTTCACGCCCCCACCTTTATCCCCTCTCCCTGCGGGAGAGGGCTGGGGTGAGGGCATAAAAGCAGGGGGGCGTGAACGATTACCATAGGACAAAGTTCGCCCGTTCCGCTCAAAGATAATGATCCACCAGCAATAAAACAAAGATGCCCATCAAATAAACGATGGAATACCCGAAGGTTTTCATCGCCAGGGCATTGCTGGGCTTGCGTTTGAGCATGACGGCGTAGCCCAGGAAAATCAGGCCCAAAGGCAGAGCGCCGGCCAGGTAGATCAAACCGCTCATGTGGGTGATGTAAGGCAACAGGCTGGTTACCAGCAACAGCACGGTGTAGAGCACGATCTGCAAGCGGGTGAACTCGGCGCCGTGGGTGACCGGCAGCATGGGAATGCCGGCGTTGGCGTATTCTTTTTCCTTGGCGATGGCCAGCGCCCAGAAGTGCGGCGGAGTCCACACGAATATGATCAAAAACAACAGCAGCGCATAAGGCTGCACCTGGCCGGTGACGGCGCACCAGCCCAACACCGGCGGCGCGGCGCCGGCGGCGCCGCCGATCACGATGTTCTGCGGCGTCATGCGCTTGAGATACACGGTATAAATCACCGCGTAGCCGATCAGCGACAAAAACGTCAGCAAGGCGGTGAGCGTGTTGACCCGCCACACCAGCATCGCCATTCCCGCCACGCCCAGCGTCCCCGCGAACGCCATCACTTTGACCGGGCTTAATTGCCCTTGGGGCAGCGGCCGGTCCTGGGTGCGCGCCATTTTGGCGTCGGCCAGACGGTCCAGGTATTGGTTGATGGCGGCGGCGGATGCCGAAGCCAAGCCTATCCCCAACGTGCCGTAGATCAGCTTGTCCCAGGGCGGCATGCCGGGCACGGCCAGAAACATGCCGATGACTGCGGTGAATACGATCAGCGCCACGACTTTGGGTTTGCATAGGGACAGATAGGCCTTCCAGGAAAGCTGCACTGAATTAGCAAAACCAAGGCTGTTGAACAGCTTGAGCGGGCAGGGGGTAAGTTTTGAATCCATGGGTTGGCGGCATGATTGTGTTTAAAATGAGCAGCGGATCATTCCCTCACTACCAAAATCGCAAGAGTCATGAAAACTTCGGTAAAAATCGCCTGGCTGCTGCTGGGATTGCCATGGTTGGCGGCGGCCGGCCAGGCGGACGTGCATGAATTCAAACTGGACAACGGCCTTAAAGTACTGGTGAAAGAAGATCACCGCGCGCCCGTGGTGGTGTCGCAAGTCTGGTACAAAGTGGGCTCCAGCTATGAACACGACGGCATCACCGGTATTTCGCACATGCTGGAACACATGATGTTCAAAGGCACGGACAGCCACGCTCCCGGAGAGTTTTCGCGCATTATTGCGGCCAACGGCGGGCGCGAAAACGCCTTTACCGGCGAGGATTATACGGCATATTTTCAAAGCCTCGAAAAGTCGCGGCTGGAGGTCAGTTTTGAGCTGGAAGCCGACCGCATGCGCCACCTCAAGCTGGATCAAGGCGAGTTCGCCAAAGAGCGCGAGGTGGTGCTGGAAGAGCGGCGCATGCGCACCGAAGACCAGCCGCGCGCCAAAACTTCCGAACACTTCATGGCCATGGCGTTCAGCAACGGCCCCTACAAAAACCCCGTCATCGGCTGGCCGGAAGACATCAAAGGCTATCAGCTCAGCGACCTGCAAAATTGGTACGGCTTGTGGTACGCCCCCAACAACGCCACCGTGGTGGTGGTGGGCGACGTGCAGCCGGCAGCGGTGCACGATCTGGCGCAAAAGCATTTCGGCGCGCTGGCGCCCAGCCAGTTGCCGGAACTCAAAGCCCGCGCCGAGGTCGAGCAAGTGGGTTTGCGCCGCATGACGGTGAAACTCCCCGCCAAACTGCCGTTTTTGACCATGGGCTATAAAGTGCCGGCGCTCAAAGACGCCGCCGCAGCTTGGGAGCCTTATGCGCTGGAAGTGCTCTCCGGCATTCTGGACGGCGGCAACGGCGCCCGTTTGGCCAGCCGGCTGGTGCGCGGCAAGCAGATCGCCGCCGAAGCCGGCGTGGGATACGATCTGTATTCGCGCCTGCCGACCTTGTTCACCCTGGAAGCCGTGCCGGTGCAAGGCCGCACCGTCGCCGCGCTGGAACAAGCGTTGCGCGATGAAGTCCGCCTGTTGCAGGATAAGCCGGTGACGCCGGCGGAAATGGAGCGCGTCAAGGCGCAGGTGGTCGCACACAAAGTGTATGAACAGGATTCGGGGTTTTATCAGGCCATGCAGTTAGGGCTACTGGAAACCGTGGGCTTGGGCTGGTCCAAAGCCGACGAATACCTGAGCAACGTCAAAGCCGTCACCGCCGAACAGGTACAAGCCGTGGCGCGTAAATATTTAGTGGAGGATCGCTTGAGCATCGCCTATCTGGACCCCTTGCCCATCACCGGCAACAAAGCCGTGGTCGAAACTTCGCCGGAGGCAGCTCATGTTCGCTGATAGAAAAAACGCAGGGCACGCACTACGCGCCATCCCGGCGCTGCTGCTGTTGTTTTTCGCCTGGACCGCCCAGGCCGCGCCGGTCATCGAGCAATGGACCACGGCGCAAGGCAGCCGGGTTTATTTCGTGCGCAGCGCAGGCCTGCCGATGGTGGACGTGCGCGTGGTGTTTGCCGCCGGCAGCGCCCGCGACGGTAGCCAGCACGGCTTGGCGGCGTTGACGTCGGCGGTGCTGGACACCGGTGCCGGGCAGTGGAACGCCGACGCCATCGCCCAGCGCCTGGAAGGCGTGGGCGCATTGATGGGCGCCACGGTCTCCAAGGACTCGGCTTCATTGTCCTTGCGCAGCCTGACCGACGCCGACAAGCTGGGCGTGGCGCTGGACACGCTGCACACGGTGTTGACCCGGCCTTTGTTCGCCGCCAAGGATTTTGAGCGGGAAAAGCAGCAAGTACTGCTGGGCCTGAAACAGCGCGAAGAATCTCCCGCCGAACTGGCGGCGGTGGCATTCGGCAAGGCGCTGTACGGCGCACATCCTTATGCGCACCCGATCGACGGCGAAATCGCCGGCGTCGCCAAGCTGACCCGCAACGATCTGATCAATTTTTACCGGCGCTATTACGTCGCGAGCAACGCCGTACTGGCCGTGGTGGGTGATTTGACGAGGGCCGAAGCGGAAGCCCTGGTCGAGCGCGTCATGACGGGCTTGCCCAAAGGGGAAGCCCCCGCCGCCCTGCCGCCGGTGAGCGATCCCGTCGCCGCCAACACGGTGAAAAGCCCCTTCCCTTCGGCGCAAACCCACGTGCTGGTCGGCGCGCCGGTGCTGAAATACGGCGACCCGGACTATTTCCCGCTGTATGTCGGCAATCACATCCTGGGCGGTGGCGGTTTCGTGTCGCGCATCACCGAAGAAGTGCGGGAAAAGCGCGGTTTATCCTACAGCGCCAACAGCTATTTCATGCCGCAGGCCGATAAAGGCCCTTTTACCATGAGCCTGCAAACCCGCAACGACCAGACCGCCGAGGCGCTGCAAGTGCTCATGGCAACCGCGCAAAAATTCATCGCTGAAGGCCCGACCGAAGCGGAACTGCAAGCCGCCCAGCAGAACATCGTCGGCGGTTTTGCCTTGCGCGTGGACAGCAACCAGAAAATCGCCGAATACGTGGCGATGCTGGGCTTTTATGGTTTGCCGCTGGATTATCTGGATACCTTCCCCAGCAAAGTTCAGGCGGTCGGCGTCGAGGACATCGCCAAAGCGTTCCGCGCGCGGGTCGATCCGGCCCGGTTCCAGACGGTATTGGTGGGAGGGGCGGCAAAGTAAGGTTGCTGCGGCTTTCATGGCAACCCCGGCAATTTTCAATGCAATAAGCGGTGTAAAGTCACTTCCGGCGGACAGTTAAAGCGCGCATCGGCGATGCTGACGCCGGAACCCGACGAGGTATAGCCTTGCAGGCCGTGGTAGCGCCAGGTTCCCCGGCAATAGCGGCGCGGAGCGCCGGTGTTGACGTACAGCGGAAAACCGCCGGGCAGGCAGATCTGGCCGCCGTGGGTATGGCCGGACAGCATCAGGTCGAACCCGGCGCCCGCCGCCTGGCGGTAGATTGCCGGCGAGTGGGACAGCAACAGCGCTACCGCGTTTTCAGGAATAGCCGCTCCGGCTTTTTCCAGATTATCGGTCCGGTAGTAGTGGGGGTCGTCGACGCCGGCCAGGTAAATGGCCTGATCTCCCCGGCGCAGCGCCACCGCTTCGTTGAACAGCAAGCGCAGTCCCAAGTCCTCCAAAGGCTGCACCATGCGCAGGCTGTCGTGATTACCGAACACGGCATAAACTGAGCCCTTCAGGTGCGGATAAATCTTGGCCATGCCGTCCAGCGCGGCCTGGCAGGGTCCGTAGGTTTTGGCGCGAAAATCCCCGGTGATGACGCAGGCGTCGTAATCCAGACCGCGCACGGTTTCGATCAAGGCTTCCACCAAGCCCGGCCCCATGTCCAGGTGCAAATCGCTCAGGTGCAGCAAGGTGTAGCCGTGGAAAGCCGGCGGCAGGCGCGGCAATGCCACGTCGTTATGGTGGATGCGCAGGGCACGGGCGTTGCGTCGGCCCAGCGGTTGCATCAACGACAGCCGCAGTGCCAGCCGGATCAGGCTGCGCCCGCCTTCCCAGTGTTCGATGAAAAACCCCTGCCGGTTTTTATCGCTCCCCCGGTATTCGCGTTCCGCTTCCAGACTCAAGCGCAATTGGCAGTAATGCCGCCCCAGGCGCTGTTCCAGAAAGCATTGTTCGGTTGAGTCAACGTGCATGGCGGCGGTTTGATCGAAGGAGGGGCGCGCCGTCAGCTCAGACGCTCGCCCGACCACAATCCCAGCCATAGTCCGCCGCTGCCCAGCAGGGCGCTGTAGAAAAAAGCCAGCAGCAAGCGGCCGGCATCATCCGGCGCGCGCCATAAATACCAAGCGCCGCCAGGAGCCAGCAGGGTCAGCAGGGCCAGCACCAGCAGCACTTGTGTTTCCTGCGTCCAGCTCAAGCGCATGCTCATGGCCACCACGGCCAGCCCCAAGCTGTAGGCCAGGCCGCCGAGCATCAGCAGCCGCGCGCCGTAAGCTTCCATGCTGGCCCAGCGGTGCCATTCCTGGGCAAAGCCCAGGCGCGCCACGTGCAGGCCGATCCAGACCGCCACCACGCACAGCACCACGCTGAGCAGGGCATTCAGCCCGGCTTTGGCGAAATCGCCGTCCTGCAGCAGCAGCCAGGTTTCCATCGAAAACGTGGAAAACGTGGTGAATCCGCCGAGAAATCCCACCAACAGGAACAGCCGCCACTCCACGGCCACGGCAAGCCGCGCCACCAGCAATTCGGTGAGCAAGCCCATGAGCAAGCCGCCGGCCACGTTGACCACCAAAGTACCGTAGGGAAAGTCCTTGCCCAGCCAGGCATACACGCTGGTGGCGGTCCAGTAGCGGGCGACGGAGCCTAATCCGCCGCCGACGGCAATGACCAGGAAGGTGTTCATGACGTTATTTGCAAATCGCCTGCATCATTTCCAGCGAAGGATTCAGCACCACGCCCCGCTCGGTCACGATGGCGTCGATCAAATGGGCGGGGGTGACGTCGAACACCGGGTTCCAGGCGGTGATGACGCTGTCGTGCGCCTGATAACAATCGGGCAGCAGTTCGCCGGGGGCGCGCTGCTCTATCGTAATGTCCTCGCCGGTCGGGGTATGCCAGTCTATCGTGGAAGTCGGCGCCACCACCATGAAACGCACGCCGTGCTGGCGAGCCAGCACCGCCAGCGCATAGGTGCCGATTTTATTGGCCGCATCGCCATTGGCGGCGATGCGGTCGGCGCCGACGATCACCCACTGCACCGCGCCGCTTTTCATCAGCCAGGCGGCGGCGGAATCGGCGATGAGGGTGGCGTGGATGCGGTCCTGGTTCAGCTCCCATGCCGTCAAGCGTGCGCCCTGCAGCCAGGGCCGGGTTTCGCCGGCGTATATATTGGTCACGCCGCGCCGGTAAGCGCTGCGCACCACGCCCAGCGCCGTGCCGTAGCCGCCGGTGGCGAGTGAACCGGTGTTGCAGTGCGTCAATACGCCGGAGGAACCTTCCAGCAGGTCGGCGCCCATTTCGCCCATGCTGCGGTTGGCGGCCAGATCGTCGGCGTGAATTTGCCGAGCCAGGCTCAACAGCTTCGGGTAGGGGTTGCCGCTAATCCGCGCCATTGCCTCTTTCATGCGCTCCAGCGCCCAAAACAGGTTGACGGCGGTGGGCCTGGCTGCGGCCAGTATGGTCATATCCTGTTCCAAGCCTTCACGCCAGCGCGCCGGCGCGGCCTGATAGCGAGACTTGGCGGCCAGCGCCACGCCATAAGCCGCCGCAATGCCGATGGCCGGCGCACCGCGCACGCGCATGCTGCGGATAGCTTCCGCCACTCCCGCAGCGCTGTCGAAAACTTCATAGCTGATTTGGTCTGGCAGCAGGCGTTGGTCTAAAACTTCCAGGCCGGATTCGGTCCAGTGCAGGGGGCGAACGGTATCTTGATAGGTCATAAAGTCAGGTTTCGAGGGTGTTTGGAGGTCAGCGTAAGGTTGTAACCGGTTTGCGTGGGGCGATTTTAGCACTGGAGGCTGGAGGCTGGAGACTGGAGGCATGAGGCATGAGGCATGAGGTCCGGTAGAATAGCCGCATGGACATTACCTACATCATCGACTCTCTCAACCCACCCCAACGCAACGCCGTCACCGCTCCCCAGGGCGCCGCCCTGGTGCTGGCCGGGGCCGGCAGCGGCAAAACCCGCGTGCTGGTGCACCGCATCGCCTGGCTGATCCGCGTGGAAGGCGTTTCGCCCCATAGCCTGTTGGCGGTGACTTTTACCAATAAAGCCGCCGGCGAAATGCGCAGCCGCGTGGAAAGTCTGCTGCAATTGCCGGCGGGCGGCTTGTGGATCGGCACTTTCCATGGCCTGGCCCACCGCTTGTTGCGGCGCCATTGGCGCGAGGCCGATTTGCCGGAAAACTTCCAAATTCTGGATGCCGACGATCAGCTGCGTTTGATCAAGCGCTTGATGAAGGCCATGGGCATCGACGACGCGCGCTGGCCGCCCAAGCAGGCGATGTGGTTCATCAATGCGGAAAAAGACGAAGGCCGCCGCGCGCGCCAGGAGGCGGGAAGCTATGACCCCTTCCAAATCCAGATGCAGCGCATTTACCTGGCTTACGAGCAGGCCTGCCGGCAGTCCGGATTGGTGGATTTTGCCGAACTGCTGCTGCGTTGCCACGAAACGCTGCGCGATACGCCGGATTTGCTGGCCCATTACCGCGAGCGCTTTCGCCACGTGCTGGTCGACGAATTTCAGGACACCAACACCATCCAGTACGCCTGGCTGCGCCTGCTCACCGACGGACGCGACAATCTGTTCGTGGTGGGCGACGACGACCAGTCCATTTACGGCTGGCGCGGCGCCAAGGTGGAAAACCTGCTGCGCTTTCAAAAAGACTATCCCGGCCACCACGTCATCCGGCTGGAACAAAACTATCGTTCCACCGGCAATATTCTGGCCGCCGCCAACGCGCTGATCGCCCACAATGAAGGCCGTCTGGGCAAAACCTTGTGGACCGAGGACGGCAAAGGCGAGCCCATCGCCTTATATAGCGCTTTCAACGAACAGGACGAAGCCTATTACGTGGTGGAGCGCATCCGCCAATGGGTGGCGGAAGGCGGCAGGCGCAACGACGCGGCCATTTTGTACCGCTCCAACGCCCAGTCGCGCTTGTTCGAAGAGCGGCTGCTGATGCAAAACATCCCTTATCGGGTGTATGGCGGTCTGCGTTTTTTCGAGCGCGCCGAAATCAAAAACGCCCTGGCTTATCTGCGTCTGATCAGCAACCGCCATGACGATGCGGCTTTCGAGCGGGTCATCAACCTGCCGGTGCGCGGCATCGGTGAACGCACGGTCGACGCGATCCGCGAACTGGCGCGCGATATGCCGTGTTCGCTGTGGCACGCCGCGCAAAGTGTGTGCGAACAGAGCGGACTGGCCGGCCGCGCCCGCAACGCCATCCAGGGTTTTATGCAATTGGTCGGGACAATTGAGCTGGATTGCCGGGACTTACCCCTGACTGAACAAGCGCATTTGGTCATACACCGCAGCGGGCTGATCGAACACCACAAAAAAGAAAAGGAACAGGGGGAAGCGCGCGTCGAAAACCTGCAAGAATTGGTTGCCGCCTGCAAACGCTTCGTGCCCGAAGAGACCAATCTGAGCGAGTTGGACCAGTTTTTGGCGCAAGCCGCGCTGGAAGCCGGCGACAACCAAGCCGAAGCCGACGCGGACGCCGTGCAGCTGATGACGCTGC
>SCQD01000124.1 GCA_004299145.1 Methylococcaceae bacterium | reverse complement strand
GGACGGAAAGCCAGCGGCGGCAAGCTGGAAGTGCTGGTGGAGCGCAAGCTCGGCGACAAGCAGGCTTTGGCCCACGTGCGCGCCGGCAAAGCCCCTAAACCGGGCACGACGCTGCACCTGGACGGCGCTGCCGTTTGCGTCATGCTGGAACGGCGGGGCGACTGGTTTTTGCTGGAGTTCAGCGAACCCGTGGATGAGGTATTGGAGCGGGCCGGGCACATGCCTTTGCCGCCTTATATCGCCAGGCCCGACACCGCCGACGATCTGGAGCGCTACCAGACCGTGTTTGCCCGCCACAAAGGCGCGGTGGCTGCACCGACCGCCGGGCTGCATTTCGACGCGGCGTTTTTGCAGCGCTTGCAGGCCATGGGCGTCGACCGCGCGTTTGTGACGCTGCACGTGGGCAGCGGCACTTTTCAGCCGCTGCGCGCGGAAAACTTGGCGGACCACCACATGCACGCCGAACACTGTGAAGTGCCGCCGGCCACCGTGGACGCGATCCGCCAAATCCGGGCCGCCGGGGGGCGCGTGGTGGCGGTGGGGACGACGGTGGTGCGCGCCCTGGAATCGGCCTGCCGCGCAGGCGAGTTGCAACCTTTCTGTGGCGATACGGCGATATTTATCACGCCCGGTTTTCGCTTTCGCTGCGTGGATGCGCTGGTCACCAATTTTCACCTGCCGGAGTCGACGCTGTTGGCCCTGGTGTGCGCTTTTGCCGGCTACACGCCTACCATGCAGGCCTATCGCCACGCCGTAGCACAGTCTTACCGGTTTTTCAGCTATGGCGACGCCATGTTTGTCACGCGCGCATAACCCGGAGCAACGTCTATGTTTGAACTACACCCCCGTTTGCAACAAGACTGCATAGCCTTGGGCCGCTTCAGCCTGTGCCGGCTGTTGCTGATGAACGACAGCCATTACCCCTGGTTTATCCTGGTGCCGGAACGGGCGGGCGTGACGGAAATTTTTCAACTGCCGGCGGCGGAGCAGCAGCAATTGCTGCAGGAGTCGTCTTTGCTAGCGCAAACCTTGGCGACGGTATTTACGGCGGACAAAATGAACATCGCCGCCATCGGCAATCTGGTGCCGCAACTGCACGTGCACCACGTCGTGCGCTATAAAACCGATGCCGCCTGGCCCGCGCCGGTGTGGGGCTTTACCGGGCCCACGCCTTACGACAAGCAAGCTTTGGCAATATTGCAGATCCGCGTGGCGTCGGCCTTGGGCGACGCACTTTGCCGGTTGCCGTGAACCAGCCCCCGGCCTGCCGTCCCGGCTGCGGCGCCTGCTGCATCGCGCTGTCCATATCCAGCGCCATTCCCGGCATGCCGCACGGCAAGCCCGCCGGACAGCGCTGCGTGCAACTGGATGAATACAACCTGTGCCGGATTTTCGCCATGCCTCAGCGGCCCGCGGTATGCGCCAGCCTGCGAGCGGAAAACGCGATGTGCGGGGAAAATGCGGCGCAGGCATTGGCTTGGCTGGAACGCCTGGAAATCGCCACGCGCCCGGATATCGTCGATGCGACCGCATTGTAGCTCATCGGCGTCTCGCACGAACGATGGGCCTCCCTTCGTTCGGCGCATCCAGCAATCTTCCCGCCCGGCCTGCATTGCGGCCCATCAATCCCGCCCCTGACTTCAGCCAATCCCTTTTTTCTTGATTGCAATCAAGGAAGCCTCGGTAACTCCTGACTACCATGGCCTGCGGTTTTATCCCATCGTCCACCATCAGGAGAACACCCTATGTTTTGTTACCAATGCGAACAGACTTTCCGCTCCGACACCGGCGTCGGCTGCTCCAGCGCCCAGGGCATGTGCGGCAAAGACGCCACCACCTCCGATTTGCAGGACCTGCTGGTCCACGGCGTCAAGGGCATCGCCCAGTACGCCAGGCGCGCCCGCGCCCTGAACGCGCCGGACAACGAAGCCGGCGGCTTCATCCTGTACGCCATGTTTACCACGCTGACCAACGTCAACTTCAGCGCCACCCGTTTCGTCACCTTGCTGCAAGAAGCCGCTCAAGTGCGCGACCGGGTGAAAGCCGGCTACCTCGCCGCCGCTCAGGCGGCTGGGCTAACGCCGGAAGCACTCGGCGGCCCGGCTGCCTGGCAACCCGCCGCCGACATGGACGGCTTGCTGAAGCAGGCCGCCGACGTGGGCATCAATGCCGGGCTGGATCAGGTCGGTCCCGACATCATCGGCCTGCGTTCCCTGGTGCTGTACGGCCTGAAAGGCGTGTGCGCTTATGCCCATCATGCCCACGTGCTGGGCAAGGAATCGGCCGACATTTATGCCGGCATCGAAAATGCGCTGGATTTTCTCGCCGGCGAGCCCAGCGAAGTCGACGCCCTGCTGGGCCAGGCGCTGGCATTGGGCAGCCTCAATCTATCGGTGATGGCGTTGCTGGACGAGGCCAATACCGGCACTTTCGGCGCGCAGCAGCCGACCCAGGTAAGCATCACGCCGGTCCAAGGCAAGGCCATTCTGGTGTCCGGCCATGACCTGGGCGATCTGGCGGCGCTGTTGGAACAAACCAAAGACGCCGGCATCAACGTTTACACCCACGGCGAAATGCTGCCCGCCCATGCCTACCCCAAGCTCAAAGCCTATCCGCACCTGGCCGGCAATTACGGCGGTGCCTGGCAGGACCAGCAGCAAGAGTTTGCCGAGTTTCCCGGCCCCATCCTGATGACCTCCAATTGCATCATCGAACCGAAACCGCAGTACCGCCAGCGCATGTTTACCGCCGGCCCGGTGGGCTGGCCCGGCGTGCGCCACATCGGCGACCAGAACTTCGCGCCGCTGATCCAGGCCGCCAAAGCGCTGCCCGGCTTCAAGGAAGACGCAGCGGAAAAAAGCATCACCGTCGGTTTTGGCCGTGACGCGGTGCTGGGCGTGGCGGGTGCGGTGATAGACGCGGTGAAATCCGGGGCCATCCGCCACTTTTTCCTGGTCGGCGGCTGCGACGGCGCCGTGCCCGGCCGCAACTACTACACCGAGTTTGCCGAAAAAGCGCCCAAAGACACCGTCATCCTCACGCTGGGTTGCAATAAATACCGCTTCAACAAGCACGACTTCGGCGACATCGGCGGCATTCCGCGTTTGCTCGACATCGGCCAGTGCAACGACAGTTACTCCGCCATCAAAATTGCCGGCGCCTTGGCGGAAGCATTCGGCTGCGGCGTCAACGAACTGCCGCTGACCTTGGTCGTGTCCTGGTTTGAGCAAAAAGCCGCCGCAGTGTTGCTGACCTTGCTGGCGCTGGACATCCGCAACATTCGCCTGGGGCCGACGCTGCCCGCATTCCTGACGCCCAATCTGGTGCAGGCGCTGGTCGACAAGTTCGGCCTCATGCCGATCACCACGGCACAGGCCGATATCGACGCGGCTTTATTACCCAAGGCGGCTTGATCTGGTCTGCTGGTTCCCAAGCTCCTGCTTGGGAACCAGGCCCTGGAAGCTCCGGCTTCCAGGGTGGAAGCGGGAGGCCGGAATTTTCAAGAAGCCTCTGGGCAGGACGGGATGAATACCCCATTCGACGCAAGCGAGGTTCGGGAAGCTGGAGCTTCCCGGACCTCGTTCCCAAGCGAAGCTTGGGAACGAGCCGAACGAGCCGAAAGGTACGCACAGCGTACCC
>SCQD01000123.1 GCA_004299145.1 Methylococcaceae bacterium | reverse complement strand
CCGTGAGGAGATTAGACAGATGATCGGCATACAAGAGATTGACCTCAAGCAGACCCGTTTTTACCAGGACGTATTCAGCGAAGGGGAGCAGGAAGGATGGCGCAAGGGGCAGCAGGATGGTCTGAGCCAGGGCCTAAGTCAGGGCCTAAGCCAGGGCCTAAGCCAGGGCCTAAGCCAGGGCCTGGACCAGGGACGACGGGAAGGCGAGGCCACCCTGCTGAAACGACTGTTGATACGTCGTTTTAAATCCATTCCGGCTTCCCTGATCGCGCGCATTGAACAGGCCGTTCCCGAGCAGCTTGAGCAGTGGGTGGAAAACACCTTGGACGCCAAAACGCTGGAGGACGTTTTTAAGGAGCATTGACGGCTGCTGGGTTTATTACGGCGGCACGCGAAAAAAGGCTTGGTCTGTCCAAATCGGTTACGTGCAAATCTGCCGATACGCGATAAGGGGTTGTCCCTTGCCGGACGGGGTGCAAGCCCCGTCTGCGGCGTTGGCGATCAGGCCTCCCCCCTGTTCCTTACAGCGGATGCATTGCCTGCATCTGCTGGCCGAACCCCGGCGCGCCGACGATGGCCAATGCCTCCGCCGCGTCGATGCCGTCCAGGTTGCCATCCATGCCGTAGCGGTAAGCCGGTGCACCGCCCCAGGCGGCGTGGTCGCTGCCGTCCACGTGGAAGCGGGCCAGCACGCTTTCACTCGGCGTCCAGTTCGACAGCCGGGGAGAAATCGCCCTGGCTGCATCGAAGGTTTTGACCAGGCCGGCAAAATCAAAAACTTCCACCCTATCGTCCCATAACGGATTGGCGGAACCGGCAACGTCACCCGCCATCGTTGCGCTGAGGACTTGCAGGTTCAATATCCCTTGGGCGGAGGACTTGGCATACCAGTCTTCGAACACCAGACGATCACTCTGTCCCAAATCCAGTACCAGGTCGTTTTTCGATTGGCGGAAACTCAGATCGGCAGCGCCGATGCCGCCGCCGAGCGACAGCGTGTCGTTCCGGCCGTCGGTGCAACTGAGCGTGTCCTGGTCGTCGCCCCGGTTGTAGCTGATCACGTTGCGGCCACTGCCGCTGTTCAAGTCGTCGTTGCCCTGCCCACCAATCAGCAGCGCGCCGGAGCCGCCGTGGCTGAGCCTGTCGTTGCCGGCGCCGCCGTCGAACAGGCCGCGGCCTTCGCTGTCGCTGATGCGGTCGTTGCCCGCCGCGCCTTGCAGCAGGTCGACGCCGCCACCGCCTTGCAGCCTATTGTCGCCCGCTTGTCCGATCAGCACGTTGTCGGCCCTGTTGCCGCTGCCGGCAAGGTCCGAGCTTCCCAATAACCGCAGTGCTTCGACGTGGTCCGGCAGCGTGAAGGTAGCGGTGGCGTAAACCTGATCGTAGCCTTCCCCGGCAGACTCCAGCACGCTGTCGCCGGCGCCGTACCCTTCCTTGCCGCCGTGTTTGTCGCCATCGGCATGACGGCGGTGGTCGTTTTTGCCGGGATGGCCGTCGTGTTTGTCCTCATCGTCACCCCCTCTGCCGTCCACGTAATACACGTCGTTGCCCACGCCGCCCACCAGCGTATCGCTGCCGCTGCCGCCATCCAGGGTGTCATGGCCGCCTTTGCCGAACAAGCGGTCGTTGCCGCCCATGCCGTCGAGGCGGTCGTCGTATTCACTGCCGCTGAGCACTTCGCTCCGTGGCGTGCCCTGCAGGGTCAACCCCTGCGGCACGTCGGCGATGGTCAGCACCAGCACGTCGGAAACGGACAAACCGCCGCGGTCGGTGGCCGTGACGGCGAGGGGGTAAGCGCCGCTGTCGGCCATGCCCGGCGTACCCGCCAACACGCCGCTCGCGGCGTCGAACCCCAGCCAGGCCGGCAGCGGCGCGCCCGTGGCCAACTGTAGCGACAGCGTCAGCGCATCGCCCTGGTCGACGTCGGCAAAGCTGTCGCCGGCCAGCGTCATGGCGAATGCCGCGCCTTCGCGCCCGTTTTGATCGGACAGGGGTGTGATCACGGTCGGCGCGTCGTTGAGGCCTTGCACGGTGACGTCGAGTGCGGCGCCGGCCGCCAAAGGATTGACTGCGTCGTCGTCGACTACCGCATATACAAAACGCTCGGTGGCGGTTTGCCCCGCCGCCAGTGACTGCACGGCGGTCGAGGCGTTGGCCAGACTGTAGGCATAGCTGCCGTCTTCCATCAGGCTCAGCGCGCCATACACGCCGGTCAAAAGGCCGGGGTTGCTGACGCGCAGCGCTGTGTTGCGGTCCATGTCGCTGTCGTTGGTCAGCACGTTGCCGGTCGTTGCCGCCGCCGTGTCTTCCAGCAGGGTGGCGCTGTCGTCGACGGCTAGCGGCGCATCGTTGTCACCGCTGACGGTAATGGTGAGGCTGCCCGGCGTCGCGGCCAAACCATCGCCGGCGGCATAATCGAACACTTCGACCACCGTTTCATCGCCGCGCAAGGCTTGCGTCGCCGCAGCGGCATTGTCCAGCAGGTAGCGGTAAGCGCCGTCCTGGGCCAGCGACAGCGTGCCATAACTGCCCGTAAAATCGCCGGGAGCGGAAACGGTCAGCACCGTGCCGGCATCGGCGTCGCTGTCGTTGTTCAGCACGTTGCCGTCGACGGACAGCGCGATATCTTCCTGAACGCCGGCGGCATCGTTGCCTGCTACCGGGGCATCGTTGACGCCGTCTATCGTCAAGGTCAACGTAGCGTCGGCAGCCAGCGGCGCAACCGCATCGTCGTCCTGGACGCTGTAGCTGAAGATGTCGGTCAGGCTTTGGCCGTGCGCCAAGGCTTGCACCGCCGCCAGATCGTTGTTCAGCGTATAAGCAAACGCGCCGTCCTCCCCCAAAGCGAGCGAGCCATACACGCCGGCTAACACACCGGCATTGTTAATGTGCAGTATCGTGCCCCTATCCACGTCGCTGTCGTTGACCAGCACGTTGCCGGTCGCCGCCGACGCTGCGTCTTCCGCCAGCACCGCGCCATCATCGACGGCTGCCGGCGCATCGTTGTCACCGCTGACGGTAATGGTGAGGCTGCCCGGCGTTACGGCCAGACCATCGCCGGCGGCATAATCGAACATTTCGGCCACCGTTTCATCGCCGCGCAAGGCTTGCGTCGCCGCAGCG
Source organism: Methylococcaceae bacterium (assembly GCA_004299145.1). Classification (GTDB taxonomy): domain Bacteria; phylum Pseudomonadota; class Gammaproteobacteria; order Methylococcales; family Methylococcaceae; genus Methylogaea. Next base: position 1,914 of record SCQD01000123.1, on the reverse strand, counting down.
GCATGGTCCAGCACGTAGCGGTAAGCGCCGTCCTGCGCCAACGACAGCGCGCCATAACTGCCCGTAAAATCGCCGGGGGCGGAAACGGTCAGCAGCGTACCGGCATCGACGTCGCTGTCGTTGGCAAGCACATTGCCGTCGACGGACAGTGCGATATCTTCCTGAGCGTCGGCGGCATCGTTGCCTGCCACCGGGGCATCGTTGACGCCGTCTATCGTCAAGGTCAGCGTTGCCGTGCCGGCCAGCGGACTGATCGGTTCATCGTCCTGCACGCTGTAACTGAAGCTTTCGGTCAGGCTCCGGCCTTGCGCCAGGGATTGCACCGCCGTAGTTTCGTTGTCCAGCGCATAGCTGAAAGCGCCGTCGCCGGCCAGCGTGAGCGTGCCGTATGTCCCGGGATAGCTCCCCGGATCAGTTACGCTCAAGTGGTCGCCGGTGTTTGGATCGCTGTCGTTGCTCAACACGTTGCCGGTCGCGACCGGTGTCGCGTCTTCCTGCAAAGCGGCGCTATCGTCCGTTGCCAGCGGCGCCTGATTGTTCGCCGCGTGCTCGATGGCTGCGGCATCAAGGCGGCTGCCGTCGCAAAACAGCATCGATTCAATCCTGTGTTCCGGGATAAACCAGTCCTTGAGCCGCAACTGATCCGTGCCGTTTTTCAGGCCGAGCAGCACGTCGTCGCCCTGGCGGGTCAGCGTGATGTCGCTCAGCGTGAGGGGGCCGTTCATCTGTACCGCGTCGTTGTCACCGCCCTCGTCGACGGCGATATCCTGCCCCAACCCCGCCGCGAAGACGTAGCGGTCATCTCCGCTGCCGCCCCACAGCGTATCGTTGCCGCCTGCGCCGCTGAGCAGGTCGTTGCCGGCGCCGCCGTCGATGGCGTTGTCTTGCGTATTGCCGCGTATCCGGTTGTCGAGGGCGTTGCCGAACCCCGTCGCCACCGTGCCGAGCAGATCGAGGTGCTCCAGGTTGTCGCCGAGGGTATAGCCGTCGACGGCGATGCGCACGCTGTCGATGCCGGCGTCGGTCTGTTCCACCACGTCGTCGCCGAAAGCATCGACGAAATAGGTGTCGTCGCCCTGTCCGCCCGCCATCTGGTCCGCGCCCTGCCCACCGTCGATGCGGTTGTTGCCGGCGTTGCCGTCGATGACGTTGGCGTCGGCGTTGCCGACCGCGTCGAGATTGTCAGCACCGGTAAGCGCCAATTGTTCGACGTGCTCCGGCAGCACCAGGCTGACGCTGCTGTGAATGGCGTCGTCACCTTCATCGGCGTTTTCGAGGACGACGTCGGCGCTGTATTCCAGCACCAAGCCGGGCGCCTCGTCGCCGCTGCCGACGTTGCAGACGTCGAACAGCGGCGGCGTGAAGAACGTGGTGGCGCCGTCGACGATGTAGAGGTCGTCCCCGCTGCCGCCCAGCAGGGTATCCAGCCCCGCGCCGCCGTCCAGCGTGTCGTTGCCGGCGCCACCGTCCAGGCTGTCCGTGCCGGTTCCGCCGTCGAGCGCATCTTCGCCGCCCCGGCCAGCAATGGCGTCCTGACCCTCCAGGCCGCCGAGCCGGTTGGCGCCGTCGTTGCCGTCGATACGATTGTCCAGGCTGTTGCCCGTGCCGTCCAGGGAGCCGATGGCCGGATCGGCGGCGGCATCGTCCAACAATTGCAGATTTTCGAGCTGGTCGGCCAGGGTGTAGCTGACCGTGGTTTGCACGGTGTCGACGCCGTCATCGGCGTTTTCCAGCACCACATCGCCGCTGCTGTCGAGCACATAGACGTCATCGCCCGTACCGCCCAGCAGCGTGTCATCGCCCAGGCCGCCGTCCAGGCTGTCGCTGCCCGCCAAGCCTTGCAGAGAATTGCCGGCGGCGTTGCCGATCAGCACGTTGTCGAACCCGGTGCCGGTCCCGTCGATGGCGGCCTCG
>SCQD01000122.1 GCA_004299145.1 Methylococcaceae bacterium | reverse complement strand
GGCGAATATCGCCGTATCCCTTGCAGATTTCCTGCATCAGCTTCTGATTGTCCGGGCTGTCTTCCAGATACAGCACCGTGCCGCTCAGCGAGAAGCGCGCCGCCTGGCGGTCGAACGCAGCGCCATCCAGCAGCGTGGCTGCTTCGGGTTCAGGGGCCGGCAGCAAATCCAGCTCGAACCAGAAAGTGCTGCCCTGCCCCGGCTGGCTGACCACGCCCATGGCACCGCCCATCAACTCCACCAGCGATTTGGTGATCACCAGACCGATGCCGCTGCCTTCGATGGAACCATATTCCAGCCCCAGACGATTGAAAGGCTGAAACAGCGTGGCCAGCTGCTCCGGCGCTATGCCAGGACCGGTATCGGCTATGTGCAGGCGCAAGCGGCCAGGGCTGGGCCGGCTGGTATAAACGCGCACTTCGCCTTGAGGCCGGTTGTACTTGATGGCGTTGGACAACAGGTTGAGCAGCACCTGCTTGAGGCGCAACGCATCGCCGCGCACCCAGGACACGCCGCCGTCGCCGGTCTGGTCGATCAGCGCAATGCCTTTGCGCTGCGCCAGCGGCGCGGTGATGGCCAAACAATCGCTCAAAGGCCCGCTGAGCGCCAGGTTATCCATGGTCACTTGCAGTTTGCCGACTTCGATGGCGGCCAGATCCAGCACTTCGTTGATCAGCTGCAACAAATGACTGCCGGATTTGACGATCTGCCCGACGTATTCCTGCTGCTCGCCGCTCAGCGCCGGATCGTCTTCATACTGCAACAACTGGGCGAATCCCAATACCGAATTGAGCGGCGTGCGCAACTCATGGCTCATGCGCGATAAAAAATCGGACTTGGCGCGGTTGGCTTTTTCGGCTTCCTCTTTGGCGGCGTAAAGCTCCCGCAGGGTTTGCCAGCGTTCGCGGCTGACTTTTTGCGCGTAAATCACGCTGGCGCAGGCCGAATTGAACGGCGCGAGAAACTCCACCAGCTTGGCGTGGTAACCGCCGGCGCGGTTGACCAAAAAATACAGGCCCAGCAAGCTGCTGCCATAAAACAAAGGCATCGCCAGGCAATTTTGCAAAGGCGGATGGCCTTCGGCCAAACCCGCCAGCCGCGTGCAACCATGCAGCTGATTATTCAACAGCGGTTGCGCGGCCGTCAGCGCCTCGCACAGCACGCAATCAGCGCTGCATGCGTCGGTGCAGCGCTCCAACTCCAGACGGTAATCGTGGCGGCGCGCGGCATCCCAGTGGCGTTCACCGACGGCGAAAACTTCCAGGCAAGCCCCGGCATCCGGCGCATCGTTGCGGCAGGCGATCAGACCGAACTCGCTGTCGGTCAAGTCCAGCAGGCCGTCGAGAATATCGTTCCAGGCGCAAGCCTCCCCTGCTCCTTCGGCGATGCGCGAAGTCACGCGGTGCAATACCTGCAACAAATGCTCGGCCTGCTTGCGCGTGCTGATGTCCTGAATAATCCCCAGCAGCTGCACCGGCGCACCCGCCGCCGGCTGCACCGGCTTGCCCTTTTCGTTGAGCCAGCGGATGCGGCCATCGTCGCACAGAAAACGGTGCTCGATATCGTAGGGCGAGCCGTCGCGCAGACTGGCATTCAGCGCTTGCGCCACCCTGGGGCGGTCTTCCGGGTGCACGGCTTCGAGAAAGCTGCTCAGCGAGCAGTCGGCCACTGCTTTTCTGCCGATGGATTCGCGCAAATGCTCGGAAATCCGCAATTGACCGCTGTCGACCTGACAATCCCAAACGCCGATATCCGCGTATTCCTGGCTGAGGCGCAGGCGTTCTTCGTTCAAGCGCAGTTGCAGTTCCACTTGGCGCTTGCTGGTAATGTCGATGGCCACGCCGATCTGGCCGTGCTCGCCGTTGCGCAACGGCGAGC
>SCQD01000121.1 GCA_004299145.1 Methylococcaceae bacterium | reverse complement strand
GATCGCGCGGTCGACGACCATGAAGTCATCCTGGTACGCCGGCGTTCCGGCAGGGATGTCGCCATGATCGCGGCCGACGAATTGGCAAGCCTGACCGAAACCGCGCACTTGTTGCGTTCTCCCAAAAACGCCGAGCGTCTGCTGACCGCCCTGGCGCGTGCCCGTTCGGAACAACTGCCCGCTACTCCGCCGGCGGAATTGGAACAGCAACTGAGCGTCGATGCGTAATGGCAGCCGCCTCGTGGTCTGCCACCCGGAATTTCTTGAAGACCTGCAGCATTGGGTAGCCAACGACCGCCGTACAGCCAAACGCTTGCTGGAACTGGTTCGGGCGATTGTGCACGACCCGTTCGAGGGAATCGGCAAACCTGAGCCGCTGAAATATCTCGGCCCGGACGTGTGGTCCCGACGCATCACCCAAGAACATCGCTGCGTATACCTCGTCAAAACCGACCGGGTCGAATTTTTGCAAGGTCGTTATCACTATTGAAAAGATCAACCGCACCAACCCTGACCGTGGAGGAACACGCCCCCCCCGTTTCGCAACCCCAAACGCTCGCCGAATGGCGCGATTGGCTGTGCGACCAGGAAATGCCCATTTTCTCAAGCACGGCGCGACGCATCAGCGCCACTTTCGACGACGCCAGGGCCGGCGCGACGGAACTGGCGCAAATCGTCATGGCGGACCCCAACCTGTCCGCCAAGGTACTGAAACTCGTCAACAGCGCTTATTACAACACGGCGCGCCAACACATCGACTCGCTGACCAAAGCCATTATTCTGCTGGGCTATGATACGCTCAGCGAAATGGCGCTGACCGCCAGCTATATCGAATCCATTCAATCGGCCCGCAAGCGCTACAACGCCAACCGGGAAGTGATAGACGCCCTGCACGCCGCCGTGCAGGCCAAATCGCTGGCACAGCTCACCCACGATCCGGCCCCGGAAGAAGTGTTTCTGGCGGCTTTGCTGTACAACGTCGGCCACGTGGCGTTCCGCTGCTTTGAGGATGACTTGGGCAACGAAATCGACCGGCTGGTTTACCTCGAAAAAATCAGCGAAGCCGAAGCGGAAAAGCGCGTGTTGGGTTTTCCGCTGCGCGAGTTGAGCGCCGCCCTGGCCAAGGCCTGGCACTTCAAAGGCTTGATCGAAGAAGTGCACCAGAGCAAACCCCGCAACATGGCGCGCGCCAGATTGGTCCACAGGGCGCACGAAATCGTCAGACTGCAAAAGCGCGGCGAGCTGGATGCCGATCAGGTCAGGATCGTGATGGAACCGTTGCGCCAATACATCCGCAAACCGCCGGCGGAAATGCTGCGGCTGTTTGAGCAAAACACCCGCATCACCGGCAATATCGCCAAACAGTATGGCGTGGAACACGCCCGCGAATTATTGAAACCCGCCGACGAAATGGACGGTCCGCCGCCCTTTCTGTTTATGCCCGAGCCCACGGCAACGGAGGAAACCGCGGAAACGGAAGCGCCACAGCCCGTCCCCATGGAAATCGAAGCGCCGGCCACCCCGCAGCCATCGCCACAGACCGCGCACCGGCTGTTGCTGCTGCAAATCCAGCAGGACATTTCCAACCACATGGAGGGCGATTTCGACCTCAACCGCTTGCTGGCGATGGTGGTGGAAGGCATACAGCGCGGCCTGCCCGCCGACCGGGCGCTGTTTGCCCTGCTCAACCGCAAGCGCGACCTGCTGCGTGAAAAAGCGGCGGTAGGCTGGCCGAATGCCAGCGACCGGTTACCCATCAGGGTGTCGGTCACCGAGCCGGATCAAATTCCCAATATTTTGAGTTATGCCATGCAGGGCAGCGGCGCGGTCTGGATCAGGCCGGACGATGGGCCGAAATGGCAAAAGCTGTATACCCCGGCCATCGAAAGCCAGTTTGGCCGCCACGAATGTTTTATTGCACCGTTGGCCGTCACCAGCCGCGCCATCGGCATCATGTACGCCGACCGGGCGCTGAGCGGCGCCCCCCTGGACCAAACGGCCTTCGACGATTTTTGCCATCTGGTATTGCAAGCGACGTTTGGGTTGAAGTTGTCGCGGGTGCATGGGTGAGGCTTCCTGCTTATGAACCCTGTATCATGGCAATAGAGAACTCGCAGGGAACATGAAAACGATGGGCCGGATAAAATTAAGATTTGGGAAATAAACTTATGAATACCGTTATCCTGAGCAGCAAAGAAATTATCAAAGACCTGCTTTTGCGGCTACCGGACGAAATGTCTCTACAGCAAATAGCCCAAGAAATTGAGTTTGTTGCAGCTGTACATCAAGGGATGGCAGAGCTTGACCGGGGAGAAAGCGTCAGCATTGAGCAAATACAAAAAGAATTGCCGTCATGGATTACACGGTAACCCTGTCATTGTCTGCCCGCCGTGATCTTGAAAAGATCGTGCGTTACATCTCATTTGATACGCCGGAGCGCGCAGAGAAATTGTTGTTCATTCATACCGGGTGATTTACCGCGTGAATCATGATAACCACACAGTCGAGGTTATCCGTTTTTGGCATGGACGGCGCGGCATGCCGGACTTCCAAGCTTGACAGTATCGCAACCCAATCCACAAAGGACCCATTCCCATGGCCGTCGAAGAACAAATTTATTTTCTTTACGAAGCCACCGACAAAGCCGGTAAAAAGATCAAAGGCGAACTCGCCGGCAAAAACGAGCTGGCGATACGCGCGGAACTTCGACGCCAGGGGTTGAAGGTCCTCAAGGTCAAGCGCAAGCCCAAAGACCTGTTCGGCAAGGCCAAAGGGGTTATCACGCCTAAGGAAATCGCCGTATTCAGCCGGCAATTGGCCACCATGATGACCGCCGGCGTGCCGCTGGTGCAGGCTTTCGAAATCGTCGGCCGTGGCCACGAAAACCCGGCCATGCAGGAATTGTTGATGACCATCAAATCCGACGTGGAGGGCGGCAACGGCCTGGCCGAGTCCCTGGCCAAACACCCCCAGCAGTTCGATTCGCTGTACTGCAACCTGGTCGCCGCCGGCGAGCAGGCCGGTATCCTGGAAACCCTGCTGCACAAGATCGCCACTTACCTGGAAAAATCGGAAACGCTCAAGTCCAAAGTTAAAAAAGCGCTGACTTACCCGGTGGCCGTAATGGTCGTCGCCGGCGTGGTCTCCGCCATCCTGCTGATTTTCGTGGTACCGACTTTCGATGAACTGTTTAAAAGCTTCGGCGCCGAACTGCCCGCCTTCACGCAATTCGTCGTCAATCTGTCGCGCGCGCTGGTAGCGACCTGGTATTACATACTCGGCACCATGGGCGCGATTTTTTATGCGTTCAAAACGCTCAAGCAGCGCTCGCCCGAGTTCAATCACGCGCTGGATAGGATGATGCTGCGCATGGGCCCTATCGGCGTGCTGCTCAATAAGGCCGCCGTGGCCCGTTTCGCCCGCGTGTTGTCCACCATGTCGGCGGCCGGCGTGCCCCTGGTGGAGGCTCTGAAATCGGTGGCCGGCGCTTCGGGCAACATCGTTTACTACGACGCCATCATGAAAATGCGCGACGAAGTCTCCAACGGCCAGCAGCTGCAAATGTCAATGCGGCAGGCCGGCATATTTCCCAACATGGTGATACAGATGATCGCCATCGGCGAAGAATCCGGATCGTTGGACGGCATGCTGGCCAAAGTGGCCGATTTTTTCGAAGAGGAAGTGGACAACGCGGTGGACAACCTGACCGCCATCCTGGAACCCATGATCATGGCGTTTCTGGGCGTGGTCATCGGCGGTTTGATCATTTCCATGTACCTGCCGATTTTCAAAATGGGCTCTGTTGTTCATTAAAGCGCTTTTTCAGAAATCACCGTGTTCAGCGGTACACATTACGCCGAGGGCCGATTTTCACGATAAGGATGCGCAAAATGCGCCGCGCTACTGGCGGGTCCAGATTATCCAATTCCCGCTCCGCGGCAGAATCAAGCTCAATCTTCCAAACCATAGCGTTTCATGATGTCTTCAAGCGGCACAGCCTGAGTTTTACCGGCACGGTGATCAATCAAGCGTTGTTCGGCGATATACAAGTCTTCGAGATCGTCCAAATGCTCGCAAATGGCTTCTACCATGTAAAAAGTCTTGCTGCGCCCCGTGCGTTGCGCCAAGTTTTGCAAACGCGTTAAAACGTCATCGGGTAACCGTAGCGATATAGCGCCCATGTTGTGCTCCTGAATTGCTGAGTAAGATGCGGATATTGTATATAAGGCCTGCTACGCGCAAGGGAGTAACCGCAAGTCATATTGCCGTTCCGTTTTCTCCAACCACCATCACAATCGAGCACACCTCATGGCGTTGATCGCACTGTTACAACAGCAACCTTTCTTGTTTATCGCACTCACGGCGCTGCTGGGCCTGGTCGTGGGCAGTTTTCTCAACGTCGTCGTGCATCGGCTGCCGATCATGATGAAAGCGCAGTGGCGGCAAGAATGCCATGAGTTCCTGGCTTGCCATGAAAATGGCGGCGACCTTATCCCCCAAGAAACCACTGCCCCGCAGCCACCCTACAACCTGCTGACCCCCGCCTCCCACTGCCCCGGCTGCCAAAAGCCGGTCCGGGCCATCCACAACATACCGCTGCTCAGTTATCTGCTGCTGCGCGGGCGTTGCGCCGACTGCCACGCGCCCATCGCCTGGCGCTATCCGCTGACCGAGCTGCTCTGCGCCGTGCTGTCGGCGGCGGTAGCCTGGCGTTTCGGCTACGGTCTGGCGGCGCTGTGCGGGCTGCTGTTTACCTGGGCATTGCTGTGCATGTCCATGATCGATCTGGAACAGCAACTGCTGCCGGATCAGATCGTATTGCCCTTATTGTGGCTGGGCCTGCTGCTCAGCTTGAACGCCATCTACGTGGACAGCCACACGGCCATCGTCGGCGCTGTGGTGGGCTATTTGAGCCTGTGGAGCATTTTTCAAGGCTTTCGCCTGCTGACCGGCAAGGAAGGCATGGGCTACGGCGATTTCAAGCTGCTGGCCGCTTTGGGAGCGTGGCTGGGCTGGCAGATGCTGCCGCTGGTGATCCTGTTGTCTTCATTGGTCGGCGCGGTCGTGGGCATCGCCATGATGCTGTTCCGGGGGCACGACCGCAACGTCCCCATCCCTTTCGGCCCATTCCTGGCCGCCGCAGGCTGGATTGCCTTGATGTGGGGCCAGAAGATCCTCGATTTTTATCTGCGCTGATGCTGCGCGTCGGCCTGACCGGCGGCATCGCCAGCGGCAAAACCACCCTCAGCCGCCTGTTTGCCGCGCTGGGCGTACCCATCATCGATGCCGACGAAATCTCCCGCCGCCTGAGCAAACCCGGCCAGGCGGGCTATAAGCGCATCGTCGAACATTTCGGCAAAGACATACTCAACGCCGACGGCGAACTGGACCGAGTCAAGCTGCGCGCGCAAGTCTTTGCCGATCCCGCCCAGCGCCGCCGCCTGGAAGCACTGCTGCATCCCTTGATATTCGCCGCCATGGACGACACCGTAGCGGCGCTGGGAAACATTCCATACTGCATCCTGGCGATCCCCTTGCTGGTGGAAACAGACTGCCGGCAGCGGGTGGACCGGGTACTGGTGGTGGACGTGCCGGAAGCCGTGCAATACCGGCGGCTGCAAGCCCGCGACGGGCTGAATGACGACGGCATCCGGCAAATACTGGCGGCCCAGAGCGATCGGCAAACCCGCTTGCAAGCCGCCGACGACGTCATCCACAACGACGGCAGCCTCGCCGAACTGGAACGCCGGGTGGAGCGGCTGCACCAGCGCTATCTGCACCTATCGACTGCCGAATAAGCTAAGGCTGCTACGTCATTCCCGCCGCAACTTTGTTCAGGATCTTGGGCGGTGTGAAATACCGCAATAACCAAAAGCTCTCCCGCCACCTCGCGATACAATACCACATAAGGAAAACGTGCCACGATTATTTGGCGAACATCCAGATAAACTACAACTTATGGTTGGCAGCAATACGCTTGAACACTTCCCGAATGCACGTCACAAAGTCTACACCCAACCCCCGACGTTGTTGCTCATACCAATCAGCGGCAGCGTCGAATTCAGCCCTGGCTTCAGGTAGTAAGCGGATTGGCAAACTCATCGGTTGAGTCGCATCAAGGCTTCCGCTTCTACCTGATCCCAAAGAAAAGCTGCGTGGGGATTTGCCTCGTGGTTCGCCAAGCGAAGGTCTACCTCGTTGCGTTGTGCAAAGGTAAGTGGGTAATTTCCAGCTTCGATGGCAATGCTGTCCCAAATTTCCTGTACCAGGGCAATGCGCTCAGAAACCGGAATCTGGTCAATCCTAAGAGTTAGTAATGTGGATGGCATGGGTAAATATCCAGTAGAATTTTAATCGGAAGGTTAGTGAATTCAGTCAGGGGGATGAGTCAGGTTGTTTTTTATCGGTGTTTTCCAGTTTCTGGAGAACGGAGTCAATTTTTTGCCCTATGCGTTCAGGCATGATCGATATAGCTTACGTCGCGTTATCTCTTTTTAATAGCGCACAAATCTCCTTTAATCGCTCATTTTCCTGTTTGAGATAACCGATTTCCTTATCGCGTTCCTGCAACAGCAAACGGGATTTTTCCAGTTCGTGGGCGCATTGGGTTTCGGTTAAAACAATACTGCCTTGCGGTAAATTATAATGGCAATTCTCTGCCACATTAAATACATTGCCTTCGCTTAATCCCAGTAATTGTTGCAAGTTCACGCCCAATACTTCCGCGATTTTCTCCAGCTTGGATATATTGATATCCGTTTCGCCATGCTCGATTTTGGCATAGCCGCTGACCGAGTAGCCGATTTTTTCCGCAAGCTCTTCTTGCGACCAGCCTTTAAATTGGCGCATAACCCTGAGCTTTTCGTGAACTTGCATGAAATACACCCCGAAAGTGATGGGAAAAGCGACTTTTTCTGCCTGTAGTCGCCGAGCAGTGGGGGCTATTATAGGCCGCGCTCGGGAAAGCTTTCCAGGGCTGACGGGATACGGCTGCCCGAAAATGCCCTGAACGACGTATCCGACGTTCGGCAGTGGCCTGCCCATGCGTAGCACTCTTTTTTGGGGGGGGGGCTAACAACCGTGCTTGGTGGCCTTGAGCGAAGTTGATACAGAGCAAGGTGCTAGAGGTGTTTTGGTCAATTCGCCTGCCCAGTGGGCGATGACGCAAGGCAACATAACCATTTACGATATAAAAATTGGAAATAAGTACTCCTCCATAAAAAACCTGGCAATCTGCTAGCCTGGAAGGCAGAAGCAGGAGAAGCAGCTATGAAACGTATCAACGCTCTGACG
>SCQD01000120.1 GCA_004299145.1 Methylococcaceae bacterium | reverse complement strand
CGATGTAGGTACGCTGTGCGTACCTACATCGATAGGCGCGGTTGGGAAGTTGTTTTCGGCCATATCCTAATGCAGCCGGAAGCGAAGTCCGGGCTGCCAGGTATGATGATGGCGGCTATGCCTTGCGCGGTCACCGGTTACTGTCGTTCTACCAGCAGTTTTTTGATTTCCGCGATGGCTTTGGCCGGATTCAGGCCTTTGGGGCAGGTTTGCGTGCAATTCATGATGGTATGACAGCGGAACAGCTTGAATGGGTCTTCCAACTCGTCCAGGCGTTCGGCCAGGTATTCGTCGCGGCTGTCGGCGATCCAGCGGTATGCTTGCAACAGCACAGCCGGTCCCAGGTAGCGGTCGCCGTTCCACCAGTAACTGGGGCAGGAGGTCGAGCAGCAGGCGCAGAGGATGCATTCATACAGCCCGTCCAGCAATTGCCGTTCTTTTTTGCTCTGCAGGCGTTCCCGGTCCGGCGGCGGGGTTTGCGTCTGTATCCAGGGTTTGATGGAGGCGTATTGGGCGTAAAAATGCGTCATGTCCGGCACCAGGTCTTTGATGACCGGCAAGTGGGGCAGCGGATAGATTTTGATGGAGCCTTTGTAGTCCTCAATGGCGCGCGTGCAAGCCAACACATTCTGGCCGTTGACGTTCATGGCACAGGAACCGCAGACGCCTTCCCGGCAGGAGCGGCGGAACGCCAGCGTACTGTCGATTTCGTTTTTGATTTTCAGCAGGGCGTCCAGCAGCATGGGGCCGCACTGCGAAACGTCCAGTTCGTAGATGTCCAGGCGCGGGTTTTCAGGGCTTTCCGGGTCGTAGCGGTAAATGTGAAAGGCGCGGATATTGCCGCCGGACAGCCGCCGCGAAGCGGAATCGCTCAGGCTGCTTGAAGGCGCAGGATGGTGCTGGCCGGGTTGGACCCGGGAGTCTTTGGGCAGGCGGAATTGGGGCATGGGAATACCTTCTAATACACCCTTGGCTTGGGCGGGATCGGCTGCACGTCATCCGTCAGCGTATACAAATGCACGGGCCGGTAATCGATGCGCGTCTGGTTGTCGGCACCCCGCCAGATCAGCGTGTGTTTAAGCCAATGCACGTCATCGCGCTCAGGATGGTCTTCGCGGGCGTGGGCGCCGCGGCTTTCGGTGCGGTTGAGCGCGGCGCTCAAAGTGACGGAAGCTTGCGCCAGCAGGTTTTCCAGCTCCAGCGTTTCCACCAGGTCGGTGTTCCATATCAGGGAACGGTCGGTGACCGTCACCTGCGCCATCGAGGCTACGACCCGGCCGAGCTTGCCGACGCCGTCGCTCAAGCTTTGACCGGTGCGGAATACCCCGGCGTGGGCCTGCATGGTGCGCTGCATGGCCAGGCGGATTTCGGCGGTTTTCAGCGTGCCGTCGGCATGGCGCAGGCGGTCGAAACGCGCCAAGACCTCGTCGCAAGCACCGCCCACCAATGGATGGTGCAATTGGCGCGGCTTGACCACTTCGGCGCAGCGCTGCGCCGCCGCGCGGCCGAATACCACCAGGTCCAGCAGCGAATTAGAGCCTAGCCGGTTGGCGCCGTGTACCGACACGCAGGCGGCCTCGCCGATGGCCATCAGGCCTGGCACCACCGTTTGTGCGCCGTCGGCGTTCAGGGTGATGACTTCGCCTTTATGATTGGTCGGGATGCCGCCCATGTTGTAGTGCACGGTGGGGATGACCCGGATCGGTTCCCTGGTAACGTCCACGCCGCCGAAGATGCGCGCGGTTTCGGCGATGCCGGGCAGGCGTTCGTGGATGACTGCCGCGTCCAGGTGTTCCAGGTGCAAAAACGCGTGGTCTTTTTCCGGCCCTACGCCGCGGCCGGCCAGTACTTCCATGGTGATGGCGCGGCTGACCACGTCGCGCGAAGCCAGGTCTTTGGCGTGCGGGGCGTAGCGCTCCATGAAGCGCTCGCCTTCGGCATTGGTGAGATAGCCGCCTTCGCCCCGCACGCCTTCGGTGATCAGGCAACCGGCGCCGTAGATGCCGGTGGGATGGATTTGCACGAACTCCATGTCCTGCAACGGCAGGCCGGCGCGCAATACCATGGCGTTGCCGTCGCCAGTGCACGTGTGCGCCGAGGTGGAGGAAAAATAACAGCGCCCGTAACCGCCGGTGGCCAGCACCGTCATGTGGGCGCGGAACAGGTGCATGGTGCCGTCTTCCAGGCGCCAGGCCAACACGCCCCGGCACACGCCGCCTTCCATGATCAAATCCAGCGCGACGTATTCGATAAAAAATTCGGCTTCGTGCTTGAGCGATTGCTGGTACAAGGCGTGCAAAATGGCGTGGCCGGTGTGGTCGGCCGCCGCGCAGGTGCGCAGGGCGGTGCCTTCGCCGTAGTGGGTGGTCATGCCGCCGAACGGGCGTTGATAAATTTTGCCGCTTTCCGTGCGCGAAAACGGCACGCCGTAGTGTTCCAGTTCGGTGACGGCCTGCATGGCTTCGCGGCACATGTATTCGATGGCGTCCTGATCGCCCAGCCAGTCCGAGCCTTTGACGGTGTCGTACATGTGCCAGCGCCAGTCGTCTTCGCCCATGTTGCCCAGCGCTGCGCTGATGCCACCTTGCGCGGCCACGGTGTGGCTGCGGGTGGGGAAGACTTTGGTCAGGCAAGCCGTTTTCAGGCCTTTTTCCGCCATGCCCAGCGTGGCGCGCAGACCGGCGCCGCCGGCGCCCACGACGACGGCATCGTAGGTGTGTCGAATGATTTCGTAAGCCGGCATGGATTTATCCCGTAAATGCGATGCGCAAGGTGGCGAACACCGAGGCCAGCGCCAGAAAGGCCAGAATCAGTTTCATGGAGAGTATGGATAGAATTTTGATGCCTTCGCTGTGCACGTAGTCTTCGATGACGACCTGCACGCCCAGCATGGCGTGGTAAAAAGCGGCGATGATGAAAGAAATCAGCAGGATGGTGTTCCAGGGCGCGGTCACCCAGCGGATAAACTCGCCGTAGTCGGCGGCGGGCCAGCGGCTGACCGCCACCGCCAGCCAGAACACCAGGGGAATCAGCGCCAGCGCCGTCACCCGTTGTGCCCACCAGTGCCTGGAACCGCCTTTGGCGGAACCCAGCCCCCTGGCTTTACCCAAGGCTGATCGATAGTTCATGTCAGCTCCATAAGTAGTGGTTGGCTAAAAAGGCGGTCAGGGTAAAAAACAGGGAAACGGTGATTTCAAGATAAGCGGCGATGTCCTGGTATTCGCGGCTGAAGCCGTTGCCGATATCCCATACCAGATGCCTGACGCCATGGCACCAATGAAAAAACAGCGCGTATATCCATCCCCAGATGAACAGCTGGCCCGGCCAGGCGTTGAGGAAGGCGTGAACTTGGGCGTAGGGTTCGGGGCCGGCCGCGCCCGCCATCAGGCAGATGACCAGTGCCAGCATGCCTGCTACCAGGATGACGCCGCTGAGCCGATGACTGATGGACAGTAGCGCGGTAATGGGGAGCCGGTAGATTTGCAGGTGGGGGGATAATGGCCTTTTCGCCGCCATCGCCGCGCCGCTGTCGGCGATGGGATAACTGCGGTCGTCCGTACCCACGTCTCCCCGCAATAAAGCGGGTTGGTCCTTGTCGGAAACGGCGCGCGCGCCATGATCGTTAGAAGTCAATGCAGCGTCCGTTTTTTTCCCAGTCGCCATAGCGGGTCGGCTCCGGTTTGAGTTGATGCGGGGTATTGCCGTGTTCCGCGGGCGGAACACTGAAAACGGCGTTTTCCGGGGTTTTCTCCCCATCCGTGGTCCATGGAGGCTGTGGCGTCATTGGCGTATTTTGGCGGTAACTCATAACGATGGATAAACCTCGGAACGTGTGTAGCGCAGCCGCTCTTACAATACGCGCTATTTTGCCGTTTGTAAGGGTTTTCTGATGGTCCGGCTGTCGGCGTAGCCTACAACCGGACCATCTTCGGGTATGATTTGGCACCCTGCAATGGCTTCCATTGTACGGATTTCATCCATCACTCACAAAGTCATTGTTATCATGCAAGAAAGCCCATCTGCCATGAACTCTGATGGCCCTGGTCATTCCGCTACGCTTTGCCGGCTGGAGCATTTAGCCGCTATTTCGATTACGGGCGCCGATGCCGCCGCTTTTTTGCAAGGACAGCTCACTTGCGATACCCGCGCCATTACCCTGGACCATTCCAGCCCGGGAGCCTTGTGTACGCCCGCAGGCCGCGTCGTTGCCACTATCCAGCTGCTGCGGTCCATGGATGAAATTTTGCTGTTGCTGAATCGCGATTTATCGGCGCCGGTAATGCATCGGCTGGCCAAATATGTGCTGCGCGCCAAGGTCAGTTTGGCCGATGCCGGTGATGCGTGGCGCATTGCCGGATGGATGGGGTCCGAACCGGATCGGGTGTTGCAACAGTTCGGTTTGGCCTTGCCGACAGAAGTGCACGCCGCCGCCGCCAACGAATTGGCTTGCGTGGTCAGGATGCCGGGCGAGCCGCTGCGCTGTTTGTTGCTGTTGCGGCAAGAGGCTCGCGTTACCGGCTTGGCGACACAGGATTCTATGGTCTGGCGCATGGCCGATATTGCCTGCGGACTGCCACACGTCGGCGCCCAATTCAGCGAAGCATTCACGCCGCAAATGCTCAACCTGGATTTGACCGGTGCGGTCAGTTTTGCAAAAGGCTGTTATACCGGCCAGGAGGTCGTTGCCCGCACCCATTATCTGGGGCAGCCCAAGCGCAGAACCTATCGTTATTCAGCCTGCGGCACGCCGCAACCCGGCGATGCTTTATATGTCGCTGAACAGGACGAAATGGTGGGTACGGTGGTGAATGCGGTCGGCGATCAATTATTGGCCGTGGTGCAGTGCGAGGACCACGCCAAGCCCTTGTGCGCCGGTGGCCCGGATGGGCAGCGCTTGCAACTGGAGTCGCTGCCCTATGGGGAAGCGGCCTGGGTGCTTAAGCGATGGATTTCGGCGTCAACGGCTCGCCGTCGAACTGGATGCCGCTCCATCCCCCTTGCATGAATGCGCGAATATTGGCGTGATGAGTGCCTTGTGGATTGGACAGAACGTCTTGATAGTGCTGCCCGAACAATGCCAGGGTTTGCGCTTTGCTTAAATCATGGCGGCGCGCGAAAGCAAACAACCGGCAACTGCCTTCGTTGCTGCCTGGGGCATTGCTCACGCCGTTGTTTTGAAACGCGCAGGGCTGGTATTCATAGTTGTCGGCGATCAGGTGCAAGACGTCTTCAAATTGAATAGCGGCTGTTCCACCGTGCTTCATTTGGTCCAGGAATGTTTCAAGTGTCATAAAATCTCTCTGTGTCGATACCGGAATCAACATTCTAATTGTTAACTCCGCAAGACGCCTGGCTCCATCTATTGCTGACGGGCCCAGTGTGTTAGTGTTAGCTTTGCTTAAGACCGTTGTATATTCGCTAAGGAAGTAACCTGGTTGTGGAACATTCCCTCAAAGTTCTGATCGTAGATGACGTGGCTGAAAACCGCTTGCTGCTCAGCAAGCTGGTGAAACAGATGGGGCACGTGCCGGTTTTGGCCTCCAGTGGTCAGGAGGCCATCGATCTTTATGTGGCCGATGAACCACACATGGTGTTGATGGACGTCATGATGCCCGGCATGGACGGTTATGAGGCGACTACGCGCATTAAAGCGCTGAACCCCAACAAGTGGGTGCCCGTGGTATTTCTCAGCGCCCTGGATAGCCGCGACAGCATGGTCAAGGGCTTGGAAGTCGGTGGCGACGACTACCTGACCAAACCCGTCCACTTCGCGACGTTAAAAGCCAAAATCGACGCCATGCAGCGCATTTTCCGCCTGCAGGAGCAAATCCGCCAAAAGTCGCTGGAACTGGAGCAGTACTACTTTCGGGCTGAGGAAGAAAAGCGCATTTCCGCTCACCTGATGCAGCAAATGACGGATGCCGACGGTCTCCGGGATCCGGTGTTGCAGTGGCGCATTTTTCCCGCCGAGCACCATAGCGGCGATCTGATCGCCGCGCACCGCAGCCCGGGGCAATCGCTGTATGCCATGCTGGCTGACGGCACCGGCCATGGCTTGGCGGCCGCCATCAACGTATTGCCCTTGCCGCAAATTTTTTATGCCATGGTGGACAAAGGTTTTCCGCTGAGCAGCGTGGTTAAGGAGCTTAACCATAAAGCTTACCGCTGGCTGCCGGTGGATCGCTTCGTCGCGGCGACCATGCTGGTGGTCAATGAACGCGAGCGGGTCATCCGGCTATGGAACGGCGGCAATCCCACGGCGTTTTTTATCGATCACGACGGCGAGGTTTTGCATCGCTGGACATCGAAACACCCACCGCTGGGCGTGTTCCCCGATGACCAGTTCGACAACCACACCGAAGCATATACCTTCACTCGTCCCGGGCATCTGGTGGTGGTATCCGACGGCCTCTTGGAAGCGGAAAATGCCCAGGGTGATTTTTATGGTTGGGATCGCATGTTGTCTTCCTTGCAAGGTGTGCCGCCTGAACGGCGCTATGAGGCGCTGCTGGATAATTTAAGCCGCCATTTAAACGGCGCCACGGCGCACGACGATATATCCGTGATGCTGGTGGAGATAGGAAACCACGAGGAAGCTTTGGTCGTCACCAGCAGTGGTCAGAAAGAAGAAGAGTCGTGGGATGATCGCTGGCGCATCGAACTTTGTTTCGGCGCCAATGAACTGCGCTATTTTGAGGTCGTGCCACAGATCATGAGCCTGATCGAGAAAATTGACGGCATCAAGCCGCACGTGACTTCGTTGTTCCTGATTATCAGCGAATTGTTTGTCAATGCGCTGGATCATGGCCTGCTCAAGCTGGATTCCGCGCTGAAAAACTCGCCCGAAGGGTTTGAGCAGTACTTGCTGCTGCGCGAGCAACGCATGTCGGGCTTAAGCGAAGGCAGCATCAACGTATCGTTCGAACGCACGGTGTGGAATGAACATCGCGCTTTGCGCATTTGCGTCAAGGACAGCGGCGGCGGCTTCGATTATGCCGCCTTATTGGATGATTTAAATGAAAATATCCGCCCCTATGGCCGCGGATTGCCGTTGGTGAAAAATCTGGCTACGCACATGGAATTTGCCGCCAACGGCGCGGAAGTTGTGGTGTTGTTTGGTTATTAAACCCGGATGGCGCCGTGCCCCAACGTCTTGAGGAGCTGGATAACCCGGCCTGGAATATCCTTGAGCGTCAGGATCTCGTTGACACCCCCCATGGCGATGGCCTCTTTGGGCATGCCGAATACCACGCAGCTGGCTTCATCCTGGGCAAAGGTATAAGCCCCGGCTTGCTTGAGCTCCAGCATGCCCGCCGCGCCGTCCTTGCCCATGCCGGTGAGTATCATCGCGATGGCGTTTTTGCCCGCGACATTGGCCGCTGATCGAAACAATACATCGACCGACGGGCGATGGCGGTTTACTTCAGGCCCTTGATTCAGGCTGGCAACATAATTGGCACCGCGCCTTGCCAGCAGCAAATGCGAGTGTCCGGGCGCAACGTAAGCATGTCCCGGCAATACGCGCTCTCCATCCTCCGCTTCTTTGACGCGCAAACTGCTCAAGCCGTCCAGGCGTTTTGCAAAAGCCGCCGTGAATTTTTCCGGCATGTGCTGGGTGATCAGCACGCCGGGCGAGTCCGGCGGCAAGCGCATGAGGACTTCCTTGATGGCTTCGGTACCGCCGGTGGAGGCGCCGATGATCAGCACTTTTTCAGTCGATCCCAGCAGGCCGGCGGCTTTCGGCAGGATGGCGTCCGCGTTGTTGGCTTTGGGCACATCCGGTGGATGGGAGCGCTTGAATACCTTGGCGCGGGCGGCGATGCGGATTTTTTCAGCGATGTCGTCCGCATAACTCTGCACGCCCTTGACCACGTCCAGCTTGGGCTTGGCAATATAGTCGATTGCTCCCAGTTCCAGTGCCTTGAGCGTGATTTCCGAGCCGGCTTCGGTCAGCGTGGAAATCATGAGTACCGGCATGGGCCTCAGGCGCATGAGCTTTTCCAAAAACTCCAGCCCGTCCATTTTGGGCATTTCCACGTCCAGCGTGAGCACGTCCGGCTCCAGCGCCTTGATCATCTCCCGCGCCACGTAAGGGTCCGGTGCCGCACCGACACAGACCATGTCGTGTTGCTGGTTGATAATCTCCGTGAGCAGACTGCGGATCAATGCAGAATCATCGACGACTAATACTTTGATTTTCATGTTTCTCTCATAATGTGCTAGTCGAACAGTTCCACATCGCCTGCGACCTTGGAGGCGCGAATACGCATGCCGTATTCCTGTTCGCGCTGGACCACCGTGTCGTTGTGCAAAACTTTAAGCTTTTTGATCAACACGCGCCCCGTATGCGGCCAGAAATAAACCTTGCGCGGATAACTGTCCAGCAAGTCTTTGGCTACGATGGGAATCTCTTCGTTTTGCAAATATTCCAGCACGAAACGCGAGTTGCGTTCGCCGACGTTGGCGATGGTGAAACCTTGGATAACATTGCCGCCGCCAAAAACCTTGGCTTCCAGGTTTTGGCGGCGCGCGCCCATTTTCAGCAATTGGTTGATTAATATTTCCATGGCATAAGTGCCGTAACGCGCCGAAGCGCTGAGTGGTTCGCCGCCGTCGGTATTGGTGGGCAACATAAAATGATTCATGCCGCCGATGCCGCTGCGATTGTCCCGTATGCAGGCGGAAACGCATGAGCCCAACACGGTGACGATAAGCATTTGCCGCGTCGTTGCATAATATTCACCGGGCAGGATTTTGGCGGCTTGAATGTCGAACGCATGATCATAATAAACGTTGGCCGCCAGCGCTTCTTCGTACAGGTGATCCGTCATACCCAGCGTCGACATTTACCGATACTCACGTATGTGTGTGCGGGCCATGAGATTCGGGTTTATTGGAGCGCGAGGCGGCCAACTCATAAACGGTTTGCTTGCGCAGACGGAAAAACTCCGTGGCGTGATGCAGGCTTTCCGAATGCCCGACAAACAAAAGCCCGTGTGGTTCCAATAACGGCGCAAACCTTTGCAAAATCTTGTATTGGGTGTTTTTGTCGAAATAGATCATGACGTTGCGGCAAAAAATCGCATCGAATGCGCCTTGCAGCGGCCAGCGCGGATCCAGCAGGTTCAATGGCTGAAAGCTGATCATTTGGCGCAGTTCCTTGCGGACTTTGGCATACCCTTCCTTTTCGCCGGTCCCTTTGAGAAAAAAGCGCTTGATGACATCGCGCGGCAGCTTGTTCAGCCTTTCCATCGCATAAATGCCCGCTTCGGCCTTGGCTAATACGTGGGTGTCGATATCGGTGGCGATGATTTCTACCGGTGGGCTGAACGTGCCGAACGCATTGATCGCCGTCATGGCCAGCGTGTACGGCTCCTCTCCGGTCGATGCGGCGCAACACCAGATCCGGAATGAGCGCTTGTTCGGCTGGCTGCGCAAAAAGTCCGCGAGTATGGGAAAGTGGTGCGGTTCACGGAAAAAAGAAGTGAGATTGGTGGTCAGTGAATTGATGAAGGCTTCCCACTCGGTTTCATCGTCCCGTTCCAGCAACTGCAAATACTCCTGGAAAGTACTGAGCCGGTTGGCGCGCAAGCGTCGTGCCAACCGGCTATACACCATGTCTTTTTTGCTGTCGTTCAGGTTGATGCCGGCATGGTCGTAGAGCATTTGGCGTATTTGCTTAAAGTCTGCGACGGTAAACGCAAACTCTCTATCACTGGCCTCATGACCACTTGAGGCGTCTTTGCGTTTTTTGTCCAGCATCTAAAATTCCGACCACTCATCACCGTCATCTTCATGTCTGGCGACCGGTTTGGATTTGCGCACGGCGGGCAGCGGTTTGCTCACGGCGCGTCCACCCGACTGGGCGGGCACCGGCAGCGCCGGGCGTGGCTTTTGCTGCTGTAACGCCGCGCCGCGCTCGCTGGCGAGACGGAACAAGCTGACCGATTGCGCCAGCGTCTGCGCCTGTTCGGTCAGGGATTCGGCGGCGGCGGCGGCCTGTTCGACCAGCGCCGCGTTTTGTTGCGTTACTTCGTCGATCTGGGTGATGGCGGTATTGACCTGATCGATGCCACTGCTCTGTTCCAGCGAGGCGGCGGAAATTTCCGCCATGATGTCGGTCACCCGCTTCACGGAGGAGACGATTTCTTCCATGGTGCTGCCCGCTTGGTTGACCAGGGCGGCGCCGGTTTCCACTTTGTCCACCGAATCGCTGATCAGCGTCTTGATTTCTTTAGCCGCAGCAGCAGAGCGCTGCGCCAGGTTGCGCACTTCACCGGCGACCACGGCGAAGCCGCGGCCCTGTTCGCCTGCTCTGGCCGCTTCCACGGCGGCGTTAAGCGCCAGAATATTGGTTTGGAAAGCGATCCCGTCGATCACGCTGATGATGTCGACGATTTTGCGGGCGCTGGCATTGATGTCGTCCATGGTGCCGACCACTTGGTGCACCACGCTGCCGCCCTTGGCCGCCACTTCCGAAGCCGCCACCGCCATTTGATTGGCTTGACGGGCGTTGTCGGCATTTTGTTTTACCGTGGAGGACAATTGCTCCATGCTGGAAGCGGTTTCCTCCAGGCTGGAGGCCTGCTCTTCCGTGCGCTGCGACAGATCGGCATTGCCCATGGCGATTTCTTTGGAAGCGGTGTTGATCAGATCGGTGGCTTCCTTGATCTGGCCGATGATTTCCGTCAAGCGGGCAACCGTGGTGTTGAAGTCGGATTTGATTTCCCCGAATGTGCCCTCGTATTCCTTTTGGATGTTTTCGGTCAGGTCGCCGGCAGCCATGGCGCCCAAGACGCGGCCGATGTCGGCCATGGCCTCGGAGACCGTTTCCAGGAACTGGTTGAGCCCTTCGCCCAGTTCACGGAAGAATCCCTGCTTGTCGCCAAGATCGATGCGCATGGTGAAATCGCCCTTGGAAGCGGCGTCCACCATCGCGGCAACTTCGTTCTGCGTGGCGATTTCCGCGCTGAGATCGGTCCATTCCGCTACCGTTCCCATGCGTTCGCCGTCGCTGCTGATGACGGGGTTTGCCACTACGCGCAGGGTGCGTGAGCCTACCGACAACGTTGCGCCATAGGCTTTGGTGAACGTGCCCAGCAGTTGCGCCTGATGCGCGGGGTTTTTGTGGAAGTTGTCGATGTTGGTGCCGACGAGTTTGTCCACGTCGAAATTAGGCAATTGTTTGCGGATTTCAGACTCGGCGCCCCGGAGTATGGTTTTGACCGAGTTGTTGACGTAGACAATCTTGCGCTCTTTGTCGGCGATCATGCAGCCCGTGGACACGTTATCCAGCGCGATGCGTACCCGCAGGTTTTCGGCGGCCAGCGCTCTTTCCCGCTGCTGCGTGGCCAGTTCTTCGGTCAGATCGGCCCACTCCGCCACCGAGCCGAGGCGCTGACCTTTTTCGTTGATGACAGGGTTGGCGACGACGCGCATCTTGCGCCCGCCGATTTCCAGATTGGCCGTGTATGTCTTGGTGAACGAGCCCAGCAATTTGGCCTGCTGCGAGGGGTCGGTATGGTAACTGTCGATACTGCTGCCGACCAGCGCCTCCGCATTGAAGCCCGGCACTTGGTTGCGCACGTCCGCTTCTATGTCCTTCAACAGTTTGACGACCGATTTATTGGCGTAAATGATGTTGCGATCCTGGTCGGCGATCATTACGCCGGTCGAAACGTTGTCCAGGGCGTTGCGCACGCGTATGCCGGCTTCGGCCATGCGTTGGGTTTCCGCCGTGTCGAATCCCAGCTTGATTTTGACGGAAACCACCTGCTGCAACAGCTTGCCGATTTCATCGTCGCGATCGATAGGCACAGCCCGGCTGAAATGGCCATTGGCGATATCCTTGAAGATATTCAGCACGTCGCCCAGCGGCTGCACGATATTGCGCAGCAAACCATTGCCCAGCCACGCAGCAAATGCGATCACCAGCAAGGTGATGGCTATCGCCGCCTGGCGCAGCGTGGCATACCGGTCCAGCGAGTCCTGATATTCCGTTTCCGTCGCTTTGCTCAGCTTGGCGGTAAGCCGACTCAGCGTTTCCTGTGTTTCAGCATAGGTAGGGTGCACTTTGGCAATGGCGATTTGCCGGGCAGCATCGATATCGTTGACTCTCAGAGCGGCGATGGCGGGCTTTAAGCCTTCCTGCACAAAACGGGAGCGTCTTTCCGCGTATTGATCGGCGAGCACTTTATCTTCCGCCGACAGCGATCTTTTCTTGAAGCTTTCCCAGATTTCAGAAATGCGCGAAATATTGGTTTCCACCGTATCGGCATTTTTGCCGGCATCCGCCGGTGCGACCAGCGCATTTGCGATATTCAACCGGTTTTGCAGCATCAGCTTGTCGATCTGCATCAATTCCGCCGCCGCTGCGGCGTTATCCTGGTACACGACGCGCAAAGCTTCGTTGGCGGCATTCATGCCGTACAGGCCCAAAGCACCCAACGCCAACAGCGCCAATGATAAAACCGCAATTACCGCGCTGACCCGCCCTTTTACGGTGATGCCTTTGAATGGATTGAGGCGTTGCAGCAACGGTGCCTGGGGCAGGCGGCCTTCATTGATTTCCCGGTAAAGGCGCGATGCCGCTTCGATTTTTTCCCGGGTCGGTTTATAGCGCACGGAAAGGTAGCCGACGACGGTGTCTCCTTCGCGGATCGGCGTGGCATTGGCTTCCACCCAGTAAAAATCGCCGTTTTTGCAGCGGTTTTTAACGATGCCGGTCCAGGGCTTGCCGGCTTTCATGTCGTCCCACAAGCCTTGAAATGCTATGGGCGGCATATCGGGATGCCGGACGATATTGTGATTGGTGCCGAGCAATTCTTTTTCGGTAAAACCACTGATTTCAAGGAAGTCGTGGTTTACATAGGTGATGATGCCTTTCAAATCGGTCTTGGAAACGATCATGTGATCGTCGCGGAGTACCACTTCGTGGCTGGTGACAGGCATGTTGATTTTCATTGTTTTACCCCAGGCAGTTCAGTGTTCAGGAAGGGAATTGATCGGTGAGAGCCATGTCGTGGCTCATCATCAGGCGTTCGATATCCACCAATATAATCATTCTGTCATCGACGGTTCCCAAGCCCATCAAGTATTGAGTATCCAGCGCGGCGCTGAATTCCGGTGCGGTGCGAATCTGTTCAGGCATCAATGTGATCACGTCCGACACGCCGTCTACCACCATGCCCACGATCCGGTGGCCGATATTCAGCACGATTACCACGGTAAACTGGTTGTAAAGTACGCTACCCAGCTGAAACTTAATCCGCATATCCACTATGGGTACGATAATGCCGCGCAAATTGATGACACCTTTGATGAATTCAGGGGCGTTGGCAATCTTGGTGACGGTATCGTAACCGCGTATTTCCTGGACGGTAAGGATATCTATCCCGTATTCCTCATCGCCCAAGGTAAAAGTCAAATACTCTCGCCCACCGCCGGCGGCGCCTGAAGTATTATCTAGGTTGGGTTGCATAATTGTTTTTCTCCATAACCGTCTTCAGGAAAAGTTTTGGGTGGCAGGATGCGTTTTCGATTGACCCAGACGCACCAGAGCGATGACGTCCAAAATCATGGCCACGCGCCCATCGCCCATGATGGTGGCACCGGAAATGCCGGGTACTTTGCGATAATTGGACTCCAGGCTTTTGATCACGACCTGGTGCTGCCCCAGCAAATCGTCGACGCTTAATGCCGCTTTCATGCCGTCTGCTTCGACGATGATCAGAATGCCCTCGCTGGATGACTGGCTGCGCGCCGGCACGTCGAAAATTTCACGCAAAACGATCAACGGCAGATATTCGCCGCGCACGTGACATACCCGGCCGCGCCCCCCGACGCTACGCAAGGTATCGGACGTGGGTTGCAGCGATTCGACGATACACGTCAACGGCACGATATAAGTCTCCGTACCGACGGAGACGGACAGGCCGTCCAAAATGGCCAGCGTGAGCGGCAAGCGGATGGTGATGGTGGTTCCCAGCCCCGTGACCGAATCGATTTCCACTCGTCCGCCCAGCGACTCGATGTTGCGTTTGACCACGTCCATGCCGACGCCACGCCCCGATACGTCGGTCACTTGATCGGCGGTAGAAAAGCCTGGGGCGAAAATCAGCAACCAGACGTCCTGGTCGGGCATGTTGTCGCTGATGGGCAAGCCCCTCTCTTTGGCCTTGACGAGAATTTTGTCCCGGTTCAGGCCGCCGCCGTCGTCCTTCACTTCGATGACCACGTTGCCGCCTTGGTGAAAAGCGCGCAACGTCAATGTGCCCTTGGCCGGCTTGCCTTTGGCTAGCCGTACTTCAGGCGTTTCGATGCCGTGATCCAGGCTGTTGCGCACCAAATGAGTCAATGGGTCACTGATTTTTTCAATCAGTCCTTTGTCCAGTTCGGTGCCTTCCCCGACGGTTTTAAACTGAACGTCCTTATTCAGCTTGCTCGCCAAATCCCTCACCATGCGTGGAAACCGGCTGAACACAAAACTCATCGGCATCATGCGGATGGACATGACCGATTCCTGCAAATCGCGCGTGTTGCGTTGCAACAGCGCAATACCGTTCAGCAGGTTTTCCTGCAGCACAGGGTCCAGCTCCGAGGCCGTTTGGGCCAGCATGGCCTGGGTGATGACCAGTTCCCCCACCAGATTGATCAATTGGTCGACTTTTTCCACGCTGACGCGAATGGAGGATTGATCGGCACCGCCGGCGGCCGGTTTTTCGGCGCGCGCCGGTTTGTCACGGGTGGTGCTGGGCGGTTGAGTCGTAGCGGCGGGGGAACCGGCAGGCGGGGGCGGGGGCAGTTCCTGGAAAAATCCATAGCCTTGCGCATTTTCCCGCTGTTTTTCGAGTTCGTCCTCCTCGACAAAAAAGCCATAGGGCTGATGCCGGCTGTCTGTATCCGTGTCCGCGTGGTCCGGCTCCGATGGCGGCAAAATCAGCGCGGCATCTTGTTGGGCAGGGAGCTGGTCCTCTGAAACAAAAAAGCCATAAGCATCATCTTCAGCGGATTCGGCGGCTCCCAGCTCTGGAACGCCGACGGCTCCATCGAAAAAACCGTAAGCTTCTTCGCCGCTGATCGAGGCGATGTTGGTTTCAACCGGTAACTCATGAATTTGCACATCTTCCGGCTGAGTAAAAAAAGCAAAAGTTTCCAGCAGTTCTGCTTTACCCAGGGGGGATGCCAGGTGAAAACATACCGCCTCGCTGCTGGTTGTTTTTTCGGAGATGGAGCCGGTTTGTTGCAGGTCTTCGAGCAATAAATCCAGCTTGGTGCCCGGCGTATTATTCAGGGTGATTTGATAGTGAAGTGCGCCGGCAATGGCCTGGGGGGCGGGCGGGGCGGGTGGAGCGGCTGCGGGCGCAGCCGGCGGGGCTGTTTCCGGTGGCGCATCGCGGCTGAGGTGGGCCAGCATTTTACAAACCTCGGCCACTTCGGCTTCATCCACCTCGCCGCCGCTGCGATGGGCTTGCAACTGCCCTTTCAGGACGTCCACCGCATTGAGGAAAGCATCCACCATTTCAGCGGTGGGTTGTAATTCGCTTTTACGCAGACGATCCAGCAAGGTTTCCAGGATATGGGTAACCTCGGTCATGTCGTTAAAGCCAAAAGTTCCGCTTCCACCTTTGATGGAGTGGGCGGCGCGAAATATGGCGTTTAAATCGTCAAAATTCGGCTGATCGACGTCCAGTTCGAGCAGCAGGCTTTCCATGGTCGCCAAGTGTTCTTCGGCTTCTTCGAAGAATACCTGGTAGAACTGAGACATGTCGATGGCCATGGCTACTCCGGTCTGGGGGATATGTGGACTAAATCAGCCGATGACTTTTTTCACAACCTCTAACAACTTTTGCGGGTCGAAGGGTTTCACCAGCCATCCGGTAGCGCCTGCCGCTTTGCCTTGTGCTTTCATGGTGTCGCTGGATTCCGTGGTCAGCATCAGAATAGGCACGGTTTTGTATTGAGGCAGCCCACGCAAAGCTTTGATCATCGTCAAGCCATCCATTTTGGGCATATTCTGGTCGCTTAAAATAAGGTTGACGCTTTTCGACTTGGCCTTGTCCAGTCCATCTTGGCCGTCGACGGCCTCGATGATTTCATAGCCGGCGCTTTTAAGGGTAAAAGACACCATTTGTCGAATGGAGGGGGAATCGTCCACGGTCAAGATTATTTTGCTCATCGTTACTGATACTCCGGATAGGGGTTATAGGCAGAAAGAATCCGCCAAAATCTGCCGCAATTATATAGTTAAGATACATGATCACAAAAGCCAAAAAGCTAGAATAGATCCACGTCGCCCGCCGACATGTTCATTTGTACGACAGGATTGTGCTTGGTTTTTTCGATAACATGCTCTGCGGCGTGAATGGCGTCGCGCAGCTTTTGCAAACGCGCCATGCCGTCGATAACCATGCCGCCGCCGTCACTATTTTCTTTGGTTTTTGACTGCACTACATCCATTACGCCGGACAAAATAGCCAGCATGGCGGCAAGGCGGCTTTGGGAATGTTTCAGTAGTTGGCTGGCCAAGTCCTGAAACTGCAATGACATAATCGATACGCGGACGTCATTTTCAATCCGCGCCGTCATGACCAGGAGCTTTTCCGTGGTGTCGGTTATATTCCGATCCATGCGCTCGATCTTGCCCATCATGCCTTCGATTTTTACTTTGGATTGCAAGGCAAAATTCATATCCTTGGAAGATATTTCATGGAGCGAATCCTCGGCGGCGCGTAGCGAGCGGTTCACGCTGCTGACCAGAATTTTGATTTCGTCGCTGAACTCGTTGGAGCGCACCGACAGTTTGCGCACCTCGTCCGCCACCACCGCAAAGCCCCTGCCGGCTTCGCCGGCGCGAGCCGCTTCTATCGCTGCATTGAGGGCAAGTAGATTGGTTTGATCGGCGATGCCTCGCACTTCCTTGAGTACGCGAAGAATTTTATTGACGTCGGCATTGACGTCGTCCATGCGGTCGACCAGCACCATGGCGGTTTTGCTGTTGAGAATAATATTGTCGACAAACATGCTCATGGTGGTGGAGGTATCCTGCATGAATTCACGTAGCGTTACCGATTCGCCGTCATCGGCGTCGTCCGTCTCCGCGTGCTTTACCACGGCGCCTTGGTGGGTGGTCAAGGCCAGTACCATGTCGTGCTGTTCTTTGACGGATGCCTGCAGGCCGGTAAAACTGGCTACCAATTTGTACATGGCGTCGGATACCACGTTGTTGGTCTGGTCCATTTCTGCGGTGGCAGAGCTGATTTGTTCGCCGAATTCAGCCGAAAGGTGGTGAAAAAGCGCATCCAGATCGACGAACAATTGACTCATGTCGCGTGCCAACCGCCCCTCGTCGAGCGGGGGCTCTTCCGGTTGCCGGGTGGCGCTACGCAGCAGCAAGGCCCAGCCCAGTCCCAGCATTGCCGCTTCGGTCAGGTGCAGCGTGGTGGCGTCGATGTCGAACGCAGTTTGGACCTGTGCCCACCATCCAGCCGCCATGCAGGCAAAAGCCCACGCGCCTCCCGCCAAGAGGTACTTTGCAGGCTCCGGTTGTCTGTTTATATTTGTTGCCTTCACCATTCAGCTACCCTTTGGCCGATTGCAATTTTGGCGGAATTCGGTTGACGTCTAGGGGTAAGCAGATTCCGTGCCATTGTCGGATGCTTGCGCGGGGCAGGATCGCGCAAGCATCCGTCCGGCCCTGAATGGAGAGGCGCTACACTAAGAAATAGTGAAGAGCTTGTGGAAGTTGGCGATTTCCAGTATTTGCCGTACTGTTTCGCGGCAGTTGCTCAGGTATACGCTGGCTCCGGTTTGTGCCGCCCGGTCTTTAAGCAACAGCAGCATGCCCAAGGCAGAGCTATCCAGGTAGTCTACGTCGCGTAAATCGATTTCCACTTCCTTGACCGCTTTATTGCCCAGCGCTTGTTCGTATGCATCGCGAAAGTCCTTATGCAGGGTGAAATCAAAGCGACCGCTCAGGCTGAGTACTGCTTTTTTGTCGTAAACATTGCTGCGTATTTGCATAAGAATCCCTGGAAGTTGTCGTGAAGAGTTTGCGTCAACAGAGAGCTCAGGCTCTTTGCTTGTCACTGTCGCCTGATTTTCTGTGATTCGCAAGGTAATTGCAAACAAGCGGCTCAAGGTCAAAAAAACGTCACTGGAATCCAGATGGCGTCATCCGTCCAGCGCGGTCACGTCGTGCGTTTTAAGTCGCGGCGAGTCATTGAGTGCACGCAGATGAAAGGCGCGCCTTTACTTGTGGTGATAGGTCGTGATAGAGTAACCAGTCTTGCAGGCGCGTAGCTCAGTTGGTTAGAGCACCACCTTGACATGGTGGGGGTCGTTGGTTCGAGTCCGATCGCGCCTACCAATTACCGAGGCATTGCTTAGGCGATGCCTCATTTTTTTGCCTTAAGGCTTGCCATTTTGAGCAGGCCGCGCGGAAGCAAGACAGATTATGCCGGTTGTAACCCTCCCCGACGATACTCAGCGTTCATTCGACCAAGCCGTTACGGTGATGCAGGTGGCTGCCTCCATCGGAGCGGGTTTGGCGCGCGCCACGCTGGCCGGCCGGGTCGACGGGAAGCTGGTGGACGCTTCCACCCTCATGGAACAAGACGTCCGCCTGGAAATCGTCACCGCCAAGGACGCCGACGGCCTGGAAATCATCCGCCATTCCACGGCGCATTTATTGGCGCAGGCCGTGAAAAGCCTGTTCCCGGCGGCGCAGGTGACCATCGGGCCGGTGATCGAAGACGGCTTTTTTTATGACTTTGCCTTCGAACGGCCTTTTACGCCCGAAGACTTGGCCGCCATCGAAAAAAAGATGCAGGAACTGGCGGCCCAGTCCCTGACCATTCAGCGTAGCGTCATGCCGCGCGACGCAGCGGTCGACTTTTTCAGCAAGCTGGGCGAGGCCTACAAAGCCGAGATCATCGAGTCCATTCCCAGCAACGAACCCTTGTCGCTGTACAGCCAAGGCGAGTTCACCGATTTGTGCCGTGGCCCGCACGTGCCGGATACCGGCAAGCTCAAGGTATTCAAGCTGATGAAGGTCGCCGGCGCTTATTGGCGCGGCGATTCGCGCAACGAGATGCTGCAACGCATTTACGGCACGGCCTGGGCGGATAAAAAAGACCTGGATGCTCATCTGCATCGGCTGGAGGAGGCGGAAAAGCGCGACCATCGCAAGATCGGCAAAGCGCTGGATTTGTTTCACGCCCAGGAAGAAGCGCCGGGCATGGTGTTTTGGCACGACAAGGGCTGGCGCATTTACCAGGAAGTCGAGCAGTACATTCGCCACAAATTGCGCGCCAACGGCTACGGCGAAGTGCGCACCCCCCAGGTGGTGGACCGCAGTTTGTGGGAAAAATCCGGGCACTGGGACAAGTTCGGCGACATGATATTTGTCACCCACTCGGAAGAGCGCGATTACGCCATCAAGCCCATGAATTGCCCCTGTCACGTGCAGATTTTCAATCAGGGCCTGAAAAGCTATCGTGAATTGCCGATCCGCATGGCGGAGTTCGGCTCCTGTCATCGCAACGAGCCTTCAGGCACGCTGCACGGCCTGATGCGGGTGCGCAATTTCGTCCAAGACGACGCCCATATTTTTTGCACGGAAGAACAGATTCAGCCGGAAGTCTCGGCGTTTATCGACTTGCTGTTCGAGGTATACCGGGATTTCGGCTTTACCGAGGTATTGGTCAAGCTGTCCACCCGCCCGGCCAATCGCGTGGGCGACGATGCCGTGTGGGACAAAGCCGAGCACGCGCTGGAACTGGCCCTCAACAACAAAGGCCTGGATTGGCAGCTACAGCCGGGTGAAGGGGCGTTTTATGGGCCCAAGATCGAATTTTCACTGAAAGACTGCCTGGGGCGAGTTTGGCAGTGCGGCACTATCCAGGTGGATTTTTCCATGCCGGGACGCCTGGGAGCCTCTTACGTGGGTGAAGACAGCGCGCGCCATACGCCGGTGATGCTGCACCGGGCGATATTGGGCTCGCTGGAAAGATTTATCGGCATTCTCATCGAACACCACGCCGGCAACCTGCCTTTATGGCTGGCTCCCGTACAAATCGCGGTGGTCAATATCACCGACCGGCAGGCCGAATATGCCGCCCAGGTAGCGAAAACCCTTGAAAAACAAGGCCTCCGTGTAAACTTGGACTTGAGAAATGAGAAAATCGGCTTTAAAATCCGCGAGCACTCCATGCAGCGCGTTCCTTATTTACTGATTCTGGGTGATCGGGAATTGGAAAACGGCACGGTGGCTGTGCGTTCTCAACAAGGCGCCGACCTGGGTAGTTGCTCGGTGTCGGAATTCGCTACGCGCATGGCGCGCGACATTCAAGCGAAGCATTAACACCGGTAGTTGGCGCATGAATAGCCGACCGTTACGGAGGATGAGCATATCACTACAAGCAAAGAACCGAGACTGAACGACGCCATTACCTCGCCCACCGTTCGCTTGCTCGACAAGGACGGAGGCCAGATAGGCGTGGTTTCCAGCGCCGAAGCGCTACGCATGGCCGAAGAGGCGGAATTGGATCTGGTGGAAATCTCACCCACCGCTGATCCTCCCGTCTGCCGCATTATGGATTTTGGCAAATTCCGGTTCGAACAAAGCAAAAAGCTGCACGCCGCCAAGAAAAAGCAAAAGCAGATACAGGTTAAAGAAATCAAATTCCGGCCCGGCACGGGTGAAGGGGATTATCAGGTCAAGATGCGCGCGCTGATCCGCTTTCTCAGCGACGGTGATAAAGCCAAAGTTACCGTGCGGTTTCGTGGTCGAGAGGTTTCCCACAAAGACCTGGGGTTGGAATTGTTGAAACGCGTCGAAACCGATTTACAAGAACTGGCAGTGGTTGAGCAATTGCCGAAATTAGAGGGTAAACAGATGATTATGACCCTGTCGCCCAAGAAAAAGCCTGGAAAGTAACACTGGAGATCGCAGAAAATGCCGAAATTGAAGTCCAATCGGGGTGCGGCCAAGCGCTTCAAGCGCACCGGATCGGGTGGTTTTAAGTTCAACCATTCCCACCGCCGCCACATCCTGACCAAGAAAAGCACCAAGAGAAAACGCCAGTTGCGTGGCCCCGATCTGGTGCATCCGTCCGATGTCGCAAGCATCGCGCAAATGTTGCCGTACAGTTAAATACTTGGTTGAGCGTAAGAGATTAAGTCATGGCTAGAGTAAAACGGGGTGTAACCGCCCGCGCCCGACACAAAAAAGTGTTGAAACAGGCCAAAGGTTACTATGGTGCGCGCAGCCGCGTGTACCGCGTCGCCAAACAGGCGGTCATCAAGGCCGGTCAATACGCTTATCGCGACCGCCGCCAGAAAAAGCGCCAATTCCGCGCTTTGTGGATCACCCGAATCAACGCGGCAGCCCGTGAATGCGGGTTGTCTTACAGCCGCTTCATGGATGGCCTGAAAAAAGCCTCCATCGACATCGACCGTAAAGTACTGGCCGACATGGCCGTATTCGATAAGGATGGATTCGCTGAGTTGGCTCGCCTGGCGGCGGGTTAAGTCACGGCGGTAACGGCCCTCACCTGCTTTTCGAACGTAGTAAGGCGCCGGAGGGTCTGCGGGGAAGTCGCGCAAGCGGCTTCCCCGCGTTGTTTTCAGTCACTTGCATGCCCAAACAACAGGGAAACAATCATGGCCTCCCTTGATGAATTGCTGAACGAAGCGTTGCGCGACATCGCGGCGAGCGACGCTTTGGTGGTGCTTGACCAGGTTAAAGCGCGTTATCTCGGCAAAAAAGGTCTGTTTACCGAACAGATGAAAACGCTGGGCGCGCTGCCGCCGGAACAGCGGCCCGCCGCCGGTCAGGTGATCAACGCCGCCCGCGATCAATTTCAGGCAGCGCTGGATGCGCGGCGGGCAGTGCTGGAGCAAGCCCAATTCGCCCAGCGCCTGGCGACGGAAACCGTGGACGTCACCCTGCCGGGGCGAGGTCAGCAAACGGGTGGCTTGCACCCGGTCACGCTGACGTTGCGCCGCATCAGCCGCTTATTCAGCAGCGTCGGCTTTGAAATCATGGAAGGGCCGGAAATCGAGGACGATTACCACAACTTCGAAGCGCTCAATATCCCTGCTCACCACCCTGCGCGCGCCATGCACGACACGTTTTACGTGGACGAGCACTTGCTGCTGCGCACCCACACCTCGCCGGTGCAAATCCGCGTCATGGAAAACAGCCAGCCGCCGCTGAAAATCATCGCGCCGGGCCGGGTGTATCGTTGCGATTCCGACCTGACGCACTCGCCGATGTTTCACCAGGTGGAAGGCTTCTGGGTGGACGAAGACACCAGCTTTGCCGATTTAAAAGGCATTCTGTACGACTTCCTGCGCCGCTTTTTCGAAAAAGACATCGACGTGCGCTTTCGCCCTTCCTATTTCCCTTTTACCGAGCCGTCGGCGGAAATGGATATTCAGTGCGTCATGTGCGGCGGTGCCGGCTGCCGGGTGTGCAAGCATACCGGCTGGTTGGAGGTGGGGGGCTGCGGCATGATCCACCCCCGCGTGTTCGAGCACGTACACATCGACCACGAGCGCTATAGCGGTTTTGCTTTCGGCATGGGCGTCGAGCGGCTGGCCATGATGCGCTATGGCATTAACGATTTGCGGTTGTTCTTCGAGAACAACCTGAAATTTCTGGAACAATTCGCTTAAGGTTTAAGCCTGGCCTTGAGGAGCGGACATGCGCGTCAGTGAAATTTGGTTAAGAGAATTCGTCAACCCACCGCTGGATACCGATGGTCTGGTCAAGCAATTGACCATGGCGGGTCTGGAAGTGGACGCGGTAGAGCCGGTTGCCGGTGAGTTCCAACGCGTGGTGATCGGCGAGATTGCCTCACTGGACCCACACCCCGACGCGGATCGCCTGCGCATCTGCCGGTTGAACGTGGGGCAAAGCGAGCCGCTGCAAGTCGTCACCGGCGCCCAGAACGTCTACGTCGGCATGCGCGTACCGGTGGCGCTGGACGGCGCGCAACTGCCGGGCGGCATCACCATCAAGCCCTCCAAACTGCGGGGCGTGCCGTCCCACGGCATGCTGTGCTCGGAAAAAGAACTGGGCATGGCCGAGGCGGCGGAAGGCGTCATGGACCTGCCCCAGGAAGCTCCCGTCGGCGGCGACATCCGCGCCTATCTGCAACTGGATGACCGCGTCATCGAAGTGGAACTCACCCCCAACCGCGCCGATTGCCTCAGCGTGGAAGGCGTGGCGCGGGAAGTGGCGGCGCTCAACGGCATGGTTTGCACTCCACTGGCAGTGGCGGAAACCGCCATTACCCACGGCGACACCTGGACGGTAACGGTCAGCGCGCCCGTTGAGTGTCCCTGCTATCTGGGCCGGCTGATCAAAGGCGTCGATTCCACCGCCATCACGCCGCTGTGGATGGCGGAACGCCTGCGCCGCGCCGGTTTGCGCAGTCTGGGGCCGGTCGTGGACGTCACCAACTACGTGTTGCTGGAAATGGGGCAACCGCTGCACGCTTTCGACGCCGCCAAAGTGCAAGGCGGCATACACGTGCGCAAAGCCCTGGCCGGTGAAACGCTGGCATTGCTCAACGAGCAAACCATCAAGCTGGACGCAAACACCCTGGTCATCGCCGATGCCGGCTCACCCCTGGCCCTGGCCGGCATCATGGGCGGCAAAACGTCTGCTGTGAGCGATGACACCGCCGACATTTTCCTGGAGTGTGCCTTCTTCGATCCGGCCGCCATGATGGGCGAAGCGCGCCGCTACGGCCTGCACACCGACTCCTCCCACCGCTTCGAACGCGGCGTAGACCCCGCCATGCAGCAGCGCGCCATCGAACGCGCCACGCAATTGATTCTATCCCTGGCGGGCGGACAGGCAGGCCCGATCACGGAACAAACCAGCGCCGCCCAGCTGCCGGCCAGCCACACCATCGAACTGCGCGCAGCGAAACTCGGCAAAATCCTGGGGCTGTCGCTGGCAACGGCGCAGGTCAGCGACCTGTTGCGCCGCCTGGGCATGACGGTCGAAGCAACCGACGCAGGCTGGCGCGTCACCCCGCCCAGCTACCGCTTCGACGTCGCCATCGAAGTGGATTTGATCGAAGAAATCGCCCGTATATACGGCTACGACCGGCTGCCCCGGCAAGTGCCCGTCATGGGCAATGCCCTGCTGGACGCACCGGAAGGCCAGTTGCCGCTGGATCGCAGTAAAGACCTGCTGGTGGATCGGGGTTATCAGGAAGCCATCACTTACAGCTTCGTCGATCCCGCCATGCAGCAAGCGTTGACGCCTGATGAACCCTGTATCGCCTTGAAGAACCCCATCTCCGCCGATCTGGCGGTGATGCGCACCCAGCTATGGGCCGGATTGCTGCACGCAGCGCGGCATAACCAGGCGCGCCAGGAACACCGTATTCGCTTGTTCGAATCCGGCTTGCGCTTCCAGGGCACGCTGGCCGACATCCGCCAGGAGCCCTGTCTGGCCGGACTGGCGCTAGGCCCGGTGTGGCCGCAGCAGTGGGCGGACAAAGCCCGCGCCGTGGATTTTTACGACGTCAAAGCCGACGTGGAAGCGCTGCTCAGCCTGACCGGGCGCGCCGATGCCTTTCAATTCCAAGCGGCACAACATCCGGCGCTGCACCCCGGCCAGAGCGCGGCGATAGTCGACGACGCAGGCCGCCGCATCGGCTGGCTGGGTCTGCTGCACCCGCACCTGGAAAAAACTTTCGATTTCACCGGCAACGTATTTCTGTTCGAATTGGAACTGGCGGCGCTCAGCGAAAAACGCCTGCCGAGCTTCCATCTGCTGTCGCGCTTCCCGTCCATGCGGCGCGACCTGGCCCTGGTCATCGACGCCCAGTTGGCTGCGGGCCACGTGCAAAACGCCATCCTGACCATGGGCAATGCGCTGATCCAGAGCGTGTGCGTTTTTGACGTGTATTCCGGGCCGGGCGTAGAATCGGGCAGCAAGAGCCTGGCGTTGACGCTGTTGTTGCAAGACACCCAGGACACCTTGACGGACGAAAGAGTAGACACCGTCATCACCGACGTGCTGGAAAAATTGCATCGCGATTTTGGCGCCAAGCTGAGGGACTGATCGACATGACCTTAACCAAAGCAGAATTGATAGAACAACTATACGACGACTTGGGATTGAACAAACGCGAAGCCAAGGAGTTCGTCGAGCAGTTTTTTGAAGAAATCAAGGATGCTTTGGTGGCAGGACAGGACGTGAAGCTCTCTGGGTTCGGCAACTTTATCGTGCGCAGTAAAGGAGAAAGGCCCGGGCGCAATCCCAAAACGGGCGCGGATATTCCCATTGCGGCGCGGCGCGTGGTGACGTTTCGAGCCGGCCAGAAATTAAAAGCACGAGTAGATCGTAATGCTCGACCAGAGTAATGGTAATGGCGCGGTATTGCCGGAAATACCAGCGAAAAAATATTTTGCAATTGGAGAAGTCAGCGAACTGTGCGGTGTCAAGCCCCACGTATTGCGCTACTGGGAGCAGGAATTTCCCCTCCTGAATCCGGTAAAGCGTCGCGGCAACCGCCGCTACTACCAGCGAGAAGACGTATTGCTGGTGCGAAAAATCCGCAGCCTATTGTACGAACAGGGGTATACCATAGGCGGAGCCCGCTTACTGCTGTCGTCCGAAGGAGTGCGTCAGGCGGTGATTAAAGAAACTTTGATCATCCAGGATATGTTGGATGAGCTGGATGAAATCATCGAATTGCTGAAATAAAAACGGCGTGGGTTTTGCGGTGGTATCGGAATAATGTATAATGCTCAAATGTTCGGGGCGTAGCGCAGCCTGGTAGCGCACCTGCATGGGGTGCAGGGGGTCGCAAGTTCAAATCCTGTCGCCCCGACCAATTAAATCAATAGTTCAAGGCCAGCTCTCAATGCTGGCCTTTTGCTTTTTGGGGGAATCGCCGTTTCTGGTTGCCGTATGGTTGCCGTTTGCGGCGGGCTGACTGGTTTGCCGCAAAATCGAATCGTGCCGAAAAGTCTCCGAAACCGTGCGTAATTCGACCATCTTTTGTGCAAAAGATGATTGGTTTCTTGCTGTTTTTTCACTTGCGCAAAGCCTTGCCAAAGGCGCTACGCCGCACCGCTGTAGGTCTATACAGCACGGCCAACCGGTTGAGATTGATCACCACCCCACCCTGCATAAAAAAACCGCCCCGAAGGGTGGCGTAGCAGTCTCACCTGGGGCGGTTTTACTCAAGGCGTCACGCTCGAATCACTTGCGCCGGCGCAAGCGTCACATTTGCCGCCAGCGCCGGGTGTATCGTAATTGATACGATACGGCGTCAGGCAACGCCGGCCTGGGCCTTCAGCTTTTCGGCAAGCACCGGGTCACGGTTACTGATTTCCGCTTGCTGGGTGAGGTTGAAACCTGCCTGGGGCCATGGGTTGCTCGTATCCCTGTCTGCGCTGACCGTGGGAATCAAAGCGCTTAACCTGCCGTGATTGGCCGCTTCCAGTGCGCTGACATATGCCCGCCTCAATTTGTCGCGTGTTACCCGAATCGCCGGTTACGCCACACACCAAGGTTTATATTTTTTCTTGACACCGCATGAGTTTTGGATTTCAGCCAGACATTTCTGGGTAAGGCAAGAAACTCATCACATTCAATGATGCGCCGAGGAAATACCAACCTTCACCGCGCTAAAAACCACAGCGCCGCCGCGCTACGCTTGAGCGGCGCACTCCATAATCGCGCGGTCTTCGGTTGCCTGGCT
>SCQD01000119.1 GCA_004299145.1 Methylococcaceae bacterium | reverse complement strand
CTATACCCAGGAAGTCTGCCCATATATTCAACGCAGCCCGCACAACGTGGTGCAGGCGCTCATCGAGAGCTGGGCCGATCAGACCGCGCTGATCCTGCAATTCGAACAGCGCTGTGCGGCATCCTGCCTGCGCGTGCGCTACGAAGATCTGGTGACCCGGCCCGAGCGGGTACTGCCGGCCCTGTTTGCCTTCGTCGGCGTGGCGCACGACGCCGCCATCCTGGAGCGCACTTTTTCCGGCCACCGCAGCGGCGTGGCGGAAGGCGACGCCGGCTTCCATTTATCGCAAAGGCTCTACGACGACGCCGTCGGCAAGGGCCGCTCCCTGTCGCTGGCGACGGTAACGCCCGAGCTGCAGGAGCGGATGCACGCCTTGCTGGCGGCGCTGGGCTATGACGGCGCGGAGGCCGGCCTTTCCGCGGACGCGCCGGATATTGCGGATCTCGTCGAGCTTGCCCTGCCGCCGCTGCTGAACGGCAGTCCTTTGCCGCGCAGCGTCGTCGCGCTGCGGGTCCACGGCGACGGCGGCGGCTCCTGGGTGATCGATGCCGGCAGCGCGCCGGTGCAGGTGCGCCGGGGAGATGCGGCGGCGGATTGCGTCATCGGCATGTCGGGCACCACGCTGCGCCAGTTGCTGGCCGGCCGCAAGGATTTGACCACCGCCCTGGAGCACGGCGAGATCGACGCCACCGGTTCCGTGGAACTGGCCTTGGGCCTGGGGCGGGCGCTCATGCACGGCGGCGTTTTTGCCGGAAAGGCGTAGGGTGGGCATCGCCCACCACCACCTCGACAGGCAAAACGCCTTGATTGGAGCGCAGCAATGGCAACCATGAAACTTATCTTGATCGGCGGGCCTTTGGTGGGCGGTGCCCACCCTACAAGCTGCGCTTCGAATCGGCTACGAACAGAAGGCGACGATGAAATATAGCCGGCGCGTTTTTGCACTCTCCACCCTCGCCGCCGTGTCGGCGGCGGCCCTGGCGCTGTCGTGGGCATTGCGCGCTTCGCTGCCCGATCTCGACGGCGTCCATGCCCTGCCGGGACTCGATCGGCAGGCGCAAGTGGAATTCGACGCCCTGGGCATTCCCAAAATTCTGGCGCACGATCGGGATGATGCTTACCGCGTGCTGGGCTTCGTCACGGCGCGCGAGCGGCTGTTCCAGATGGACCTGCTGCGCCGGCGGACGGCGGGACGTCTGGCCGAAGTGCTGGGCGCCGCTCTGGCGGCATCCGACCGCCGCCACCGGCTCATGGGTTTCGAAGACGTGGCGCGGCGCATCCTGCAACGGCTGCCCGACGAGCAAAAGCAAGCGCTGGCGGCGTATGCGGCCGGCGTGAACCAGGCCGTGGCGGCCATGACGGCGCTGCCGCCGGAATTTTTGGCGCTGGCTTACGGTTTTTCCGCCTGGCGTCCCGAAGACAGCCTGCTGGTGGTGTTGGCCATGGGCGAAGAACTGACCTGGTCCGCCGATGCGGAACGCATGGCGACGATCATGGCGGCCGCCTTGCCGCCGCGGGTCTACGCCTTTTTTACGCCGGCCGCTGCTCATCCATCGTCCGCCACCGTCCTGCCCAAGGCCGAGCTGGCCGCGCTGTTGACGGACGCCGGCGTTGCGGGTCAGCCCGGTCTGATCGCCCCGGCGCCGGCGCCGCAAGGTTCCAACGCCTGGGTCGTCGGTCCCGGCCGGACCCGCCATGGCCGCGCCATGCTCGCCAACGACATGCACCTGACGCTGGGCGTTCCCAACCTGTGGTACCGGGCGGAACTGCGCTACGGGCCAGTGGAACTCACCGGTTTCACCCTGCCCGGCGTGCCGCTGCTCATCGCCGGTTCCAATGGCCGGATCGCCTGGGGTTTCACCAGCATACAGGGCGATTTCATCGACCTGGTGACGCTGGAACTCGATGCGGCGGACGCCGGGCGTTATCTGACGCCGCAAGGCTATCGCCGCTTCGGCGAGCGCGTCGAAACGATACGGGTGCGCGGCGGCGCCGACGTGGCGGTGCCGGTGCGCACCACGCAGTGGGGGCCGGTGGCGGCGGAAACGCTGCTCGGCAAGCCGGTCGCGGTCAACTGGACGCTGCTGGACCCGGCGGCGACCGACCTCGGGCTGCTCGACCTGGACCTTGCCGGCGACGTACCGGCGGCGCTGGCCGTGTTCAACCGGGCCGGCAGCCCGCCGCTGAATGCCCTGGTCGCCGACGCCGGGGGGCATATCGGCTGGAGCTATACCGGAAAAATCCCGCGCCGCTTCGGGCTGGACGGTCTGACCAGCCGCTCCTGGGCGGACGGTACGCGCGGCTGGGACGGCTATATCCCGCCCGGCGAACTGCCGCGCCGGGTCGATCCGCCGCAAGGGTTTATCGTCAATGCCAACCAGCCCATGGTGACCCACGATGCAGCTGCGGCTTGTCATCGTTCCCACGCTCCGCGTGGGAATGCAGTCTGGGACGCTCAGCGTCCCGTAATGTTTTCCGCAGCGTTCCCATTACGCTCGGTGTGGGAAAACCACCGCGAAGCGGAATTACTCAGGCTTATGGAATGCAGTCCGGGACATTCTCAGGAAACCTTGAAGATACCGCTTCGCGGCGATTCTGTATTCCTCAACCGCTGGGGAGGTTGTTTTTTGCAAATCACCTCTGCGCAATCACAAACCACCTTTGCCGATGTTGACGCGACGCGGAGCGTCGCTGGATGCGTTCCCACGCGGAGCGTGGGAACGATGGCCTATTATCCCCACGTCATCGGCCACGGCTTCGACAACGGCTACCGCGCCTCTCGCATCGCCGAACGGCTGGGCGAAATGCAAGCCATGGACGAGCACGACCTTTTCGCGCTGCAGCTGGACACGCGCGCCGGGTTTTATCGCTATTACCAGCAACTCGCCCTGTCCTTGCTGGATGCCGACGCTGCGGCGGAGCAGCGCATCAAAGCAAACCTGGCCGCCTGGGACGGCCGGGCGGAACCTGATTCCGCCGGGCTCGCGATCCTGGTGGAGTTTCGCCGGCGCCTGATCGAGGCGGTCATTCCCCCTTACCTGGAAAAATGCCGTCGGCTCGATGCGCGGTTCAGCTATTTTTGGCCCACGCTGGACCTGCCTTTGCAGCAGCTGCTCGAAACGCAAGCGCCGGAATTGCTGCCCGCTGCCGCGCGCTTTCCCGACTGGCGCGCCTGGCTGCGTGGCCTGCTGCTGCAAGCCGCCGCACACGCCGCGCCGGTTTGGGGGGAAACCAGCCAGGCGCTGATCGCCCATCCGCTCTCGGCGGCGCTGCCGGCACTCGGGGCCTGGTTGGACATGCCGCCGGAGTCTCTGGCCGGCTGCGCCGAGTGCGTGCGCCTGCACGAGCAAAGGGTCGGTGCCGACGAGCGGCTGGTGGTGGCGCCGGGGCACGAGTCGGCAGGCATTTTGCACATGCCGGGCGGCCAGTCCGGTCACCCTTTGTCGCCCCATTACCGCGACCAGCAGGCGGCCTGGGCGCATGGCCGCGCCCTGCTGCTGCGTGCCGGCCCGGCTTTGCACAAGATGACGTTCATCCCGGGAGTGCGGGCATCCTGCCCGCCCCTGGGGCCGCAGCCATCCTGGCCGCAGTGCGGCCAGGATGGCCGCGCTCCCGGGGAACAACCATGATGCGCTTGCTGTTGCAAAACTCGCGCCGGCTGCTGTCGGTGTCGATCCTGACGGGATTGCTGAGCGGTTTGAGCGGCGCCGGTCTGATCGCCACGATTAATCTGGCGCTGAATCAAGCCCCCGGCGCGTTCGCCGATTTGGCGTGGTTTTTCTGGGGCCTGTGCCTGTTGATGGTGCTGTCGCGGGTGGTTTCGGCTTTCCTGCTGGTGCGGCTCAGCCAGAATGCCATCTTCCGTTTGCGCGTGGCGCTCAGCCGGCAAATTCTGGCGGCTTCCCTGAACCGTTTGCAGGAGTTGGGGCCGCCGCGCATTTTGGCCTGCCTGACCCAGGACGTCGCCGCCCTGGCGGAAGCTTTCCGCTGGTTGCCGGTGATGTGCGTCAACAGCGCCATCATCGCCGGTTGCTTTATCTATTTGGGCTGGCTGTCCGGGTCGCTGCTGGTGCTGGTGGTCGCGACGATTATCCTGGGCCTGTCCAGTTATCGCTTGATTCAGGGACGGGCCATGGGCGGTTTGCGCATGGCGCGGGAATGCGACGATGCTTTGTACGGCCACATGCGCAGCCTCACGCAGGGCATCAAGGAACTCAAGTTGAACGACGCGCGCCGCGCCGCATTTTTGACGGAATGCCTGGAAGCCAGCGCGCTGCATTATCGCCGCCATTACCTGAACGGTATGCGGTTGTTTATTTTTGCCGCCAATTGGGGCAACAGCCTGTTTTACGTTCTGATCGGCAGCCTGCTGTTTATCCTGCCGGCTTACCTGGGTGAGGTCAATACACTCAACCTGGTTCATGTTGAACTGACTGCGGAGGTATTGCGGGGGTATTGCCTGACCATTCTGTACATGATGGCCCCGCTGGAAATCCTGGTGGAAGGCATCCCGGCTTTTGGCCGGGCCGGCATCGCGCTCAAGAAAATCCAGGCGCTCGGCGGCGCGACCGGCGAGCCGACGCCCGGAACCACGGCCGCCCGGGCGGCGCTGCCGCGAACGCCGGCGCTGGAGTTGGCCGGCGTGCTGCACCACTATGCCGGCGGCGGCGATGACAGGCGCTTCTGCGTCGGTCCCATAGACCTGACGCTGCAACCCGGCGAACTGGTATTCCTGGTCGGCGGCAACGGCAGCGGCAAGACCACCCTGGCGCTGTTGCTGGTCGGCCTGTACCTGCC
Source organism: Methylococcaceae bacterium (assembly GCA_004299145.1). Lineage (GTDB taxonomy): Bacteria > Pseudomonadota > Gammaproteobacteria > Methylococcales > Methylococcaceae > Methylogaea. The sequence continues at coordinate 37,352 of SCQD01000119.1, read as the reverse complement.
CGAACAGGGCGAAATCCGCCTGGACGGGCGACGGGTCGGCCCGGCCGGCCTGGAACAGTATCGGAATCAATTTGCCGCGGTGTTTTCCGACTTTTATTTATTCGACAGTCTGCTCGGTTTCGACAGTCCTGAATTGGATGCTGAAGCGCGCGCTTATCTGACCCGTTTGCAGCTGGAACACAAGGTGCAAATCGACAACGGAGTATTTTCCACGCTCGATTTATCGCAAGGCCAGCGCAAGCGTTTGGCATTACTGGTCGCGTATCTGGAGGACAAGCCTTTTTACGTGTTCGACGAATGGGCCGCCGATCAGGACCCGGTATTCAAAAACATTTTCTATGGCGAAATTCTGCCCGCCCTCAAGGCCAAGGGCAAAACCGTCGTCGTGATTACCCATGACGACGCTTATTTCCAGATGGCCGACCGGTGTTTGCGCCTGGAAGAGGGCCGGTTGTTTGAAATCGTATAGGGGGCTGGTCCGCTGGTTTTAGCTGGTTCCCAACCTCCTGGTTGGGAACCCGGCTCTGGAAGCTCCGGCTTCCAGAGCCGGAATGGGAAACCGGCACCTGATCGGCAAAGCACTTCAGCGCGCACGTCATGCGGCATGGAAGCCGGTATCCAGGTGTCCATGGACGGCAAGCCAGACACTTCCCCTGGCACTGGGTTCGGGAAGCCGGAGCTTCCCGGACTGCGTTCCCAAGCGGAGCTTGGGAACGAGCCGACGAGCCGAAACCCGCTGACGTCCGGCGCCGCTGTGATGGGTTACGGCTATCGCCTCCACCCATCCTACGTCAGGGTGTTTTTAACCTCACGGGAGTACCCGCTCGCTTCTGTATAACGACGAGAGCGGCGCTTGGGAAAAACATTAACCGATTGAAGCAAAAAAAGCTCAGTTACCTGAAAACAACCTGGACGGGGAGTATTGATCATGCAAAGTCTGCTGCAATCCGAAGCCGCATACGCGTTGGATGAAGTCGTTCCGGCAGGGCCGGTTTATGGGGGAATGGCGGATAAGTTTTGGGTCGGGAGTAACGACTATTATCTGGAACGGCAAGGCCGCTTCGAATCCAATGCCCGCAGTTATCCCAGGCGCCTGCCCATCGCTTTGAAACAGGCCTGCGGGGTATACGTCGAAGACGTCGACGGCCGGCGTTATTTCGATTGTCTGGCCGGTGCGGGCGCCCTGGCTTTGGGACACCATCATCCGGTGGTACTGGCGGCGCTGCAGCAGAGCTTGATGGATGGCGTGCCTTTTCAAACGCTGGATTTGACGACCCCGGTCAAGGATGACTTCGTCGAGGAATTGTTCGGCTCACTCCCCGCGGAATTTGCCGGGCAGGCGCGCATCCAGTTCTGCGGGCCGTCCGGGGCCGACGCCGTCGAAGCCGCCGTCAAGCTGGTTAAAACCGTCGGCGGGCGCCGGCCCATCCTGGCGTTTCGCGGTGCATACCACGGCATGACCCACGGCGCGCTGGGACTGACCGGCGAAATCGGCCCGAAACTCGCCGTGGCGGGCTTGATGCCGGAAGTGCATTTTCTGCCGTTTCCCTACGCTTACCGTTGCCCGTTCGGCCTCGGCGGCGAGGCGGGCTGGCAGGCCTCGCTCACTTACATCGAGCGCCTGTTGGACGACGCCAACAGCGGCATCGCGCCGCCCGCAGCCATGATCCTGGAAGCCGTGCAGGGCGAAGGCGGGGTGATCCCGGCTCCGGACGAGTGGCTGCGGGGCGTGCGCCGCATCACGCTGGAACGCGATATTCCGCTGATCATCGACGAGGTGCAGACCGGCGCGGGGCGCACCGGGGCTATGTATGCTTTCGAACACGCCGGCATCCTGCCGGACGTGTTGGTGCTGTCCAAAGCCATCGGCGGCGGTTTGCCGCTCAGCGTGGTGGTTTACCACCAAGACCTGGACCGCTGGCAGCCCGGCGCCCACGCCGGCACCTTCCGCGGCAACCAGTTGGCCATGGCCGCCGGTGCCGCCACTTTGCGTTTTATCCGGGAACACCGGCTGGAGCGCCACGCCGCGGCCATGGGCGAGCGCTTGCTGGCCCACTTGCAGCGCATCCGGCAGGCCGCGCGCTGCCTGGGTGAAGTGCGGGGCAGGGGGTTGATGATAGGCGCCGAGATCGTCGATGCAAGCGCCGGGGTCGATCACTTGGGTGCTTACCCGCCATCGCGCGATTTGGCGCGCCGAATTCAAACCGCGTGTCTCCAGCGCGGCTTGATCGTCGAACTGGGTGGCCGCCAGGGCAGCGTGGTACGCTTGCTGCCGCCGTTGATCGTCAGCGCCGAGCAGGTCGACGCCATCGCTGCGATTCTTGAGGAGGCGGTCGATTGCCTGGAAACGTAGGATGCGCCAAACCCATGCCGGACGGGGTATTCACCCCGTCCGTAACGTTTTGCGCTGGTTCCCAAGCTCCGCTTGGGAACCCACTCCCGCGAAGCTCCGGCTTCGCGTCTGTTCGGCGAGCGGCGGCGCCGTGTCGGCCGGGGAAGCCGAAGCTTCCCCGGCCGCGTTCCCAAGCAGGAGCTTGGGAACGAGCGCAACGAGCGCAACGAATGATTTTTCCCAGGCCCGCACCCCATGCCCTCACTTCCCTTATCCTCTAGCCCGAAAGCCGGAACCTCCGGCCTGATCGCCTGGTTCGCCGCCAATCCGGTGGCGGCCAATTTGCTGATGGCGCTGATCATGATCGGCGGCGGCGCGAGTTTTTGGCACATGCGCAAGGAGGTCATGCCCCGCTTCGATCCGCGCCAGATCGTCATCCAGGCGCACTATCCCGGCGCCGGCCCCGAGGAAATCGAGCAAGCCCTGTGCATTCCCATTGAGGAGGCCATCCACGCGCTGACCGGCATCAAACGGCTGGACAGCGAGGCGCAGGAAGGTCTGTGCCTGCTCACGCTGCAAGTGAATCCGGATTACGAGCCGCAAGCGTTGATCGGCGCCGCCAGGGCGCGCGTCCAGGAAATCCGCAACCTGCCCAAAGGGCTGGAACGGCTGGACATCAAGGAAAAAAACGAAGCCTGGGAGGCCATCAACGTCATGCTGTACGGGGCTACCGATGCGCTGACGCTGAAGCGCCTGGGACAGCGCATCGACGACGATCTGCGGCACATTCCCGGCGTCGCGCGTTTGATGGACTACAACAGCGACATCACTTATGAAGTCACCATTCAGGTGGCGGTGGACCAGCTGCGCCACTACCGCCTCACGCTGGGCGAGGTGGCCGAGGCGGTGCGCAACGCTTCGCTGGATCTGCCCGGCGGCGCGGTGAAAACCGAGGCGGGCGAGCTGCTGGTACGCGCCAAAGGGCGGGCCGAAGCGGCGCCGGATTTTGCCGCGCTGGTGTTGCGCACCAACCCGGACGGTTCGCGCCTGCGCCTGGGGGACGTTGCGGTCGTCAAGGACGGCCTGATCGAAACGCCGTTCGAAGACCGCTTCGACGGCGTGCTGACCGAGGGCTGGGAAGTGTATGCCGACAGCGACGCCGTGGACGTGGCGCGGCGCGTCAAGGAATACGTGGCGCAGACTGCCCCGCAGTTGCCGCAAGGCATACGGATCGCCACCTGGTGGGACAACTCCGTCATGTTCGAAGAGCGCCTGCAAACGCTGCTGGAAGACGGCATCGCCGGCTTTGTGCTGGTGTTCCTGATTTTGATGCTGTTTCTGCGCACCCAGGTGGCGTTCTGGGCCGGCGCCGGCATTTTGACCTCGCTGCTGGGCGCGTTGTGGCTGATGCCGCTGTTTCACGTGTCGTTGAACCTGTTTTCGCTGTTCGGCTTCCTGCTGGCCATGGGCATTCTGGTGGACGACGCCATCATCGTCGGCGAAGCGGTGCATGGTTGTCAGGCGGGTGGCGGGAGCCTCGAAGCCACCATCCGCGGCGTGCAATCCGTGGCCCTGCCGGTGGTGCTGGCCGTGCTGGTTGCCCTGGTGGCTTTTTTGCCCGGCCTGGCGCTGCCGGGCTGGGCCGGACAGATGATGTATCCGGTGTGCGTGGTGATGATTTTGACGGTGCTGTTTTCCCTGGTCGAGGCGTTGCTGATTTTGCCGGCTCACCTGGCTACCGCGACGGATGGCGGCGCACCTTTGAGCGGGACGGGGTTTGAACCCCGTCCCGAACGTTTGCATGCACCTATGAGTTTTGTTATCGATCCGGCTCAGCAGCGCCAAGCAAACGTTACGGGCGGGGTTCAAACCCCGTCCGGCGCGGATCAACAAAGCGGCCGGCTCGACGCTTGGCGCGCGCGTTTGAACGGGGGGCTGGAGTGCTGCGTGGCGCGTTATTACCGCCCCCTGCTCGAAGCGGCGCTGCGCTGGCGCTATCTGACGGTTGCTCTGTTCGCCGTATTCATCCTGTTGAGCGTGACCCTGCCGCTGGCCGGCTGGGTGCGCTTGTCGCTGCAGGCGGACGTTACCCGCGACAATTTCCGGGTAACGCTCACTCCGCCGCCCGGCACGCCTTTCAAGGACAGCCGCGCGTTGGCGCAGCGGGTGGAACAAGCGCTGTTCGATTTGCGCGATAGCCTGGACGATCATGGCGCGCGTGCCACTACTGACGATGAATGTCACGCGCGCCATGATCGTTCCCCTCACCCCGACCCAGTCATGCCGGACTGTCCTGTCCGGCACCCTGCGGGCAAGTGCAAATCCGCTCCCGGCGGATTTGTCCCCCCGGGAGAGGGGGAGCAAGGTCGCCGCGATTTTCATTATGATTGCACGCAAGCGACCGGGACGCCCAGCGTCGTTTCCCATCTCGAAACCATCGTGCTGGAGCGGGAAGTGGCGTTTTACGTGGAGTTTTCCCCGGACGCCCGCCAGCGCTACGCCATCGAAGATCTGGTGCAGGACTGGCGGCGGCGCATCGGCGACATCGGCCGCGCCAAAATCGATTTTCTCTACCGCCAGGGGGCATCGCCCTACGATATCGTCATCGAAGCCAGTGCCCCGAACGGCGCCACGCTCGCCGCCGCCGGCGCCGCTTTGCAACAGGCGTTGGCGAGTTATCCCGGCGTGTACGACGTCGGCGATTCGTACGAGCCGGGCAAGCCTGAAGTGCGTTTTCAACTGAAACCCGAGGCGGAGCGGCTCGGCTTGCGGCTCAAGGACGTGGCGGAACAGGTGCGGCGCGGCTTTTACGGCGAAGAAGCGCAGCGTTTTCAGCGCGACGGCAAAGACGTGAAAATCTTCGTGCGCCTGCCTGCGGCGGAAAGAACGCAGTTGGAACAGTTGCGCGCCTTACCGATCCGTCTGCCGACCGGCGAATTGGCGCCGTTGGGCGGCTTGGCCAATCTCAGCTTCAGCGAGGGTTATGCCAAGCTGACCCGCCAGGATCGGCGCCGTTTATTGCAGATTCGCGCGCGGGTCGATAAGCGTCTGGTCGACGTCAACGCGGTGTATGCCGAGTTGGAATCAGGGGTGATGCAACGCCTGCAACGGCAGCAGCCGGACTTGAAGCTGGCGGTGGGCAAAGAGCGCCAGGAACAAAAAACCATGCTGGCGGAATTGGGGCGCAACAGCCTGATCGCGCTGGTGGTGATTTACGCGCTGATCGCCGTGCCGTTCCGCTCTTACAGCAAACCGCTGATCTTCCTGCTGGCGGCGCCGGTGGCCTGGAGCGGCGCGGTGCTGGCGCACGGCCTGTGCGGCCTGCCTTTGTCCATGGAATCGCTGGTGGGCATGATCGCCGCCAGCGGCGTGGTGGTGAACGACAGTCTGGTGTTGTTGGACTACATCCGGGAGAGGGAAGGCGGTTTGAGGCCGGAGACCGGAGGCCGGAGTGCGGCGGATGCAGCGTTCCATACAGATCCTTTCAGCCGTCCATCTCCAGTCTCCGGCCTGATCCTGGAAGCCTGCACCGCGCGTTTCCGTCCCATCCTGCTGGCATTCCTCACCAACTTTGCCGGCTTTTTGCCGACGCTGCTGGAAAGCAGCGCGCAGGCGCAATTTTTGATACCCATGACGCTGTCCCTGTCGGCGGGCCTTTTGGTCGGCATGGCCGCCAGCCTGCTGCTGACGCCGGTGTGTTATGCCCTGCTTTGTGAACGTTAATGCGCACTCGCCAAAACTTCCGTCGCCCATTGATTGAAGCTTTTGCCATTAGCCCACCGACTCGATAAATTCCAGGGCATTGCCGTCGGGATCGCGGCAAAACAGCGCGCTATTTTTCATACATTGCCTTTTCCGCCAAATCCACCTATATAAAGGACAATCGCCTCACGTTCTAAGGCATACGACCATGGCCTTATCCGTTTCCGCCATCGCCCCCGTCGGCTACTTCGGGCTGCCGCCCAAGGCAGAGGGGAATGCGCAGGGCGAAAAACAGCGGCAAGCCGTCAGTGCGGACGCTACGGCTCAGCAAAATTCCGCCGACACGCCATCCGCCCGGACGCAAAAAACCGCTGCCGATAAATCCGCCCCGGACAGCGCGAAAACCCGTCAGGGTGAATTGAGCGGGGATGACCAGGAAAAGCTGCGCCAACTCAAAGCCCGCGACACGGAGGTGCGCGCCCACGAAGCCGCCCATCTGGCCGCAGCCGGCGGCATAGCCAGAAGCGGCGCCAACTTCAGCTACCAACGCGGCCCCGACGGCGTGTTTTATGCCGTCGGCGGTGAAGTGAGCATCGATACTTCGGCTATTCCGGGCGATCCACAGGCGACTATCGACAAAGCCCGGCAAATCCGCAGTGCCGCTCTGGCTCCGGCCAGTCCTTCTTCGCAGGATTTCAGCGTGGCCGCCGCCGCTGCGCAAATGATGATCCAGGCGCAGGCCGAACTGGCGCGCGGCCAGGCCCAGGGCAAGTCTGCGGCTTATGCCGGCGGCGGCAGATCGCCTGTCGTGGGCACTTTCGTCGACGTCAGCGCTTAGAATTAATCCATCCCGTATAGGTGTTCCGCCGTCTTGTCGGCGCCGATGTTTTGCGTGTCCAGCCACTCATCCCAGTAGGGGCGGGGCTGGAAGCGTGCATAGAGAAAATCCACAAACGTGCGTACCTTGGCCGACAGGTTTTTGCGGTGTGGATAGATCGCGTGAATGTCCAGGGTGGCGGGTTCGTAGTCGGTCATCACCGCCCGTAAACGGCCTTTGCGCAGGTCGTGGCCGCTCATATAGGTCGGCAACAATACCAGCCCCAGCCCATTGATGGCCGCCAGACGCAAAGCGCCGGAAACATTGGCCTGGAGGTTGCCGCTGACCCTGACCGTGACTTTTTTGCCTTCCCGGTCCATGAAATGCCAATAGTCCTTTTGCGGCCAGCTCCAGTTGAACAGGCAGTTGTGGTTTTTGAGGTCGTTGGGCGTTTTGGGGATGCCGTGGGCGGCAAAATAGTCCGGCGCGCCGCACACCACCTGGCGCGAGGTCGCCAATTTGCGGGCGATCAGGCTGGATTCGGCCAATTCACCCAGGTGCACCGCCAAATCCAGACCGGCTTCGATGACGTCCACCGTTCCGCCCTGCAACAGCAATTCCACGTGCACGTCGGGGTGGTGACGCAGGTATTCGGAAATGGCCGGCGCCATGTGATAAGTGCCGAAGAACGGCGGACAAGCTACTTTGAGCGTGCCGCGCGGCTCGGTCTGCATTTGCGTGACGGCCAGTTCGCTTTCTTCGATATCGTCGAGAATCTGCAGACAGCGCTCGAAATAGGTGGTGCCCACTTCCGTCAGGCTCAAGTGCCGCGTCGTGCGGTTGAGCAAGCGCACGCCCAGGCAGTTTTCCAGTTGCATCACGTGCTTGGTGGTCATGGCACGGGAAATGCCCAGCTCTTTCGCCGCCGCCGCAAAGCTGCCGGCTTTGGCCACCTTGGTGAAAACGTTCATGCTCGCAAGTTTGTCCATACAGTGTCCGGTCTCTATGATTTCTGTTTGTGAAACAATCTATGATTCAATCATGCTATTGTACACCAACTCAGCCGTCTATATAGTAAAGCCGTACTAGATGACAAACATATTGACGACACAAAGGGGCATAAGCCATGACGAAGTTAAGCATAGGGTTGATCGGAATTTTATTGACGGGCATGGCCGGCCAGGCATGGGCGGCGCCTGTCGCTACTCCACGCGAAGTGGCGGAAGTCACCATCGCCAAATGGAATGAAGCATTCCACCGCGGACGGGTCGACGATATCGTCAGCCTCTACGCCGACAACGCCATGTTGCTTGCGCCCAACGGCCAGGTATCCAAAAACCCGGCGGAAATCCGCGCGTTCTGGCAAGCGCTGATCGGCCGCATGGGTGGCGAGTATCAAATCAACATCGTGGATGCCCGCACCGACAAAGACGGCACCATCATCACCAAAGCGGTGTTTTCCACCCGTCAGACGCTGACCCGCACCAGCCAGACGCTGCGCTACAACTATGACGGCGAGTTGTTCAACGTGATCAAGCGTCAGGCGGACGGCAGCTGGAAAACCGAAGTACAACGCTGGAATTAATGGACGCGAAGCCGGAGCTTCGCGGAGTGGGTTCTCAAGCGGAGCTTGGGAACCAGCAGACGGTTCGTTCCTTGGATAGCAGGCCTCCCTCCGTGGAGCGCCTGCTTTTTTTTCAACGGCGTTTTTGACGGTCGTTTTGCAGCAATGCCTTGGTGTTGGGGCCCATGGGCAACACGTAATCGTAGGAGCCCAGGATCACGCCATCCAGCGCGCGGATCACCTTGGCCGTCACGAACACTTTGTCCGCCGCCACCGCATAAGTGCCGACGATTACCGCCTGGGCATCGTGCTGCTGGGTAATGTCTTTCAACTCGCGCGACAGCATCAGTTCGCCGGTTTCTTCCTTGATGAACAAATCGTTGCGCAGTTTCAGCTCGATCACGTCGTAGCCGTGCTGCGTGAAATACGAGCCCACTTGTTCCGCCAGCATGCGGCCGAACGTGGATGAAGCCTGCACGTTGTCGATGTTGACGAAGCTGGCCATCATCAACGGCCGAAAGCGTTCCAAAGCGCCGTGCACCCCTTTGGGGCTTTCCGCGGCGGATTGCAACACTTCGGCGGCGTAGTAGCTCTCCTGGATAATGTCGCTGTCTTTGACCGTGCGGCTGCAAGCCACGGCGGTCAATGCCGCCAATCCGACGGCAATGCCGTTACGCATGTTTCTGATCATTGGTCCACCGCCTTATAAAGCCTGGTAGCTGGAGCGGGCGCCAAGGGCGGCCCCGCATAATGGCCTTGCTCAACGCCATCGACGTAATAAGTGCGGCTTTCGCTGAACACCACTCTGGCGCCGTCGGTGACCGCCGCGTTGACGACGATCTCGGTATTCGTGCCGGCGGGAAAATAATTTTCGTGATATTCCGACAAAGGCAGCACCGCCCAGACCGGGGCGGCCCACAAATCGCCTGCACGATAGATCAAATAAGCCAGTCCTTTCGGTAAGGTGAAATCCCCCGGCAGTGGCCGCAAGCCTTCGCGATCGTTGAAATTGACCACCTGCGTGTCGATCTTCAGCAGCAGCGGTTTGTCGGCACCACCATAGGCCGCGGTGGACACCGCCACGCCACGTTCCAGCAGGCGGCTGGTCAACATATTGTGCAGCGCCCGGCCAAAGTCCGAGTTTTGCCCGTCGGCTGCCAGATAAACCGGACGATTGCCGGGATTCATCGATAGCTTATCGCTGATGCTCGCCGCCAGATTTTCAGCCAGCACGTCCCAGTGGTGTACTGCCTGCATTTTTTGCTGTGCACTGACCGGATAGCTGGTCGCCGTCGGCAGCGGTCTCTGTGCACAAGCCGTCATTCCCGCAGCCAGCAAAGTTGCGACAGCGGCGGCTGTGGCTGTTGTTTTCATCATCATTCCCCCATTAATACCCAGATAAAGCAAAATCCGCCGGTAATTCAAGCACGTTTTAGGCTGCGTGGAAACCATAAAGCGTTTCCCTACGCCGGCACCGGCAATTCCAGGTTTTTCCACAGCGCCAGCATCGTTTCGGACTGATTCATGGTGTAGAAGTGCAGGCCAGGCGCGCCGCCATCCAGCAAGCGCCGGCACAGCTGCGTCACCACTTCCAGGCCGAATGCGCGAATTGATCCGGCGTCGTCGCCATAGCTTTCCATGCGCTTTTGTATCCAGCGTGGAATTTCGGCGCCGCAGTTTTCCGAGAAGCGCCGCAGTTGGTTGAAATTGCCGATCGGCATGATGCCCGGCACGATGGGGATGTCGATGCCGATGTGGCGGGCCCGCTCGACAAAATCGAAATAGGCGTCGGCGTTGTAAAAATACTGGGTCAGCGCCTCGTCGGCGCCGGCGTCGACTTTGCGCTTGAAATTGCGTAAATCCGTGGCGGCGTCGCGCGCCTGGGGGTGGACTTCGGGGTAGGCGGCGACTTCGATGCGGAAATGATCGCCGGTTTCGGCGCGGATAAAAGCCACCAGTTCGTTGGCGTAGCTGAAATCACCCGCCGACAGCATGCCCGACGGCATGTCGCCGCGCAGGGCGACGATGCGCTTGACGCCGTGGCTGCGGTAGTTGTCGAGAATGGCGCGGATATTGCCGCGTTGCGAGCCGATGCACGATAAATGCGGCGCGGCTTCGATGGGGGTTTGAGCCACAATGTCGAGCACCGTTTCGGTGGTTTTATCCTGCGTGGAGCCACCCGCGCCGAAAGTGACGGAAAAAAACTCCGGCTGGAGGGGGGCGAGGCGCTGGTAGGCTTGACGCAGCTTGAGGGCGGCTTCGGCGTCGCGCGGTGGGAAAAATTCAAAGCTGAAATGCTGGCTCACGGGAAATATCCTTAACTACGAAGTGGCGCTACTTGGGGCAGCCGACGTGGCTGGCAAGGTCCAGTGGGGTATTTTATAGGCGAATGGCGGGCAATGCGTCGAAAGCAGGTGCGGCGTTTCTTGCAGGCTGTTGTAATACTCCATCGAGTGAAATTACACATTTCTGCGAGGCATTCCATGACGACGGCTTTTATCACCCATCCCGACTGCTTGCTCCACGCCATGGGCGAGTATCACCCCGAGTGTCCCGAACGCCTCAGCGCCATACACGAACAACTGACGGCCTGCGGTCTGTACGCGCAATTGCAGCACTACCAGGCCATCCCAGCCACGCGCGAACAGCTGGCGAGGGTGCACGATTCGGCTTATATCTCACACGTCGAGCACACGGCGCCGCGTGCCGGATTGGCCTATCTGGACCCGGATACCGCCATGAATCCGCATACCTGGAACGCAGCACTGCTGGCGGCGGGAGCGGCGGTGCTGGCCGTGGATCTGGTGATGCGCCGCGAGGTGGACAATGCGTTTTGCAGCATACGCCCGCCGGGACACCATGCCGAGCGCGGCCGGGCCATGGGCTTTTGTTTTTTCAACAACGTGGCGGTGGCGGCGGCGCACGCGCTGCAAGCGCACGGTCTGGCGCGGGTGGCGATATTGGATTTCGACGTGCACCACGGCAACGGCACGGAAGATATATTTCGCAGCGAGCCGCGCGTGCTGCTGTGTTCGACGTTTCAACACCCTTTTTACCCTTTTCGGGGGGCGGATACCGGGAATGCGCACATTATCAATACGCCGCTGCCGGCTTGCAGCGACGGTCACGCTTTCCGGGCGGCGGTGACGCGGGACTGGTTGCCGGCGCTGGAGCGTTTTCAGCCGGAGATGATTTTTGTCTCAGCCGGCTTTGATGCGCACCGCGACGACGACATGGCGATGCTGGAGTGGGATAGGGAGGATTACGTCTGGGTAAGCCGGGAGATTAAGCGCTTGGCGGAAAAATTTGCCCAAGGCCGCATCGTGTCGGTGCTGGAAGGCGGCTACGACTTGCCGGGGCTGGGGGATTGCGTGGCGGCGCATATAGACGTGCTGTCCGGTAACGAGTAGCTTCTAAAGGTCGATGATACAGCATTAAGGGGCTTGCAGCGACGGTTCACGCAGTCCCGCAATTTCGGCGATGGGCGTATTGGCGACGGACACTTCGCCGAGAAAAGGGCGGTTGACTGCGATGATGGCGAACAGCATGGCGCCCATGATCAGGCCGGCAAAAGTGCCCATGATGAAGGATGCAATCGGCGCATGGGCGTGCGCCATCGCCGAAAAGGTCAGTATCACCCCGCCGGACAGCAGCACGGTGAGCCAGATTTCAAACGGAATTTCATCGGCGGCGGCATAGCTCATGACGGCTTGCTTCCAGGACGGATGTTTGCCGTTGTCGATAATAAGGGGGGCGAGTTTGAGGGCTTGCGCTTCCTGCTGTACGGCATTTTGTGCTTCCTGCCTGTCGCGCCAGACGCTGTTGGTTAGCAGTGAGGCAAAATCGCAAAGCCGATAATCATGGATGCACCCAGATTCGGCAGCATTTTGAGATAGGCGTTTTTCAATCGCTCGGTCGAGTTTGAAAAAATATCCGCGGATTGTGTTGCCGCTCCCGGTTCAGTCGTTGCCATGGTGCTTTGGACTTGCAATCCGGCCGGGAATAAGCTGAAATGTGACGCAACAGGCAAAAGCAACGGCCTGCGCCCAGCGCTCTCCCGCCGTCCCCCTTTCGCGGGGTTTCGACCAGTTCTTTTCCCCGAACCCATAGCAACAACCTTTTCGGAGACCATCGTGAGTGGAATAATCGTTCACGTCACTGACGACACTTTTGACGCCACCGTATTAAATGCCAGCGGCCCCGTGCTGGTGGACTATTGGGCCGAGTGGTGCGGCCCTTGCAAGTCGATCGCGCCCGTGCTGGACGAGATCGCCAAAGACTATCAGGGCCGTCTGACCGTGGCAAAACTCAATATCGATGAAAATCCGCTGACGCCAGGCCGCTACGGCGTGCGCGGCATTCCTACTTTAATGCTGTTCAATCGCGGCGAAGTGGAAGCCACCAAAGTCGGTGCATTGAGTAAAGCCCAGTTGGCCGCCTTTATCGACGGCAATCTGTAAGTCACTGGAGCGCCCGTCGATGCTGGACGGGCCTTTTCCCCTTGTGTTAAATTGCCCTCGCACTCCTTTCTGAATCTTGTCTGCATCCCCGCCGACGCCCTCCCCAAGCGGACAGCGCTTCCCGACTCCATCCATCATCGGGAAAACCTTGAATCCGACGGCAGCCTTCCTTCCATCCGTATCCACGACGCCCCATGAATCTGACCGACCTTAAGCGTAAACCCGTTCCCGAACTCATCCAAATCGCCGAATCCCTGGAAATCGACGGCGTTGCCCGCGCCAAAAAGCAGGACTTGCTGTTCGCCATCCTCAAAAAAATGGCGAAAAACGGCGACGACATTTACGGCGATGGCGTCTTGGAAATCCTGCCGGATGGTTTTGGGTTTTTACGCGGCGCCGATAGCTCCTTCCAAGCCGGCCCCGACGATATATACGTTTCTCCCAGCCAAATCCGCCGTTTTTCCTTGCGTACCGGCGACACCATTTCCGGCAAAATACGCCCGCCCAAGGATAACGAACGCTATTTCGCCATGCTCAAGGTGGAGCAGATCAATTACGAACCGCCGGAAAACGCCAAGCACAAAATCAATTTTGCCAACCTGACGCCTTTGTTTGCCAACCAGCGCTTCGTGCTGGAACAGGGCAACGGTTCCACGGAAGACCTGATATCCCGGGTGATCGACCTGATCGCTCCCATCGGCAAAGGCCAGCGCGGACTGATCGTTTCGCCGCCCAAGGCCGGCAAAACCATGATCATCCAGAACATCGCCCATTCCATCGCCGAGCGCAATCCCGAGTGTTATCTGATCGTGCTGCTGATCGACGAGCGCCCGGAAGAAGTGACCGAAATGCAGCGTTGCGTGAAGGGCGAGGTGATCTCCAGCACGTTTGACGAGCCGCCCACGCGCCACGTGCAAGTGGCGGAAATGGTGATCGAGAAAGCCAAGCGCCTGGTGGAGCATAAGCGCGACGTGGTGATTTTGCTGGACTCCATCACCCGTCTGGCGCGCGCTTACAACACGGTGGTGCCGTCTTCCGGCAAGGTGCTGACCGGCGGCGTGGACGCCAACGCGCTGGAGCGGCCCAAGCGCTTTTTCGGCGCGGCGCGCAACATCGAAGAAGGCGGCAGCCTGACCATCATCGCCACGGCGTTGGTGGATACCGGATCGCGCATGGACGAAGTGATTTACGAAGAATTCAAGGGTACGGGCAACATGGAATTGCACCTGGAGCGCAAACTGGCGGAAAAACGCGTTTACCCGGCCATCAACATCAACCGTTCCGGTACGCGCCGCGAAGAGTATCTGGTGGACGAAAGCGAGTTGCAAAAATGCTGGATATTGCGAAAAATTCTGCAGCCCATGGATGAAATGTCAGCCAGCGAGTTCCTTCTTGGTAAGCTTAAGGATACCAAGACGAATGCCGAGTTTTTCAATATGATGAAAAAATAGATTGGGGCGCGGTGTTTGTCCGCTACGTGTTCAAGGTAATTTATTTCAGGTTAGATAAATGTTAACGAAAACTCATGGCTTGATTGCTTTTTTCCAGGTTTTTGTCGCACTGTCGGCGTTGTATTTGATCGTGGGGTTGATCAAGCCCAAGTGGGTATGGCTGGGCGAGGAGGCGCCGGGACGGCAAGTGATTGTCGCCATTGCACTGGTGATGTTCATGGCCTCATGGACCGGCTACAGCCACTATGCTTTGAAGGCCAAGACCGAAGCGGCTCAGGAAGTGGCGCAAACGCAAAACGCGCAGCCGGCGGAAGCCGTGCCCGCGCCGGCCCAGGCGCAGCCCACCCCGGCTGTGCCGGGAGCCGCTGCAACCGCAGCGGCGGCCACAGCCGGAGCGGCCGCGGCAGCTGCCTCGAAAGCAGCAGCCTCAGCGGCCAAGCCCACGGTCAAAGCGGTTGCGCCGGCTACTGCACCGCGCCAGACCAAAAAGGCACCGTCACCATCGACGGCTAAATCGCACGCCAAGCCGGCTGAACCAGCCAAATCCAAGACGCGCCACGCCGCGGCGCCGGCACACTAGTCCGGCGGCTTTCCAGCGTTTCCACGCCCTGCGTGGAAACGCTAAACGGGGCTATGCATTACGCATGCATAGCCCCGTTTCTTATTGTTCGCACCAACTTTATACAGGTGAAATACTCCCGGTTTCCTGTGGGATTAATCCTTTATTGCGCGTCGTCTGTCAATCCATATTGATAGGCCAGGCGCGCCATTTCGGCGCTGGTGCTGATATCGAGTTTGGATTTGATCGACGTGCTGTAATTGGACACGGTTTTATAGCTCAAGTGCATGTGTTCGGCGACTTCGTGGGCGGTGTAGCCGCGCGCCAACAGGCAAAAAACGTCGAACTCGCGCGGCGAGAGACTGTCCACCGGGCTGTTGCCGGCACGGGTGATGGTTTGCGCCACCATGCGCTGGGCGATTTGCGACTCTACGTAAGTGGCGCCCGCTTCCAGCGCCCGCGTGATGTAGGTCAGTTCGTCGTGCATGCTGAATACCAGCAGTCGGGCGTGGGGGGCCTGGCAACAAATGTGGCGAATCGAGGCCAAGCCGCCGATGCCCGGCAAGTTCAAGTCCATGACGACGACGTCGGGTTTACGATTCCAATACAGGCTGCACGCCTCCTCACCGCTGGTTGCCTCGCCGACCACCGCAATATCTCCCACTGGGTCAGCAGCAAACGGTAGCCGGCGCGTACCGCCACGTGGTCGTCTACCAGCAGCACGCGTATTGATGGTTTCATGGCGCCGGCTTCAGGCACGGTATCCCTGCCGCCAATGCCGTGCCGACACCGGGCCGGTTTGTGATAGCGAAGAAATCATGATGAAAAAAACCTGCAAGCGGGCGTCATCGCCATGGTCGCTGCCGCCGCAGCGACGGCGGCCATGGCGGACGTCACCCTGTACCGCGTGCCCTGGCGCTACGGCGGTTTCCGGCCCGGCATCCATGCCAGCCGCCACGCCGGCAGCGGTCAGTTGTTCCAGCGCCTGGCGGGTTTGCTGGATTACCCGGACCCGCGCCGGCTGGATTTGCGCGCCAGCCTCACCGATCTCGGCGGCGCCCGTCCCGCTTTTTTGCCACCGCAAATCAGAAAATCCCACTCGCCTGTTGAGTTTTGCAAGAAGCTCCCTCGAAACCATAAATAACTTGGAACACCCGGCAAAACCGCGCATACCGCTAGTGATGCCCGCCCCCGCCGCCCTGGCGGTTTTCGCTTTCTCTTCTGACGTCGTTTACCAGGCTCACCAGACGATCATGTCCCTGTTTGGCCGCAGCGCCCTCGCCACCGTATTCCGGGCAATGCTGGGGGGCCGTTTCGTAAAACTGCACCAGCGTGCCATCCTTCCTGGCCTGCCGGATCATCTTCTTGATATGTTCAATGTCGCACCCCGGCGTCGCCGCGCTGCCGGTCTGGAATGCGGAAAAAGCCACCAGTACGGCGGCGAGTAAGATGGTGGATATTTTCATTGCTTGTGTTTCCAAAAGATTTTGCTTATGGGGTGGATGATCGGCGCGGCGCACCGTTCACAATCGATGCGCCGCGCCGCCTCCCTCACATGCTACGTGCTGGAAGCGATTTTGAACAGCCGTGGTTTTTATCAGGAAAAATCACGGGGTTGACCGTCGTTCATGGATTTGCCATAGTCCGGCCCCATGCACACCAGCACCGAGCATCACTAAGGGTGCAACCCCGCTATCCACGTCATTGTCATGAACAAACGCCAGTCCAATAACCCGAAGTGCCGTATTGAGGAAACTTTCAATTTGCAGCCAAAGGGTTCCAATTTGGCGCAGTCGTATGGGTGATATGAAAGTTACCGAGACACATCCCCGCATACTGGTGGTCGGCCCGTCCTGGGTTGGCGACATGGTGATGGCGCAGAGCTTGTTTTTGCGCCTCAAGCAACGCTATCCCGACAGCCGCATCAGCGTGCTGGCTCCGGCCTGGACCTTGCCGTTGCTGGCCTGCATGCCGGAAGTGGCGCAGGGCATGGCGATGCCATTGGGGCACGGCCAGTTCGGCTTTGCGAAACGGCGACGGTTGGGGCTGGAACTGCGCGGCAGTTTCGACTGGGCCATCGTGCTGCCCAATTCCTGGAAATCGGCGTTGACGCCGTTTTTTGCGCAAATTCCACGCCGCACCGGTCATCTGGGGGAGTTGCGCTGGGGCTTGCTGAACGATGCCCGCCGCTTGGACAAAACCCTGCTGCCCCGCACCGTGCAGCGCTTTGTCGCTTTGGGGCTGGAAAAAGACGCCGCCTTGCCGCCGGACTGTCCGCCGCCGCGCTTGTTTGTAGCGGATCAACAAGTGGCCGCCGCACTCGCCAAATTTGGTTTGGCCGGCCCGGCTAAGGTGCTGGCGCTGTGTCCCGGCGCCGAATACGGCCCGGCCAAGCGCTGGCCGTCCGATCATTTTGCCGTATTGGCCAGGGCTAAGTTGGCGGCGGGCTGGCAGGTGTGGCTGTTCGGTTCCGACAAAGACCAGGCGGCAGCCGAAGCCATTGTCCAAGCCGCGCCCGGTTGCATCAATTTCGCGGCCCGCACCTGTCTGGCCGAAGCGGTGGCGCTGCTGTCCCTGGCCGATGCGGTGGTCAGCAACGATTCGGGGTTGATGCACGTCGCCGCTGCTTTGGACAAACCGCTGGTGGCGCTGTACGGCTCGTCCGATCCCGGCTTTACCCCGCCATTGAGCGATAAGGCCCGCATCGTGCGGCTGGGGCTGGACTGCTCGCCCTGCTTCAAACGCGCATGCCCTTATGGACATACGCACTGCCTGACCCAAATTGAACCCGCGCGAGTGCTGACGGAACTGGATTATCTGTTGAAACGGTAGGGTACGCTGTGCGTACCGTGATGCGGCGCACAACGGCAGCCATGACACTGGCCCCGCTTGTGCGCGAGCGTTGCGCTCGTTCCCAAGCTCCGCTTGGGAATGCTGCCGGGAAGCTCCGGCTTCCCGGGCCGACACATGGCCTGCGGTATCCCATCGGACAAACGCGAAGCGGGAGCTTCACTGACCGGATTTCCAAGCAGGAGCTTGGGAACCAGCGCAAACGGTACGCACAGCGTACCCTACGCTTTGTACCCATCGTCTTTGCTAAAGACGAGAACAAACCAACCAACCCTCATCCATGACACCTCAAGCTACCGATCCTGCCCTGAACCTGCTCCAGCGGGTATACGGCTATCAACAATTTCGCGGTCATCAGGCGGACGTCATCCGCCACGTCACGGCGGGCGGCGATGCCCTGGTGCTGATGCCCACCGGCGGCGGCAAGTCCGTGTGCTACCAGATCCCCTCGCTGCTGCGCCCCGGTTGCGGCGTGGTGGTGTCGCCCTTGATCGCGCTGATGCAAGATCAGGTCAATGCCTTGCAGCAACTGGGCGTGAGATCGGCGTTTTTGAATTCCACCTTGAACGGCGAAGCGCAATATGCCGTGGAAAGC
Organism: Methylococcaceae bacterium; assembly: GCA_004299145.1. Taxonomy (GTDB): domain Bacteria; phylum Pseudomonadota; class Gammaproteobacteria; order Methylococcales; family Methylococcaceae; genus Methylogaea. The sequence goes on along the minus strand of SCQD01000119.1, from coordinate 19,022 downwards.
GCGTTTCGCCGCGGCGAACTGGACCTGCTCTACATCGCCCCGGAGCGGCTGTTGACGCCACGCACGCTGGATATGCTGCAACAGGGAGAAGTGGCGCTGTTCGCCATCGACGAAGCGCACTGCGTGTCGCAGTGGGGGCACGATTTCCGCGCCGAATACTGGAAGCTGTCGGTGCTGCACGAACGCTTTCCCGCCGTGCCGCGCATCGCCCTCACCGCCACCGCCGATGCCCGCACCCGCGAAGAAATTTTGTTGCGCCTGGGGCTGGAACAAGCGGCGCAGTTCGTCAGCGGCTTCGACCGGCCGAATATCCGCTACCGCATCCAGCCCAAGCAAAACATCCGCCAGCAGTTATTGTCCTTCCTCAGCCCACGGCGCGGCGAGGCCGGCATCGTCTATTGCCTGTCGCGCAAAAAAACCGACGAAACCGCCGCCTGGCTGCGCGAACAAGGCTACGACGCCTGGCCCTACCACGCCGGCATGACGCCCCAGGCGCGCCAGCAAAATCAGGACCGCTTTTTGCGCCAGGACGGCGTGGTGATCGTTGCCACCATCGCTTTCGGCATGGGCATCGACAAACCGGATGTGCGCTTCGTCGCCCACACTGATTTGCCCAAAACCCTGGAAGCCTACTACCAGGAAACCGGGCGCGCCGGGCGCGACGGCCTGCCGTCCGAGGCCTGGATGATCTACGGCCTGCAGGACGTGGTGATGATGCAGCAGTGGATAGAACAATCCGAAGCCGACGACCTGCACAAGCAGGTGGAGCGCCACAAGCTGGACGCCATGCTGGGCTTTTGCGAACTTACCAGTTGCCGCCGCCAGGCTTTGCTAGCCTATTTCGGCGACGAAATGCTCAAGCCCTGCGGCAACTGCGACAACTGCCTGGAGCCGGTGCAAACCTGGGACGCCACCGAAGCGGCGCGCAAAGCGCTGTCCTGCGTTTATCGCGCCGGCCAGCGCTTCGGCGTGGTCCATCTGCTGGATATTCTGCTGGGCCACCACACCGAAAAAATCCGCTCATACGGCCATGACCGCCTCAGTACTTACGGCATCGGCAAAGACCTGGACGCCACCCAGTGGCGCTCGGTATTCCGCCAATTGCTGGTGCGCGGCCTGTTGGCGGTGGACTGGGACGCGCACGGCGCCTTGCGCCTGACCGAAGCCAGCCGCCCGGTGCTGCGCGGCGAGCAGCCGGTGTTGCTGCGCAAGGACCAGGTGGTCGCCGAGACCGGCAAAAGCCGGCGCGGCGGCAGCGTGCCGGACGGCGTGGAAGGCCGCATTTTCGAGGAACTGCGCGCTTTGCGGCGCAAGCTGGCGGAAGAACAGGGCGTGGCGCCGTACATGATTTTCCCGGACGGCGTGCTGACGCAAATGGCGCAATCGCGCCCGCAAAGCACGGATGCATTGGCGAAAATTTCCGGCGTCGGTGAATACAAGCTGCTCCATTACGGCGCGGCATTTTTGGAAGTATTGCGCCAATTCGGTCCGCCGCCCGCCGCGCCGGCCGAAGCCGCGACTTTCCGCCAAAGCCTGCAACTGCTGTTGCAGGGCATGTCGATTGCGCAAATCGCCCAGCGCCGCAACCTGGCGCTGAGCACCGTGTGGGGGCACGTGGTCCAGGCGGTCGAAGCCTCCATGCTGGATTACCGGGAAATCACCGAAATTACCGAAGCACAGATCGAGGCCATCACCGACGCTTGGCTGTCCTTGCCGGAAGAGGAGCAAACCCGCCTGAAACCGCTATATGAATTGCTGGACGGCAAAATCGATTACCACGTATTGCGCTGCGTGGTGACGGGGTTGCGGCGGGAAGCATTGGAGGGCGAAAACAATGATTAGAATTGGTAAGGATGGCTGGCGGTAAAGCCGTGGATTTTGGCTTTGGGGTGGAACACGGGCGGCGTCCAGGCGCTTTCCGTGGCGCCGCTGAGGTATTGTGCCAGCCACTGGGCCTGGCTGCGTATCGGCGCGATGAATGCGTAAATGCGGCCATCGCTGCACTGGGCGACATCGCCTATCGCATGGATATGCGGATCGCTGGTGCGTAACCAGCCATCCACGGTGATGCCTCGCTGCACCGCCAGCCCGGCTTGTTCGGCCAGCAGCGCGCGCGGTTTAAAGCCGCAAGCGATGATCACGCCGCAATAGCCGCCGTGACGGGCGTTTTGCGTGACCACGGCCCGGTAATCTCCCTCTTCTTCTATTGCCAGCACGTTGCAATTCAGCTCCAGCGCGATCCCCGCTTGTTCCAGCGTGTGTTGCAGCGTGTCGGCGTCGTCTGCCTGCAACTGCCGTTCCATGAGTTGGCCTGCCACGTGAAATACAGTGACGGCGTCGCCGGCTTTGGCCAGGTCGGCGGCGAGTTCGCAGCCTATCAAGCCTCCGCCGATGATGGCCCAGCGCGCGCTGCTATCCTGTTTGCGCGCGCGCTGGCGCAGGCGGCGCAGGATGATGAGATCGTTCAGCTCGTTGAGTACGTTGAACAGCCGGCGAAACTCGGTCAGCGGCGGCGGTACGAAGGCCATGGAACCGAGTGCCAGGATCAGCGTGTCGTAGTTCAGCATGAATTCGCCGTGGTCGTTGATGCAGGTCAGGCGCTGCTGGGCGGCGTCGATGCGGCGGACGTCGCAATGGCTGTGGACGTGAATGCCGCTTTGGCTGAGTTCATCGAATGAGCGCGTGACGATCTGCTGTTCGACGTCGTCATGGCTGAATCCGTGCGACAGCATGGGGCGGGAATAGTAGCCCGCTGTTTCGCGGGTGATTAATGTCACGCTGTGGTTGGCTTTGATGAGCGCATCCGCGCAAGTGACACCGGCTACGCCGGAACCAACGATGGTAATGTTCATAGAGGTTCATCCATAAAGGGAGATAAGAAAGGCATATTGCCGCGCAATACACGACCAGTTTAGCCGGTTTGGCGCCGTTTGCGTGAGACGCCTTTATAGGGTAAGCGCCGCTTTACTTGACACTGGTGGCGGCTGATTGTTACTGTTGACGGTCTTCTTGTCGAGTGTTAAGGCTAGCTTGCAGCGATTATGGTGCAGCCCTCCCGCTATCCCAATTTACCCGAGCTCAACGAACGCGCCCAGTGCTTACTCAAGGCGCTGGTTGAACGTTACATACACGACGGCCAACCCGTGGGGTCGCGTTGTTTGTCGCGTGAAACCGATTTGCAGCTGAGTTCGGCGACCATCCGCAACGTCATGGCCGATCTGGAAGAATATGGCCTGGTTACTTCTCCGCATACTTCCGCCGGGCGCATTCCCACGGTGAGCGGTTACCGGGTGTTCGTGGATTCTTTGCTGACCATCAAGCCGTTGCAGCAGAACGTGCTGCAAGAGCTGGAGCTGACATTGACGGCTCAGAGCAGCCCGCAGAGCGTCTTGCAAACGGCTTCCAGGCTGTTGTCGGCCGCCACGCGCATGGCCGGCTTGGTGACTTTGCCGCTGCCGACCCAGCGCACGGCTTTTCGCCACATCGAGTTTTTGTCCCTGTCCAACGGCAGGGTGCTGGTCATTCTGGTGACCAACCAGCAGGAAGTGCATAACCGCATCATTTATCCCAGCCGTGAGTTTACCGCTGCCGAGTTGCAAGCAGCGGCCAATTATCTCAATGCGTTGTGTCAGGGCCGGGATCTGGCCGAGATTCGCCTGAATATCCGCTCGGAACTGCTGCAGGATCGTGATGCGTTGAATCAGGAACTCATCAATGCCGCGCACATGGCTGAACTGGCGTTGCAGAACAAGGACCAGGAAGGCGACAAAGACTTTGTATTGAGCGGTGAAACCAATCTGATGACGTTTGCCGAACTGTCCAGCTTGAGCAAATTGCGCGATATGTTCGAAGCGTTCAACCATAAGCAGGACATCATGCACCTGTTGGACCGTTGCCTGGAAGCTGATGGCGTGCAGATTTTTATCGGCGAAGAATCCGGATATAAACCCCTGGATCAGTGCTCGCTGGTGACGGCCGCTTATACGATGGATGACCAGGTAGTGGGCGTGCTGGGGGTGATCGGCCCCACGCGCATGGCTTATGAGCGGGTGATTCCGCTGGTGGACGTGACGGCTAAATTGTTGGGCGCGGCCTTGAATCAGGCGAGCTAGCCCACATTAATGGTATGTGTATACGGAGGATGCGCTGAACGAAGGAAAGCCGCCGCGTTCTCGCGGAAGCCTAATGCTTCTGGAAAGCGCATCGCTTACAAACGATGCGCTTCGCCGACTCAGTGCATCCTACGCTTTTAACCATCAGAATTTAGTTCACGGGAGTTTTGCAAAACATGAATGCGGAGCCGGAGCAACAACAAGACGTGCAGCCAGCCGCCCTGGACGAGGCTGGACCGATCGAAGGGGAGCTGTTCGAGACCGCGCTGGATGCGCAATTGGACGTGGGAGGTTTGCGCGAGGAATTGGCACAGGCCCATCGCCGTGCCGATGAAAACTGGGACAAACTGCTGCGTTTGCAGGCGGAAATGGACAATCTGCGCCGCCGTACGGACAAAGACCTGGACAGTACGCGCAAATTTGCCCTGGAGCGTTTTGCCAAGGAACTGTTGCCGGTCATCGACAGCCTGGAACTCGGCATCCAGGCCGCCAAGGGCGACGCGCCGGAAGTCGTCCAGCTGCGGGAAGGCGGTGAGCTGACCTTGAAACAATTGCTCAGCGTGCTGGAGCGCTTCAATGTGCTGGAGCTGAATCCTTTGGGTGAAAAGTTCAATCCTGAGTTGCACCAGGCCATGGCGGTCGATCCCAGTGCGCAGGGAGAGGCGAATACCGTGGTGAAGGTTTTTCAAAAGGGCTATGTGTTGCACGAGCGATTGTTGCGCCCAGCCATGGTGGTGATTGCCAAAGGCGGCGTGGAAACGCCGCGCGTCGATGAAACCGCTTGAAATTAACCCCGTTTCGCCTCATATCCGCTGTTAGTCGGATACCCCCTTATTACCTATTCTGGAGATAGTACCATGGCAAAAATCATCGGCATCGACCTGGGAACCACCAATTCCTGCGTGGCCATTCTGGAAAGCGGCGCTTCGCGCGTCATCGAAAATTCCGAAGGCGCCCGCACCACGCCGTCCATCATCGCGTTCAACACCGATGGCGAAGTATTGGTGGGACAGTCCGCCAAGCGTCAGGCCATCACCAATCCCAAAAACACCTTTTTCGCCGTCAAGCGCCTGATCGGTCGCCGCTTCAAGGACGACGTGGTGCAAAAAGACATCAATATGGTGCCTTATAAGATCGTCGGTGCCGACAACGGCGATGCCTGGCTGGAATGCAATGGCAAAAAAATGGCGCCGCCGGAAATTTCCGCCCGCGTGTTGATGAAAATGAAAAAGGACGCCGAAGCGTATCTGGGCGAGGAAATCACCGAAGCGGTCATTACCGTGCCGGCTTATTTCAACGATTCGCAGCGTCAGGCCACCAAGGACGCCGGCCGCATCGCCGGGCTGGAAGTCAAGCGCATCATCAACGAGCCCACGGCGGCAGCCTTGGCCTATGGCATGGATAAAAAGCGCGGCGACCAGAAAATCGCCGTGTATGACCTGGGTGGCGGTACCTTCGACATCTCCATCATCGAAATCGCCGAAGTGGACGGCGAGCACCAGTTCGAGGTGTTGTCCACCAATGGCGACACTTTCCTGGGCGGTGAAGATTTTGACCTGCGCATCATCGATTTTTTGGTCGACGAGTTCAAAAAAGAGCAGGGCATCGATCTGCACAACGATCCTCTGGCTTTGCAGCGCCTGAAAGAAGCGGCGGAAAAAGCCAAAATCGAGCTGTCTTCCAGCCAGCAGACCGACATCAACCTGCCTTACGTGACGGCTGATGCGACCGGCCCTAAACACCTTAATCTCAAGTTGACCCGCGCCAAGCTGGAAGCCTTGGTGGAAGACCTGATCGACCGTACCAAGGGTCCATGTCTGACCGCGCTGAAAGACGCCGGCATCGGTGCTTCCGGTATTGACGAAGTGATCCTGGTGGGCGGTCAGACCCGCATGCCCAAGGTGCAGGAATTCGTCAAAGACATTTTCGGCAAAGAGCCGCGCAAAGACGTGAACCCCGACGAAGCCGTCGCGGTGGGTGCCGCCATTCAGGCCGGCGTGTTGGGCGGTCAGGTCAAAGACGTACTGCTGTTGGACGTAACGCCTCTGTCGCTGGGCATAGAGACCCTGGGCGGCGTGATGACCAAGCTGATCGAAAAGAACACCACCATTCCCACCAAGGCTTCACAGGTGTTTTCCACGGCGGAAGACAATCAGACGGCGGTGACCATCCACGTGCTGCAAGGCGAGCGTGAAATGGCGCGCGACAACAAGTCGCTGGGACGCTTCGATCTGGCCGACATTCCCATTGCGCCGCGCGGCGTACCGCAGGTGGAAGTGGCTTTCGACATCGACGCCAACGGCATTTTGCACGTATCGGCCAAAGACAAAGCCACCGGCAAGCAGCAGACCATCCGCATCACCGCTTCCAGCGGCTTGTCGGACGACGAAGTACAGCGCATGATCAAGGAAGCCGAAGCCCACGCCGAAGAAGACAAAAAAATGCACGAGCTGGTGCAGGCGCGCAATCACGCCGACGCCATTATCCATACCGCCAACAAAACGGTGCACGAGCTGGGCGACAAGGTGACGGCTGAAGAAAAAGGCGGCATCGAAGCGGCGGTCAACGAGTTGAAGGAAGCCATCAAGAGCGACGACAAACCCGCCATTGACAAGAAGACCGAGGCGTTGACCACGCTGTCCGGCAAGCTGGCCGAACGGTTGTATGCCGAGGCCGGAGCTGGCGGCGCACCGGGTGGCGAAGCTCAGCCGCACGCCGATAGTCAGCAGGAAAAAGCCGCGGGTGGTGATGAAGTAATGGATGCCGAGTTCGAGGAAGTGAAGGATGATAAAAAATAAGCCGTTCCTGGCTATCGTTCCCACGCTCTGCGTGGGAACGCAGCCGGCGACGCTCTGCGTCGCGTAGCGGATTGACTAAGTGACGTTGGTTTCGTCTCGTTCCCAAGCTCTGCTTGGGAACGCGGTTAGGGAAGCTCCTGCTTCCCGATACTCGCTGTGCGACCGCAAAAAAACTTTGTTCAAGCCCAGTTCTCGCTCCCTTGAAGACTCCAGTTTCCCTTCCCCACTCGGGAAGCGGGAGCTTCCCGGGCCGGGTTCCCAACCCGGAGGTTGGGAACCAGCGGGAACCTGCGAAAACTTATAGCCGCCGCCTATATCGGCGGCTTTAGTTTGTTATAGGATGGCTGCCGTACCCCCATCATTTATGAAAAACACAGATTAAGCCGATGGCAAAAGAAGATTATTACGAAACTTTAGGCGTGGCGCGCAACGCCAGCGACGGCGAAATCAAAAAAGCCTTTCGCCGGCTGGCGATGAAATATCACCCTGACCGCAATACGGATAATCCGAAAGCGGAGGAACAGTTTAAAAAGGTCAAGGAGGCCTATGACGTATTGTCGGACGAGAAAAAGCGTTCGGCTTACGATCAGTTCGGCCACGCAGGGGTTGAAGCGTCCATGGGCGGCGGATTCGGCGCGGGCGCGGAAGGTTTCAGCGATATTTTCAGCGATGTGTTCGGCGACATTTTCGGCGGCGGCCGGCGTGGCGGTGGGCGCAGCCGGGTGCAGCGCGGCGCCGATTTGCGCTACAACCTGGAACTGAGTCTGGAAGAAGCCGTCGCGGGTACGGAAGTAAAAATCCGCATTCCCACGCTGACACCCTGTACCGAGTGCGGCGGCAACGGCGCGCGCAAAGGTACTTCGCCGACCACCTGCGGTACTTGCCACGGTCACGGCGTCGTGCGCATCCAGCAGGGCTTTTTCGCCGTGCAGCAGACCTGTCCAGCTTGCCACGGCAGCGGCCAGCAGATTCGCGATCCTTGCCGTGCTTGTTATGGCAAGGGCCGGATCCAGGAAAACAAAACCCTGTCCGTCAAAGTGCCGGCCGGGGTGGATACCGGCGACCGCATTCGTTTGTCCGGCGAAGGTGAAGCCGGAGAAGCCGGTGGTCCGTCGGGCGATTTGTACGTGCAAATCCAGGTGCGCGAGCACGCGATTTTTACCCGCGACGGCGCCAATCTGCACTGCGAAGTGCCCATCAGTTTTCCCATGGCTTGTTTGGGGGGTGAGCTGGAGGTGCCGACGCTGGATGGCAAAGTGATGCTGAAAATTCCTGCGGAGACCCAGACCGGCAAATTGTTCCGCTTGCGCGGCAAGGGCGTAAAACCCGTGCGCGGCGGTCCCGTGGGTGACCTGCTGTGCCGCGTCAGGGTGGAAGTACCGGTGTCGCTTACCAAAGAACAGACCGACCTGATACAGCAGCTTGAACTTTCCTTGTCAGGAGGAGGCAGTCGCCACAGTCCCCAGGCCCACGGCTGGTTTGATGGCGTCAAAAAGTTTTTTGACGGTATGAAGTTCAGCTGATGGAGATCGGTAGTGCCCCGGAAGCCCGGCCTGCCCGTATACTTATTGTCGATGATCAGCGTAGCATCAGGGCGTTTGTGCGCGCCGTGCTGGCGCCGTTGCAAGCCGAGATATCCGAGTCAGGCATCGGTGAGGATGCTCTGGGGCTGATTGCTACCGAGTCGTTTGATTGTGTATTGCTGGATATTAATTTGCCGGCGGCGGATGGTTTGGAAGTCTGCCGCTTGGTGCGCCAGCTGATCGGCAAAAAAGAGCTGCCGATTATCGTCATGACCGGGATAGTCGATAAAGAAATAGTGGTTCGGGCATTTTCGGTGGGGGCTACGGATTATGTGTCCAAGCCATTGCGGCCACAAGAATTGTTGGCCCGTACCAAAGCATGTATTGCGCGCTATAACGCTGAGCGCGCTTTGTTCAATGCCAAAAAGGAGGCGGAACAGGCGAATATCGCCAAGTCCGAGTTTATCTCCAGCATGAGCCATGAGTTACGCACGCCGCTCAATGCCATTCTGGGTTTCGGTCAGTTGATGGAAACCGACGATAGGGTGCCCATGGTGGAAGCCCATAAGGAGTATGTCCAGGAAATTCTGGGTGCGGGCTGGCATTTGTTGAAACTGATCAACGATATCCTCGATTTGTCCAAGGTTGAAGCGGGGGTACTGGCATTTTCCCCGGTTGCGGTCAACGTGGATCGACTGGTGCAAAATTGCATGAATTACAACAGCGCGCTGGCCGCGCGGCATGCGGTCACGCTGAGTTACAGTCCTGAGCAAACCGGCTGCATGGTCCAAACCGACGAAACCCGCCTGACCCAGGTGTTGGTCAACCTTATCTCCAATGCCGTCAAATATAACCGGGCCGGTGGCTCGGTGCTGGTTAAGACCAGCCGGCCACGCTCGGGTGCCCTGCGTATCGCCGTCGAAGACACCGGTTTGGGTATAACGGAAGATAAGCTGGAAAAGTTGTTTCAGCCATTTAATCGCCTGGGGGCTGAGCACACCGCCATTGAAGGTTCCGGTATCGGCCTGGCGTTGACCAAAAAGATTGTAGAAGGCCTGCACGGCCGTATTGGCGTGGAAAGCCAGCCCAATGTCGGCAGTTTATTCTGGGTGGAATTCGATCAGGATTCACCTTTTCTTGACTGAGGTGGCGTTGCTGTGTTAAACAGTAACCTTACTGAGTGTAGGGATGTTCAGGGTTCGGTGCATCGAATGATCAAGTGCCGGGTCGACAGCTTTTGGGGCGTCGCGAGGGGGTGTTGCTGTTGAGATGGTAGGGCTTGGAGTTAAGCTTGCGGTTTATATCATGCTTGTTATCTTCGCACTGACAAAAATATTTTAATAACTTGAATGCGGGAGAATTTTATGGCATTACTACAATGGGGCGCAAAATATAGTGTCAATATCGCTGAAATTGATCAGCAGCACCAGAAGCTTTTTACTTTGATAAACACCTTGTACGATGCCATGGCGTCCGGGCACGGCAAGGAAGTTCTGGGGAAAGTTCTGGCTGAACTGGCGGAATATACGGTTTACCATTTTTCCACCGAGGAAAAGCTGTTTCAAAAGCACGGCTATCCTGAAAGCGCCGCCCATAAACAGGAGCATGAAAAACTGGTGAAGCAGGTGACGGAATTGAAGACGAAGTTCGATTCCGGAAAAACACAGATCACGCTGGACGTGATGAATTTCCTGAAAGATTGGCTTAACAACCATATCATGGTGGTGGACAAAAAATACACCCCGTTTTTGAATAGCAAGGGTGTGAAATAATCCCTGATCATAACGCCGGTTCGCGTTTTTGCGATGACAAGGATGTTATGCCGGATTTGCATTATAAAAACTCTCGGCCTTTCTCCAGCCGATAATATCCAGTCCGTTTGCTGCAAATGGGCTGGATTTTCCCTTTCCAAATGCGGTTGCTTTCACGCGCCATGGCGCTGATTGCCGTCCGAATCTGCCATGTAGCCGGGAACCACGTCAGTGCGCTTTGCGCTTGAGGGAAACGGTAAAGTCCATAATAATGCCTGCTCTGAAGCCACCGGCCTGGTTCGGAATCTTTATGTGCTCACTGGTTGCTGCCCAGCGGCTTCGTCACGGTCTTTCGTGTTTGTCGAAAGGACCGGCGCAGTCGGCCATGTAAGGCTGTTGCTGGACCAGGCCGTGGTGGCTAAACCGCCATTATTTCCGTTACCCATCGTGAACGATCAGAATCTTCTTTGTCGTAATACTTCGCGTCTGCGCGCTCAGTACGCCAAACAATTGCCGGTGAAGGCGGAAGAAATCGCTGAGTCTTGGCGTGCTATGCAGCGGACCGGCGTGATCGCCGAGGGGTGTTTGGGCAATATGGCGGACCGCTTGCATGGCTGGATCGGGCAGGCGGGTGCGTTTGGCTTTACGGCGGTGAGTGAAGCAGCCCAGCGCTTCGAGATGTTTTTGCGCGGCGTGAACGACGGCGAGTCCCGGCCCGTTACTCCGTGGCTGACGGAGCAAATGGAGTCATTTCTGTCATGGCTGGATATGGCCGTGCAGCTGAACGATGAAGAACACTGGTCGTCACCGGATGTTGCGCTGGAAAACTGGCTCGATCTGTCCGCGAACGAGGATATGGTGCAACGGCGCTCGCGCGCTTGCGTCTATTTGCTGGAGGACAATCAGGATTTCGCCAGGGAGTTTTGCCTGGATTTGGAAATTCGCGGTTATCGTCCCGTTCATTTCACCAGTGTCGAAGCGTTTACGGCGGCGCTGGACCAGCAGTCTCCCGACGTGGCGATATTGGATGTGATATTGGACGCCGGCGTGGATGCAGGCATCGGATTGGCGGCCGCGTTACGCAGTTCGGGCAAATTGGTTTGTCCCATTCTCTTTCTTACCGGCCGTAGCGATTTTCAGGCGCGCTTGAATGCGGTGCGCGTCGGCGCGACTTTTTATTTTGCCAAGCCGGTGGATGTTGGTCAGTTGGTGGAGGCCTTGGATAGCTTGGTCAGCGATTTCAATGCCGTGCCTTACCGGGTGGTTTTGTTGCAGGATGACGCCGCCAGCGCCAACCAGTATAAGCGCTGGATGGAAGAAGCCGGCATGAACGTGGTGGTGGCGGAGAACGCCGAATCCGTGTTGACCTTGCTGGACGCGCTGCATCCGGAACTGTTGCTCGTCGATTTGCATATGGCCGATTGCAGCGGGCCGGAATTGGCTGCGGTGATGCGCCAATTTCCGGGCTATGCGGATATTCCCATCCTGTTTTTTTTCGGCGAAAGCGATGCGGAAAAACAACTGGCGGCAACCTATCAGGGTGGTGATACCTTTTTGACCAAGCCGATCACCCAGGCGCGCTTGATCGAGTCGGTAAAGGTCCGGGTGCGGCGCTTTCGCAATATGCAATGGTCGGCGCGGCGGGCACTGTTGGCGGTTGCTGAGCTGCAAGAGTTCAAGGAGGCGCTGGATCAACACGCCATCGTCAGCATCACCGACAGGCTGGGCGTCATCATTTATGCCAATCGCAAGTTTTGTGAGATCAGTGGCTATAGCCACGAAGAGCTGATCGGCAAAAATCATCGCATCGTCAAAGGCGACATGCCGCCGGAACTGTATGAAGACCTCTGGCGCACCATCGCCGGCGGCAGGGTGTGGCGGGGCGAGTTGCGCAACCGGCGCAAGGATGGGCGCTACTATTGGGTGGAATCCAGCGTAGTGCCTTTGTCCCTGGACGAAAACGGCGTGCCTCAGCGCTATATCGGCATACGTACCGAGGTGACCGCGCTGAAGGAAGTCCAGGAAACGCTGCTCAAGCAGACGGAGTTGCTGGAAGTGTTGCGGCAGGCGGTGTTGCGCTATATCGACGGCGAGGAGGCGAAGGATATCGCCGCTTATCTGCTGCAGGCGATGGTGTCATTGACGGAGAGCGAATATGGCTTTTTGGGCGAGGTTCGTTACGACGATGAAGGCGCGCCTTATCTGTTTTTCCTGTCGATGACCGATATTTCCTGGGACGAAGCCAGCCGTGCCCGCTATGGCAAGCATGGGGGGTATGGCGTGGAGTTCCATCGCCTGGATACTTTGTTCGGTGCCGTGCTGACCAGCGGCAAGCCCATGATCAGCAATGATGCCGCCAATGACCCGCGCCGGGGCGGCTTGCCGCCGGGGCATCCGCCCATGCATTGTTTTCTGGGTGTGCCGGTGTATTACGGTGGCACCATGCTGGCCATTTATGGCTGCGCCAATCGCAAGCAGGGTTACGACCAGGCTTTGCTGGATTTTCTGCGGCCGTTTGACGCGACGGTGGCGGTGGTGATGGACGCCATGCATCGGGCGGAAGAAATGCGCGCCATGCAGGAAATGTTGCTGGAAACCAAGGAAGAGGCGGAGCGCGCCAGTAACGCCAAGACCGAATTTCTCTCGCGCATGAGCCACGAGTTGCGTACGCCGCTCAACGCAGTGCTGGGGTTCGCCCAGTTGATGGACGGCGACCCGGACGCCCCATTGAGTGTCGATCAAAAAGAAAATCTGGATCAGATTCTGCGCGCCGGCTGGCATTTGCTGACGCTGATCAACGAAGTGCTGGATTTGTCGCGCATCGAGTCCGGCAAAGTCGTGTTGGACACGCGTGAAGTGGCATTGTCGGCGGTGCTGGACGAGTGCGTCAGCTTGTTGGGGCCTTTGGCCACCGAGCGGCGGGTGAGCGTGCACGTGGATGAGGCTTTTTCTCAGATTCGCGCCGTGTGGGCCGACGAGGTGCGCGTCAAGCAGGTATTGCTCAATTTGCTGTCCAACGCCATCAAATACAATCGGTTGGGCGGCGAGGTGCGGGTTTATCCGGCGGCAGCGGGCGAAGGGCGCGCGCGCCTTGCCGTCAGGGATACCGGTGCCGGCTTGAATGAAGAACAGTTGGAGCATTTATTCGAGGCATTCAACCGTATGGGGGCCGAGCAAACCGAAGTGGAAGGCGCGGGCATCGGTTTGGTCATAGCCAAGCGTCTGGTGGAAATGATGGGCGGCGAAATCGGCGTGCACAGCAGCCCGGGGGAGGGAAGCACCTTCTGGGTGGAATTGCCGGTGGTGGGAGAAGAGCTGGCAGCGGATGTTACGCCGTCGGAAATTGTAGTAACCGGCTTGTCCCCTGCGCCTGCCGTCAAACACCGTCACAAGGTGCTGTACGTGGAAGACAACGCCGCAAATTTGCGGGTTATCGACTGTTTGTTGGCGCGTCACGGCGGCTATGAACTGATTGCCGCGCCGGATGCGGAAATCGGTATAGCGCTGGCGCGCCGGCATTTGCCGGACGTGATTCTGATGGATATAAACCTGCCGGCCATGGATGGTTATGCCGCTTTGGCAAAGCTGCGCACCATCCCGGAAACCCGCCATATTCCCGTGGTTGCCCTCAGTGCCAACGCCATGCTCGGCGACGTCAACCGTGGCCTGGCCGCTGGTTTTGATGCTTATCTGGCCAAACCGGTGAAAGTGAGCGAGGTGCTGGAAACCTTGCGCCACTATACCGGTGAGCCGGATGAGGCATGATGACGGCGTTTTTCGCGTGGCACTGTGCTTTGGGTGAATACCCCGCCCGGTCCAGTAAATTAAGCCGCACATTTTGAAACGTGCCGCATGGTTCCCCTTTTTATTTTTACCCCCTTCAACCTTTGCATAATCCCATGAGCACCCAACCCACCAAAGAATTGGAAGTTTTCGACAATCCGCAGCCGGAGCGGGACTATACCGTCCGCCTGGAAATGCCGGAGTTTACCTGTTTGTGTCCCAAAACCGGTCAGCCGGATTTTGCCACCTTGACGGTGGAATACGTGCCCGACCTGCGCTGTGTCGAGTTGAAATCGCTCAAACTCTACCTCTGGTCCTATCGGGAGGAAGGCGCTTTTCACGAAGCGGTGACCAACCAGATTCTGGCGGATCTGGTGTATGCGACGCAGCCGCGCTATTTGCGCGTCACGGCCCGCTTTAACGTGCGCGGCGGCATCTATACGACGGTGGTGGCGGATCATCGCGCCCCGGGCTGGCAGCCAGAACCGTTCGTCATGCTGCCCTGAAAGACAGAGGGGTGCGGCCAATGTATACTGTTCAGCTCAGTTTTTAGTGCGAATACGGCCTCGTGGATAAGCTATTCACCCAAATCATTGAACAAATCGGCGAAGACGTTAACCGTGAAGGCCTGCGCGATACGCCGCAGCGTGCCGCTGCCGCGTTTCGCTTTCTCAACCGGGGCTATGGGCAAACTTTGGATGAAGTGCTCAACGAGGCGGTATTTGAAGCCGACACCGAGGACATGGTGATCGTCAAGGATATCGAGCTGTATTCTCTGTGTGAACACCACCTGCTGCCTTTTATCGGCAAATGCCACGTCGCCTACATTCCCCAGGGCAAGGTGCTGGGGTTGTCCAAAATCGCCCGCGTCGTGGATATGTATGCCCGCCGTTTGCAGATCCAGGAACGCTTGACCAAAGAAATTGCCGATGCCGTGCAGAATGCCGTCAATCCGCGTGGCGTCGCGGTGGTTATCGAGGCTAAGCACTTGTGCATGATGATGCGCGGCGTCGAAAAGCAAAATTCAGTCATGACCACTTCGGCCATGCTGGGTGTTTTCCGTAAAGAATTCAGTACCCGTTCCGAGTTCTTGAATCTGATCAACCGCTGATCGTTGTTCCCTATGGCTCGCCGCTTTCTGGAAACCTTAGTTATTCCGCGAGGACGCGGCGGCTTTCAAGAAGCCTTAGTGATTCCGCGAGGACGCGGCGGCTTTCAAGAAGCCTCAGTTATTCCGCGAGGACGCGGCGGCTTTCAGCCAGGCCATACGCCGCAAGCCATAACCGGCGTGTTGCTGGTCAATCTGGGCACGCCCGAAGCTCCTACCCCCCGTGCAATACGCCGCTATCTGCGTGAATTTTTATGGGACCCACGCATGGTGGAGCTGCCCCGCTGGATATGGTGGCTGGTTTTAAATCTGCTCATTTTGCCGTTGCGCGCCAAGCGCGTGGCGCAAGCCTACGGACAGGTTTGGCGCCATGGGCAGGGATCGCCGCTGAAAGTGCACAGCATGGCGCTGGCGGTGGCCTTGGCGCGGCATTTTGCCGGGGAGGCCGTGTGCGTGGAAATGGCCATGCGCTATGGTCACCCTTCGGTGGCGCAAGGCCTGGCGCGTTTGCGCGAGGCCGGGGTGGGGCGTTTGGTCGTGTTGCCGCTGTATCCGCAATACGCCTCGGCCAGCACCGCCACGGTTTACGACGCCGTGGGTGCAGCCTTGCGCGGATGGCGCTATGTGCCGCCGGTAACCTTGCTGGGCGATTATCACGCTCACCCTGCTTATATCGCAGCCATAGCCGCGGGCATTGCCGCCCACCGGGCCGCCCATGGCGACAGCGGCCATCTTTTGTTGTCCTTCCATGGCTTGCCGGATGTCTCGCGTCGACAAGGCGATCCATACCATGATCAATGCCTGCGCAGTGCGGGGTTGATCGCCGAGGCATTGGGGCTGCAATCCGCACAGTGGAGCATCGCTTTCCAATCCCGATTCGGCCGGGCCGAGTGGCTGAAACCCTATTGCGTCGATGTGCTGAAAGAACTGCCGCAACGCGGCGTCCGCGCCGTGGACGTGGTTTGTCCGGGGTTTGCCGTGGACTGCCTGGAAACCCTGCAAGAAATGGCTGAAGAAAATCGCCGGGTGTTTTTAGCTGCGGGTGGTGAAGCCTATCATTACATCCCTGCCTTAAATGAAAGCCCCGCTCACGTGGCTTTGTTGGCAACCTTGCTTAAGCCATATCTTGTTTGATCCCTGTTTGTTTGCGTGCTGTGGTTGGCCCAATTATTGCCGGACAAAGCAGGCCGTTTTCGTTATAATTTTCCGGTTCTGTGCGAACGTGGCGAAATTGGTAGACGCGCTGGATTTAGGTTCCAGTGGGGTAACCCTTGAGAGTTCGAGTCTCTCCGTTCGCACCACTCAATTTTCGGGCCGGCCGGCGGGTTTATCCGTCGGCGCGCCCTGTTTTTTTATCACCCTGCCAGTTTAAGGATGTCGCTGCGGGTATTCAGTATTCAGTTTTTCACGCCTAACCGATTCGAGGTAAATTCATGCAAGTATCCGTGCAATCCACATCCGAGCTGAGTAGACGGCTTACCGTCCAAATCCCCGAGGAGCAGATTCAGAGCAGGGTGGCTGCCCGCTTGAAGTCCGTGGCGCGTGATGTGCGGATAGACGGGTTTCGTCCGGGCAAAGCGCCCCAGTCGGTGGTGCTTAAACGATACGGCGGCAAGGTGCGTGAAGAAATCTTGAGCGACATAGTCGCATCCAGTTTTCACGCCGCGATAGCCGCCGAGAATTTACGGCCGGCCGGCATGCCGCGCATCACCCCCAAAGCCCCGGATGCGGGCCATGGCTTGGCATACGACGCCGAATTCGATGTCTACCCGGAAGTGAAACTGGCGCCGTTAGGTAGCTTGACCGTGAAAAACCCCGTGTCCGAGGTGGGCGATCAAGATCTGGACGCCATGGTGCAACGGTTGCGGGAGCAGCGTAAAACCTGGGAGGTGGCGGCGCGCCCGGTGCAAATGGGGGACAGGGTGACGATGAATTTCGAAGGCAGCGAGAGTGGCGTCAACTTTACCCAGGGCGTAGTGGAAAATTATGCCGCCGTGTTGGGGGGTAATCAATTGCTGGAAGACTTTGAAAATGAATTACTGGGCAAGTCGGCAGGCGATCACCTGGAATTCGGCCTGACTTTCCCGGCTGAATATCGAGGGCAGCCTCAATTGGCGGGGAAAGTCGCGCAGTTCAGCGTGGATTTGATTCAGGTGGAGGAATCGCGCCTGCCGGAGCTGGATGCCGAATTCGTCAAAACCTATGGCATCGAAAATGGCGACATAGACGCTTTTCTGCACGACGTGCGGGAAAACATGGATCGTGAATTGGAGCGGGTCATCCAGGGACGCTTGAAAAACGCCGTGATGGAGGCGCTGTACGAGGCCAATCCGTTGTCCTTACCGCCTAGTCTGGTGCAGGATGAAGCCGAACAAATGATGGGGCCTTATATTCAAGCCGCCAAAGAGCGCCGGCAACCGTTTGATGCCGAAGTGATGCGGCCCGTGTTTGAAAAGTCGGCGCATCATCGCGTGGCTTTGGGTTTGATCCTGGGCGAGATCATCCAGGACAATCACATCAGGGTTGATCACAACCGCGTGCGGGCGCTGGTGGAAAGCATCGCACAGAGCTATCAGGATCCCGAAGCCGCAGTGCAGTGGTATTACGCCAAGCCGGAGCGATTGCGCGAGGTGGAGCATCGGGTTTTGGAAGATCAGGCCGTCGATTTGGTGCTGACCCAGGTGAAAATGGTCGCCGAGCCGATTTCGTTCGAACAACTGATGAAGCTCAACGCCAACGAATAAACCGCAGTCTGACTACTTTATAAGGTAACAACCTATGTACGGAATCGATAAACGCCACGTGCCGACGACGCAAGCCGGCGGTCTGGTGCCCATGGTGGTGGAACAAACGGCGCGCGGCGAGCGGGCTTACGACATTTTTTCGCGCTTGCTGAAAGAACGGGTGATTTTTCTGGTGGGGCCGGTGGAAGATCATATGGCCAATCTGGTGGTGGCTCAGCTGTTGTTTCTGGAGTCGGAAAATCCAGACAAAGACATTCATTTGTACATCAATTCGCCGGGCGGGGTGGTGACGGCAGGATTGTCCATTTACGATACCATGCAGTTTATCAAGCCGGACGTGAGCACCTTGTGCATCGGCCAGGCGGCCAGCATGGGCGCGCTGTTGTTGGCGGGGGGCGCTGCCGGCAAGCGTTTCAGTCTGCCGCATTCACGGGTTATGATTCATCAGCCTCTGGGCGGTTTTCACGGGCAGGCCAGCGACATCGATATTCACGCACGGGAAATTCTCGCCATACGCGACAGACTGAACCTCATCTTGTCGCATCATACCGGACAGCCGATCGAGCGTATTCAGCAGGACACCGATCGTGACAATTTTATGAATGGTGAAGACGCCGTGGCCTATGGTTTGATCGATAGCGTGCTGGTCAAGCGCGAGACGGAGTCGGGCGTTTGATGCTTGCGGTGCAATATCGGCGTAGCGTTTCCCCCAACGAGGATTTTTTGAATGAGCGATGAAAAAATGGGAAAAGGTGCCAGCGGTAAACTGTTGTATTGTTCGTTTTGCGGCAAAAGCCAGCACGAAGTACGCAAGCTGATCGCCGGCCCTGCCGTTTATGTGTGCGATGAATGCGTGGAGCTGTGTAACGACATCATCCGCGAAGAGCTGGACGAAAAAACGGCGGAAGGCGTGCAAGGCTTGCCCAAGCCGAAAGAGATCAAAGCGACGCTGGATGAATACGTCATAGGCCAGGAGCGCGCCAAGAAAAATCTGTCGGTGGCGGTTTACAATCATTACAAGCGCATGAAAGTACAGCGCAAAAAGCATGACGTGGAAATCGCCAAGAGTAATATTCTGCTGATCGGTCCCACCGGTTCGGGTAAAACCTTGCTGGCGGAGACTTTGGCCAGGGTATTGGACGTACCGTTTACCATTGCCGACGCCACGACCCTGACCGAGGCCGGCTATGTCGGCGAGGACGT
>SCQD01000118.1 GCA_004299145.1 Methylococcaceae bacterium | reverse complement strand
AAGCAGAAAATGGCGGGACGCCGACAATGGCCGATGTTGTCATTCAATGACTTGGTCACCGCCTTGGCCCATCTGCTGCCACGCCGGCAACTCACCGCCGAGGACTTGGCTGGCATCATCGATAAACGCCACCGCTTGCGCCGACAGGCCAAGGAATCCCACGCCAGACGCTCTCAGGTAGCGCGGGAGTGAATCTGACAAAGTAGAATTAAGGTAGATGCATGACAATCAACCGCTTACAAGTGCAAGCCTACTTCGATCAACTGCTCGCTCCGCAGTCTTTCAGCGATTACGGCCCCAACGGCTTGCAGATCGAAGGCACGGACGCGATAGCGCGCATCGCCTTCGCCGTTTCGGCCACGGCGGATTCGGTACGGCAGACCATCGCGGGCGGCGCGCAGGCCTTGGTGGTGCACCACGGCTTATTTTGGAAATTTCACGGCGCCCGCCCCATCGTCGGACCTTTCTTCAACCGGGTAGCACCGCTGATCCGCCACGGCGTCAACCTTTTCGGTTACCACCTGCCGCTGGATGCGCATCCCGAAGTGGGCAATGCGGCGGTGCTGGGGCGCATGCTCGGCTTGCAGGCGCCGGAGCCTTTTGGGCTTTACCAGGGTAGTCCCACCGGCGTCAAAGGCCATTTACCCGATGCGCCGACCGCCCTGGAATTACAAGCCAAACTGCGGCAGCTGCTGAGCCACGACGTATTGCTGACCAGCCCCGATGCCGGCGCCGTGGTGAATACCCTGGGCATTATCACCGGCGGCGCCAACGGCGAGTGGCGGCAGGCATTGCAGGATAATCTGGATGCCTACCTGACCGGCGAAATGAGCGAACATGATTGGCACGACGCCCAGGAAGCCGGCATGCACATGTTTGCCGGCGGCCACCACGCCACCGAGCAATTCGGCATCCAGGCGCTCATGCAGCGGGTACAGCGCGAATTGCCGGTCGAGTGTTTTTATATCGGCAGTCTCAATCCGGCTTAGCCAAAAACCAGCGCAACCGGCTATTTCCTATAAAATGACTCGGAATACCGGCCATCGCCGGCCGGTATTGCTCCCACTTTTTTGCGAGGCTCTCATCATGTGGAAATCCTTACTGTCTGCGCTGTTGTGGTCCGGCCTGGCGCTGCCGGTTTTGGCGGACGAAGCGCCGGTGCGCGAAGTGCTGCTGGCCAAGCCCGTGCAACTGCCCAATCCGGCGATTTTCGCCAAGGTCGTGCGGGTCAGCTTCCCGCCCGGCGTAAAAACCCCGCTGCATACGCACGACGGACCTGGCCCCCGTTATGTGCTCAAAGGCGAAATTACCGTGGAAGATCACGGCCAAACCGCCACCTACAAAGCCGGCCAGGTATTCTGGGAAAGCGGTGAACCCATGGTCGCCGGCAATCGCGGCAAGGAGCCCGCGGTGATGGTGATTTTTGAAATGGCGCCCGACACGTCCAAATAATGCTCAGCAACCCTGCACAACTGGCCGAACTGACCCGGCATCGGGAACACCTGCTGGCCTGCCGCGACTGCCCGGCCATGATAGGCCCGGTCGTGTCCGGCCAGCCGGTGCTGTCGCCCGTCTTATTGGTGGGGCAGGCGCCCGGCGTCAAAGAAGGGCCGGCCGGCAAGCCTTTTGCCTGGACCGCCGGCAAAACCATGTTTCGCTGGTTCAGCACGCTCGGCGTGGAAGAAGCGGATTTTCGCCAGAGGGTCTACATGGCGGCGGTGTGCCGCTGTTTTCCCGGCAAGAACCCCAAAGGCGGCGACCGGCCGCCCAATCCGCAAGAAATAGCACAGTGCGGCCAGTGGTTGCGGCGGGAAATCGAGCTGCTGCGTCCGCGCCTGGTGTTACCGGTGGGCAAGATGGCGATCAGCGTATTTTTGCCCAGCGCTCCGCTGGCGGAACAAGTGGGGCGGCAGTTCAGCGTAGCCAAATACGGCGTCACCCTGGACGTCATACCCTTGCCGCATCCTTCCGGCGCTTCACCGTGGCACCGCATCGAACCTGGGCTCAGCCTGCTGCGGCAGGCATTGGATCGGGTGCAGGCGCACGAGGCTTGGCAATCGGTGATTGCCGGCTAGGAGCTAGGGAGAGGCTAGGAAACAGGGAACACCAGTGACCCGGAAGGTTGCCGCAGCTTTTATAGCAGCCAGGGCCGCATCGACCTGACGCTGCGTTTTAATGGGCGGGTGTATCTGTTCGAATTCAAGGTGGTGGAACGGGAGGCGGAGGGCAAGGCCATGGCGCAGATCAAGGCCAACGGTTACGCCAACAAATACCGCGCGCGCGGCGAGCCGATCCATCTGATCGGCGTCGAGTTCAGCCGCGTCGAGCGCAATATCGTCGGCTTCGACGTGGAAGCGGCTGACGAGGTTATATGAGCCCTTTGTGGTCGTCGAAGGATGCGTACCCGATTGCAAGCGAAAAAACCGCTATGACACCCGATCGCGCCCATTGATGTAGGGTACGCTGTGCGTACCGTTCGACGTCCTCGAAGGTACGCACAGCGTACCCTACCTCTGAATTTTCAAAAAACCAACCAGGAGACCCACATGGCTACTCGCTATACCGGTACGTCAGGCAACGACATTCTTCCTCCGCCGGGCAGCCTGGCCGGGGCCGATACCCTGCTCGGCGGCAAGGGTAACGACACCTATCACGTCAGCTCCGGCGACGTGGTCGTCGAAAAGCCGGATGCGGGCATCGACCAGATATTGACCGCCGTCGGCTACACCCTGCCCGCCAACGTCGAGCACTTGCGCCTGCTCGGCCAGACGAACGCCGACGGCACCGGCAACCGGCTGGACAACCGGCTGACCGGCAACGGCAAAGCCAACCTGCTGGACGGCAGGGGCGGCGCCGACACCCTGCTGGGCGGTGCCGGCAGCGACGTCCTGCAAGTCGCCGACCTGGGCTTTGCGCGGCTCGACGGCGGCACAGGCTTCGATACGCTGGAATTGAGCGGCCAGGGGTTTAACCTTAACCTCGCCGACTTGGCCGGCCAGCTGCAAAACCTCGAAGCCATCCGCCTCGGCGCCAATACGTTAAATCTCACGCCGGCCAGCGTGGCGGCGCTGTCCGATACCCACAACAGTCTGCGCGTCACCGGCAGCGCCGCCGGTACCGTCAATCTGGACAGCGGTTGGCAAACCGGCAATGACAGCGTCATCGCCGGCGTGGCGTATCACAACTACCGCCAGGGCCAGGCGACCCTGCAACTCGACGCCCGCCTCAGCACGGTGCAGCAGGCCGCCGTCGATTTCGAAAGCGCCGGCCTGGCAACGGCGATGGCGGAAAACGTCAGGCTAGACCCCAACCAGGGCGGCATATTTCCCGACGGCATCAGCGGCAACCTGCTCGCCACCGGGTACAAGCTGCCCGGCAAACACACTTACGTCAACAACCTGCTGTTCTCTACCATAAGCACCGGCACGGCGTTTCGCTGGGGCAACGACGACGGCACGGCCACCGTCACCTACCGGATCGAAACCGGCACCCCGAAATTCGGCCTGCCTTATGACGGCCTTGATGATCTCAAAGCCAGCTTTGTCCCGCTGGCCGGCGGCCAGCAGAGCGCCGCCCAGGGCGTGATGGCGGCCTGGAGCAGCGTGGTCGACGTGGATTTCGTCGCCGGCAGCGCTGCCGGTAAAACCGGCGATTTACGCTGGTTCGGCTCCAAAAGCCTGTCATTGATCCCCACCGCCGCCGCCTTTTCGCCCAATGGCGATGCGCTCGCCGCCGGCGCCGGCGATCTGTGGATCGGCCCCAAGCCCGAACTGGCCCAGCCACTGACGCCCGGCAGCTACGGCTATCTGACTTATTTGCACGAACTGGGGCACGCCCTCGGCTTGATTCATCCGCACGATTCGGTCTATACCCCGCTGCCCGGCACCGATTGCCTCAAGTACACGGTCATGAGCTACCGCGATTATGCCGGCGACGCCCTGGGCGGCTACAACAGCGACTATTTCCCCACCACGCCGATGCTCAACGACGTCGCCGCCTTGCAATACCTGTACGGCGCCAACACCGGTTTCCATGCGGGCAACGACGCCTACTACTGGGCACCGGAAAAATCGGTGTACGAAACGATCTGGGACAGCGGCGGCATCGATACCATCGACGCCGGCAATCAGCTGCAAGGCGTGCTGATCAACCTCAACGCCGCCCAATGGTCACAGATCGGCCAGCCTTTCTGGAACGGCCATGAAGCCGTGCGCGACTGTTTGACCATCGCGCGCGGCGTGGTCATCGAAAACGCCAAAGGCTCGCTGCAAGACGACACGCTGATCGGCAACGCCGCCGCCAACCTCCTGGCCGGCAACGGCGGCAACGATACCCTGCGGGGTGGGGAAGGCGAGGATAGCGCCGTCTACAGCGGCAACCGCGCGCAGTACGCCGTCACGCTCATTGACCCCGCCACCCTGGCGTTCACTGTTAAGGACAACAACCCCGGCAACGGCGATGACGGCTTTGATACCCTCATCGGCCTGGATCAGTTGAAATTCGCCGATCAAGTGCTGCCGGTTTCGTCCTTGATTCCCAGCCTCAGCGTCGGCAACCTCACGATCCAGGAAGGGCAAAGCGGCCAGAGCATCGCCGCCATGCCCGTCACCCTGTCCGCCGCCGCCACGCAAACCGTCACCGTTAACTTCACCACCCGGGATGACAGCGCTACCGCAGCAACAGACTACGTGGCTCAAACGGGCACGCTGACATTTGCGCCGGGTGAGACGCAGCAAACCGTGCAAATCCTGGTCAACGGCGACCGGGTGCTGGAACCGGACGAAACGGTAAAACTGATCCTCAGCAACCCGCAGTATGCCCAACTCGGCAACGCCACCGGTACGCTGACGCTGCAAAACGACGAAATACCCACGCTGACCCTGGCGCCGGTCAGCGTCGCCGAAAACACGCTCGACGGCATGGCCGTGCTCAGCATACAACTGTCGATGGCGACCACCGCCCCGGTCAGCGTGGCCTATGCGACGCTGGACGGCAGCGCCAAAGCGGGTAAAGACTACAGCGCCATCAGCGGCATCCTGACCATTCCCGCCGGAGCCACCAGCGCCAGCCTCAGCGTGCCCCTGACCGACGACAAGCGGGTGGAAACGGACGAGACTTTCGGTCTGCGCCTCAGCAACCCGCTCAACGCCGTGCTCGGTACGCCCGCCACGGCCACCGTCACGATTCAGAACGACGACGCTTATTGGTTTTCAATCGGCGGCAACCTCGCTTTTCCTGAAAGCGACGCGGTGGCCGTGATCACCGTTAAGCTCTCGCAAGCCGCCCCCGACTTTCTGTATGTGGACTATAAAACCCAGGCCGTTACCGCCACGGCGGGTGACGATTACACGGAAAGC
>SCQD01000117.1 GCA_004299145.1 Methylococcaceae bacterium | reverse complement strand
TTCTAGAGGCAATTACTGATGCATTCAAAACCATTACAAATAACGACGTTTATGGATATTTTAATCACGCTTCTCAATTCTAGTTCCTAGTAACTAACATGAATTGAAAGCCCTGTAAAATTTTGAAAACAAGATTAATTGTCGCGACGTGTAAATCGTAAACTACCAAACAATAAACCCCAACGGGGTTTTGTCATACAGCCCAGGGTTGCGCTGCAAGCGCTACCCTGGGTCTGGGTCGCCAGCCCCCACAGGATCAATCAACCCCAATGGGGTTGCGTCGTCCGGGCTGCGGCGCACCATTACCTACGGCCTACGCAATCGCCGGAACCAAGACTCAACCGTAAGCGTCCAACGCTAGGCCGATTTGCCGGTATCGGCCGAGCCAAGCGGCGGGCCGGAAGTGAGGCCAATCAGCGAAATCGGCGTGTTGAATTGCTATTGACTGGAAAATTGGCGGCAAGGATACTTCGTAGTCCCCTGGGTTTTCTTGCTCATCACCTCATCCAACGACAACATGCCCGATCACTCACACATATCCGGCTACACGCTCTACATCGACGCCGGGGTCGACACCGTCCACGTATGTCGTTACGACGGTGCCGACATACGGGTGCAAGAACTCGCCTTCAGCGCCAACAGCGACTTGCAGCAGTCCCTCACCGCCCACGGTGTCGACCTGTTGTGCCATGACGCCGCCGCTGTCTACATCACCGGCAAGCTGCGCGACGTCATCCACGGCGCGCTGGGTGTCGGGGAGCGCGTGCTTCCCGCTGCGGCCCTGTGGTCGGCGGCGCAGGGATTGGTGGAACAGCCCGGCCACGACGGGAGCTTGGCCGTGGTGGAGCTTTCCGCCTCCGGCTACATGGTGGTTGGCGTCAATGCCGACGGGGCGTTGCGTGACGATACGCTGAACATTAACCCGCGCTGCGGCGCCGGTTCCGGCGTTAATCTCGACCGGGTGTTGCAGAAGCTGTCCGTCGCGCGCGAAGCGGTGGACGGGCTGCTGGCCGCTTACCTGGGCGAAGCAAACGCCGCGCGCCGCGCCGAGGTGAACGTGCGCGCCGACCGTTGCGGCGTGTTCGCCTCATCCGCCACCATCTCGGACAAGAATCAGGGCATCCCGCTCGACTTCGCACTCGCCGTCACCCTCAAGTCCGAAGTGCTGAAGGCGTGCAAGAAGCTGCCCGCCGGTTTTGACACGGTCTGGCTCACCGGCCGTATTTTCGCCTGGCAATACGCGCGCGATTGCGCCGCCGATTACTTCAGCACCCTGGGCGTAGCCAGCATTCGCTTCGACCGCGGCAACCACCTGCCTATCGATGGCCTGCGCAGGCTGCATCGCATCATCGGCGCGGGGCGCTTCAGCCAGTCCGAGCAGCGCGTGCGCCGCAACGAAAAGCTGATCGAGTATCCGGGGTTTGCGGCGCTGCACCAAACGCTGTCCGCCCGCCACCTCTACCACCGTCTGCCCGCCGCGTCTGCGCCCGCGTCCATGCAAGCCGGTCTCGGCCCGCTGCTGCTCGGCCTCGACGTGGGCTCCACGATGGCCAAGCTGGTCGTCAGCGACGCGGACGGCGAGCGGGTGTTGTTGCGCAGCACCTACAGCAATTCCGGCGATACCATCGACACTCTCAAGGCGATTTTTGCCGGCCTGGAGGCCGACCTTGCGCCGCAAATCGAACTGGTGCAAATCGGCATTACCGGCAGCGCCCGTTACCAGGTGCAGCAGTCCCTGATCCGCATTTATCCGCAACTGGCCGACCGGATCGCCGTACTGGTGGAAAATTACGCCCACGCGCGCGGCTCGGTGGACTATGCCCGCGCGCACATCGAACGGCTCAAGGCGGCGGGAGTTGCCGGCATCAACGAGGAGCTGTGCATTTTGGTGGACATCGGCGGCGAGGACACCAAGGTGTCTACCATCGCACTCAACCAGGCCGAGCTGTTCGACAACGCCATGAACGTCAAATGTTCAGCCGGAACCGGCAGCCTGATGGACACGCTGTCCGCGCTGTTTGGCCTGCCCTCTATCGCCGAGGCTTGCGCCGAAGGCTACGCCGCCGCGCGCGGCTATTCCCTCAACGCCACTTGCGCGGTGTTCCTGATGGAGAACGCGCGCAAGCTCCAGGCGGAGGGTTATCCACGCGACGAGATCATCGCTTCGGCCAATTGGGCCATCGTCGACAACATGGCGCACAGCCTATGGAAGCAGGTGCAGTTGCCGCCCAACACCGTCGCCCTGCTGCACGGCCAGACCATGCTCAGCGAACCGTTGCCGCTGGCGGTAACCGAACGCTTGCAGCAATTTGTCGGCGGGCCGGTTTATGCGCTGGTGCCGCCCGACCCCGGTCACCGCGCCTGCTTCGGGCTGATCCGCACCCTGGCCGAACAGCGGCTGGGCAGCAGCGTCACGGTGCGCCTGAGCGATTTCATTGAGCGCCACTACCAAAAGCGCATCATCCAGTGTAAAGGCGCCGCTTGCGGCGACAAGGACGCGCGTTGCAACCGCAGTCACCTCACCAGCCACGGCGAGGATGCGCGCAAGTTCAGCTTTTCGCTGGGGGGCTGCACCGCGATCAACGAGGTGCTATTTAGAAAAGGCGCCAGGAAACCGGCGACCGAGGATAGCTACAAGGCGATCTGGAATTTTATCGACCAGCGCCATCCGCGCTCCGACGCCCCGGACAGGCTGGTGA
Source organism: Methylococcaceae bacterium (assembly GCA_004299145.1). Classification (GTDB taxonomy): domain Bacteria; phylum Pseudomonadota; class Gammaproteobacteria; order Methylococcales; family Methylococcaceae; genus Methylogaea. Next base: position 18,976 of record SCQD01000117.1, on the reverse strand, counting down.
TCCCCCGCAGTTTCACCGTTTCCGAATGGGCTTATTTGTTCGCCCACCTGTTCGAGGGGCTGGGGGTGCCGGTGCACGTGGACAATGTGCGTGCGAGCGACGTCATCGAGGCACAGCCGTACTTTCATATCGACACTTGCGCGCCGCACGTCGGCGTGGTCGGCCAGTACCGCCGCCTTGCCGCCGCGCCTCACGGCGTGATTCTGGCGCCCCAGTTCGAATTCCTGCCTGTCAAAGGTACTAGCCTGGGGCGCACGTGCACCATCAACCAGGGCGGCGTGGCGGTGGCCAAGAGTCTGGCGGAGACGGCTTTTCCCGGCGCGCGCATCCATCTTTTTTACGCCGATCTCAAGGTGCTGGACCCGGTACAGCTCGCTGCCCAGCTCTACCCGCGCCTGCTGACGGTATTTGCCCACTATGCCGTCGCCATCGACGAAGTGCAGTTGCGCGAACGGTTGCGCGCCGCGTTGGAGGCGCATGCCGAGCTGCGCCGCGCCGCGGGCGACTATGCCGCCGAACTGGCGGAACAGGCGCTGGCCGAGGGGCGCCAGGTGGCATTGGTGATCGGCCGCGAGTACATCCTTAACCCGGGCATTTACGACAGCCACGTTGGCCGCCTGCTGCGCGATCAGGGGATGGCGGCGATTCCCGGCTATTTGCTCGACGCCCAGTTTGCGCCCCAGTTCGACCATCTCTACTGGCGCAATCCGCACTTGATCGCCACGCTGGCCGATGCCGCCGCGCGCCGCGTGCTGCACACCATCGTCGGCCACCCGCGTCTGCGCGAACTGTTCCGCCGCATCGAGTGCGAGAGCGATGCGCTGCTGCCGGTGGTGCAGGTCTCCACGTTTCTGTGCGGGCCGGACAGCGTCACCACGCCGCTGGTCGAGCAGTTGACCCGGTCACGCCCCTACCTTTTGATCCAGTCGGACGCGGCGATCAAGGAATTGGCCCATCTGGAAAACCGCATGAACACCTACGTGCGCCAGCTCAGCAGCGGGCTGCACCAGGAGTTGCTGTCCGGCCACGGCGACAATTTCGACATCAAGGGGCTGAACGATCTGGTCAACGGCGAGGCGATAGACCCGGCGCGCGATGTCATTTATTTTCCCACTTTAGGCGATAACCGCCCGATCACCGCCGTGATGCGCGCCGCCGGTTACACCTGCATCGACAATTACGACGACGCGAGCTATGACCTGGGGGCGCTGATCCAGGCCGGGCGCGAGTTTGCCGGCGACGCGGTGTGCGCGCCGCTGGCCGCCGTTTATGGCGACGTGCTCGGCGCGGTGGAGGACTTCAAGCGCCGCCGCGCCGCCGCCGACCCGCTGTTGGAAGGCAAACAGCGGGTGCTGATCTTCAACAACAAGGGGCTAGGCCCCTGCCGGCAGGGGCAATACGTCGAGACCCACAAGCTATTCGTCGATCAGATGCAGCGCCGGGGCGGAGTTGGCGATGACGCCGTGGTGCGCTTCCTGGTGGGCCACGAGGACAAGGCTTACAACTTCGGCATTCCGCGCTGGGCGATACTGCGATGTATCCAGGGGTCGATGTTGCAGGGGGTACTGCAACAAATGATGTTCGACCTTGGCGCGGTTTGCCGCGATTATGAAGAGTATCAGCGCTTCCTGGCCGAATTCCGCGCGCTGAAGCAAGAGCTTTACGCCATCATCGAACAGAAGCTGAAGCCGACGGCGCGGGGGCAGTACCTGGCGGATCGTTTCGGCGCTATTCCGCTGCTCGGCGTGGCGGTGAACTACTTCGCCTACCGCTTCCACGCCCGCGACCTGCAACAGCCGTTGCGCCGCTTTGCCGCCCGCTGGCGCTGTGCCGTCTCAAACGGGGGCACAGGCGGAGACGCCATCGCCGTGTACGCCGACGGCGAGGCTTATATGCGCGTCAGCCAGATAGAAGCGGTGTTCCGCACGCTGCTCGCCAGCCTGGGCTTTAACAAATTCCGCCTTACCCACAACCCCGCCTGGAGTTTCCTGGATTACAAGCTGGCGGGGATGATGATGCGCGCTGACGAGGCGATCCGCGAGGCGAAACGCCAATTGACCAATGCGAACCCGTCGCGGCCAAGATCCGAGTTGCGCCGTTCGCTATGGCAGAGGCGACGACGCCTCGCTATCCTCACCGCCACCCAATGGGCGCTGCGCCACTTGCTGGCCGCGCCGCTCTACCGCGCTGCCGGGGTCAGTATGCCGGACGCCATGCCGCGGGTACTGGAAGCGGCGAAAGAGGTCATCCCGACCCGCCGTCCCGGAGGCGAGCTGGTTCCTTACTTAGGCGAGGCGCTGCTCAAGCTGCGCGAGGGTTACGACCTGGTGCTCAACATTGCCCCGGTAGGGTGCATGGTTTCCTCCATGGGCGAAGTGATCAGCCCCGGCATCGCCCGCGCCGCGCCCGAGGCGAGCGGCCGCATCCATCACCTGTTTTCCCAGCAGGGCGACGTGGACGACGAACTGCTCGCGCTGGCCTTGCTCAAAACCGTCGGACCGGAACATTACTACCGCGCCGCCGTGCCGGCTAAACGATAGTTTGTTTTTCCAACCCTTTTTCCAAAATCAAATCGATGACCGGCTGTTCCCGTTTGTTGGCTCGCCGGCAATGGTCTTTTTGGAATAGGTCGGTGACCCTGATGACCAGTCGCGCCCAGCGCTTGTTATGGCGTTCCCGCCAAGCGTGCGAGGACACCGATTCCCAGGCGTGGCCGTTGAACAGCGTGGCGTTGACGAAATGATCGATGGCCCTGACGCCGGCGCGGCCTCGTTCGGTGCGGCCCAGAAAACCGATATAGACCAGCAATGCATAGCCCATGACGGCCATGGGTACCAAAAAAGTCATGATTAAAAAACCAGCCAACCTTTCCTTCATACTCTCACTTCGTAAAATCAGCGCGTTTATGGACAGCCAAGCGCATGCCGTTTTCCGAACGTATGGTCAGACGACCGACCGGCCTGGGCTTCTGCCCCGGCAGCGCGACAAAGCGATAGCGCCGAACCAGCCTGGCGAGTATCAGCACTGCTTCCTGCATGGCGAAAGCAGCCCCCATGCACACGCGCGGCCCCAGACTGAATGGCAGGTAGGCACATTTTAACGATTCCTTGGCGCTGTCGCCGGCGTAACGATCGGGATCGAATTCGTCGGGGCGTTCCCACAGGTCGCGATGGCGTTGGATCAGCCAGGGGGCGATGATGACGGTGGACCCGGCCTGTACGGTTTTATCGCGCATTTGCTGGGTTTCGCTGGCTTCGCGCGCGAAAAATCCCACCGGCGGATACAGCCGCAGCGTTTCGCGGAATACGTTCCAGATGAAGTCCATGGCTTTGATGTCGGAAAACTCCGGATCGCGTTCCCCCAGCACCGCGCGGGCTTCGGCGTGCATGCGCTCTTGAATGTCCGGGCTCATGGCGATGAGGTACAGCGCCCAGGTCAGCGCGCTGGCCGAGGTTTCGTGGCCGGCGAGAAACAGCATGGCGACTTGGTCGACCAGTTCGTCGAAATCAAAGCCAGTACCGGATTCCTCATCCACCGCGTTCAGCAACGAAGCCAGAATGTCTTGATGGGCCGGGGCATCGCCGCGCTGGTGCGCGTCGTAGCGTTCGCGGATAAAGCGTTCCAGCAGGCCGCGAATCTCTTTGGCCGCGCGTTTGCCTTGGCGCGATTCGAACCACGAGGTCAGCCAGGCGGGCAGGCGGTAGATGATGGGCAGGACGATGCGCGGCGCCATGGCCTGGAAGCGCACGAACGCATCGAAAATTTTGCGCGCGTCGTCGCCTTCCAGCGGCGAAGATAAAATGGTGCGGAAAATAATGTCGGCGGTGACGTGGGTCATTTCAATGTCCACGTCGTGCACCGCTCCATCCGTCAGCGCGTCGAGCCGCTGCTGCATGGCGACGGCGGCGGCGTTCATGAGCGGAAACACCGTTTTCAGGCGCGCTTGTTCAAACGAAGGGTCGAGCATGCGGCGTTGCCGCTTCCACACTTCGCCGTTGGTGGTGAAGATGCTCTCGCCCAGCAGGGGTTCGAGGATTTGCCCCAGCAGTTGGTGCTTGGGGAATTTTTCCGCCTGCTCGATCAAGACTTTGCGCACCAGAGCTGGCTCGTTGATCATATATAGGTCCAGGCCTGGCAGCTTGGAATGCCCCATTTTCATGCGATAGCTGCGCTCGAACAATACGTCCAGCCAGGAGCGGCGGCCGCGTAAAAACATCGACAGCAGCGACGCCTTGTTTTTCAAAGGCTTGGGGTAAACAGGGCAGAATCGGCTCATGGGAATAGCTTGAATTGGGAATAATCCCGCACGGCGGGTAGGGCTTGAAAGCGTTCGGCCAGCGTGAGCGGTCCGGCGGTAACGGCAAAATAATCGTAATCGCCCGGCAACTCGCTGGCCATGAGGTACTGGAAATGCATGCGATACCTATCCCGCTTGATTTTTGCGTAAGTTTGGGGCCTGAGAATTTTGGGGTAGCGCGGCGACAGTATTTTGGGATGATTCTCGACGCCATCCGGGCGGGGTATCCGCGATACCGCCAGCGGGTCGATCAGGGCAAAACAAGCGCCGTCGGCCGGTGCGGTGAAGTCCAGCCAGTTGATGGCCGTCGCCTTGGCCACCAACGCCAATTCGGCGCGAAAAGCGCGCGCTTGCGGCAAAAAGCTCAGGATGGGAAGGCACTCGCCCAGGGTCAGCAAGCTGATGCGCGGTTTATGCCGGGTTAAGGCGGGGTCCAGCGCCAAAGCCCTGGCCAATACGGAAACCGCCATGAGGGTGCCGGTGCTGTGGCCGACGATCAGTACTTCGTCGTCATCGGCCTGTTGCAGATAGTCGACGATATGACGGGCGAAAGCGTCCAAACGGTTTTCCAGCTCAGGGACTTTGCCTAGCGCTTGCTTGGCGGTGAAGGCATAGATGCGCAACAGCCAATAGCTGTTGACGCGGCGTTCAATGAGCCTGCCGATATAAATCACGCCCAACAAACCCACCGTTCCGCCGGCATAAGCGGACAGCACCGGAGCGCCCGCCGTCAACAGTGCCAGGGTGGCCGCAATCGCCACGCCCAGCGCCGTACCCAGCAGCAGGCAGAGAAAAATGGCCGGGTACAACGCCGTCACGAACGGTGGCCAAGCCGTCAGCAACACCCGGAATAAAGCGCCGCTGCCGATATAGAGCCAGGCGGTGCGCAGCAAATCGATAAACAAGCGCCACTCGGTCCGTGACCAATGACGGCGGATAATGCCGTCCCAGCGCAAAAACTCATAGGTGGTAGCCACGGTGCGTTCGTCGAACTCGGCATTGATTTGCCACTGTTCGGCCAGCGCGGAAGTACCGCTACGATTTTCGACGAAGATTTGTGCGCCGGTCACGGCGGCTTGCTTGGCAGCCTCCGCGCGATAGAGGCTGTGATAAAACAGCGGTCCTTTGGGATCAAAGCCGCTGACGTAAAACACCCGGCGTTTTTTTACCAAAACAGGCGACCCTGGGACAGCAAGCGCCGCATCATTCAGCAGCCTTGGTGATTCCGCTGCGCGGCGGCTTTGTGATCATGTTTCTCGTCTTCCGGTGCAATCAGTACGGCTTCCGGGCGTGGTGTAAGGTTGTTGCGGCGAATGGTCGGGAAGAGCCTGGCAAAGGAAATACGTTGGCCGAAGGATGTTGCAGGGGGAGCGCGCCGAACGGTAGAGCCCGGCGCGCGCAATATACATGAAACAGCAGGGTTACCCTTCTTTGTGCAAAGTCAGCACCACGCCTGGCTTCAGCCCATTGGCCTTGCCTAAAAGGCGTCGCGAAGCGGAATCACTAAGGCTTTTTGAAAAAAGCGCCGTATTCCACTTGCGGATGGAGTCTTCGCTGACGTTGAAGCGCTTGGCGATGGAAAACAAGGTATCGCCGCCGCGCACGGTATATAAAACCGATTGTTTGGCGGTGCTTTTGACAGCGGCGGCGCGCTCACGCGGTTCCGCCTGTTTGTCCAGTTTAGCCGCTGCAACCGTTTTTGCGCCGCTTACTTTGCTCCAGATCACCAGTGGCTTGCCTGCGGGCAGCTTTTCCTGGTTCGATTTCAGGTGATTCCAGTGCATCACCTGATCCACGCTGACGCCGAACTGACGCGCCACGCTGAACAGGGTATCGCCTTTACGTGCCGTATAAGCCACGCGCTGCTCGCCGACGGTCGCGGAAGGCGCCACAGCGATTTCCTGCTGGTACTCCTGCATGTTGTCCCGGTGGATGGCTTTTTCCGACCTGGGAATGATCAACTGAGTGCCCGTGTGCAGCTTATTGGACGACAGATGGTTGACCTGGCGGATGGACGGCGCGCTTGCGCCGTATTGGCGGGCAATCTGCGCCAGGCTTTCGCCCGGCCGAACCCGGTGGAACAAAGAAGCGGCATCAATGCCGGTCGCAGCGCTGCCGGCATCGTCACGCTCCGGTTCAGCCGGTGCATTCCAGTCCAGTTTGGCCAGTTGTTCTTTGAACAGGTCGCTTTTTTCCACCGGTATCAACAGCGTCTGTTCGTCAGGGCCGGTGGAGCCGTGACTAAAGCCGGGATTCAGCGTGTGCAATTCTTCCACGGACATTTCCGCCATACTGGCGGCCCGGTGCAAATCCAAGCGCGGCCCTACCGCTACCGGTTCCAGGGTGGCTTTGTTGGGGATGTGGCGCAGGCTGAGGGAATAATCATCGGCGTTGGCGAATACGCGGGCCACGGCCAGCAAACGCGGCACATAAGTTTTGGTCTCTTGCGGCAGGCTCAGCGACCAGAAATCAGTCGGTTTGTTCTGATCCTGGTTGCGTTTGATGGCGCGCGACACGGTGCCTTCGCCGGCATTGTACGCGGCCAGAGCCAGCAACCAGTCGCCCTTGAAGCCTTCGTGCAGCTTTTTCAGGTAGCGAATGGCCGCCTGCGTCGACTCATAAACATCGCGGCGCCCATCGTACCAACGGTTCTGTTTGAGACCGAACATGCGCCCGGTGGATGGGATGAACTGCCACAAACCCGCGGCATCCTTGGGCGAATAGGCTTCAGGACGGAAGGCGCTTTCGACCACCGGCAGCAAGGCGATTTCACCCGGAACATCCTGCTGGTCCATTTGCTCCACAATGGAGTGCAGGTAAATGCCCGCCCGCTCCTGGACCCGGTCAATGTAATCCGGGTGCTTGACGAACCAAGCCACTTCACGATCTATGGCTTCATGCTCGAACGTCGGCAGGGCGTACATGTCGAACACCCGCTGCCAGAGCGATTCATGGATATTGCTGTCGTCGCGTTCGGAGGAAGTATCTTGCAACGACTCGAATGCAGAACTGGAAAATCCTGAGCCAAGTCTGGATTTGGTTCCCGGTTGTTGTGCGCATCCCTGCAACCCTAACAGGATCACGGAAAGGCACAGCAGAGGTAGTCGGTACTTCAGCTGTTTCATGGGTTAGTGCCCCTGACATTATGAGTCCAGGGAAGCATTCTAGTATCATTACGCTTTGTGACACAAATCATATTTTCCCATAGGACACTCATTGAACGCTGTCGAAGCGCGTCTGCAACTGGTTGACTGGTATAGTTCCACCAACAGCGGCAAGGCCTTGCAAGCCCTGGAATCCGCTTATTTGAAAGACGTGCTGCGCCTGCGCTACGGCCAAAATTTGCTGCAAATCGGTGCCTTGGGCTGGGAACCGCTGTTCTGGGAACCGGACTGTTTTCGCCGCGCTTGGATAGTCGCGGGGCAGTCGTGCGGAACCGGAAAAATCGGACGCATCGTGGCTTTGGCGGACGAATTGCCGGTGGACAGCGGCAGCATGGATTTTGTGCTGCTGCCGCACACGCTGGAATTCGAACGGGATCAGCATCAAATTCTGCGGGAAACGGAGCGGGTGCTGAAACCGGAAGGCCAGTTGCATTTTCTGGGCTTCAACCCATTCAGCCCATACGGATTGTGGCGCCACTTGTCCTGGCGCCAGCGGCGGACGGCGCCGGGCTGTGGGCGCTTTATTTCCTGTTGGCGCATGCTGGACTGGCTCAGCTTGCTCAAATTCGAGGCGGAAGTAACGGCGACGTTTTCCTTGTCCGCCAACAGCCCGCAAGGGCAACGCAAGGAACGCTGCAAACCTTCCATGCCCTGGTTTGCCACGGGTTATGCGATCCGCGCCATCAAGCGCACTTATCGGCGGATTCCCGTAGGCCGGACGGGATTGCTGCAATCACACCTGACTCCTCAAAGCGTGGCGGGTCCTACCGCGCGCGATAATCTGCATGAATAAAAAGTGGGTACACATATACGCCGACGGTGCTTGCCGGGGCAATCCCGGCCCTGGCGGTTGGGGCGTGCTGTTGCAATACGGGGATACGGAAAAACGCCTTTGCGGCGGTGAAGCCGATACGACCAACAATCGCATGGAGTTGATGGCGGCCATTCAAGGGTTGGAAAGCCTGAAACGGCCGTGCAGCGTTTTGATGAATCTGGACTCCCAATACGTACTTAAAGGCATCACCGAATGGCTGCCCGGATGGATCAGGCGCGGGTGGCAGACGGCCGACAAAAAGCCGGTAAAAAACCAGGACCTTTGGCAGCGCCTGCACCTCGCCCAGCAGACCCATGAAATTCGCTGGACATGGATAAAAGGCCACGCCGGGCATCCCGGCAACGAAACGGCCGACCGACTGGCCAATCAGGGGCTGGACGAATTGTTGCAACAGCAGCGTGCACGCAGATAACGGGCAAATACCATGCGGCAAATCGTTTTAGATACGGAAACCACCGGTTTAAACCCGCAAGACGGGCACAAAATCATCGAAATCGGCTGCGTGGAACTGGTCGACAGGCGCCTGACCGGGCGCCGTTTCCATGAATACCTCAACCCTGACCGGCTCATAGATGCCGGCGCGCAGGAAGTGCACGGCATCAGTAATGCGTTTCTGGCAGACAAAAAGCGGTTTGGCGAAATCGCCGACGACTTCTTGGCATTTGTCAAAGACGCAGAGCTCATCATCCATAACGCGGCTTTCGACGTAGGGTTCATCAATCACGAACTCGGCCTGTTGCCTGGTGGCCGTGGCGCGCTGAACGACCATTGCCTGGAGGTGATAGATACCCTGGCGATGGCGCGCAAAAAATACCCCGGCCAGCGCAACAACCTCGATGCTCTGTGCAAACGCCTCGGTATCGACAATAGCCGGCGCGAATTGCACGGCGCCCTGCTGGACGCGGAAATTCTGGCCGACGTCTACCTGTCCATGACGGGCGGGCAAATGACCTTGCTCGAAGAAGACGTTTTGACGCCGACGATTGCCGCCGAGGTAACGCCAAACCAGCCGCGCCAAATCGCACGGCCGGCGTTGCGCACGGTACATTGCAATGAGGAGGAGCTGCAATCACACCTGCGGCGTTTGGAGTTCCTGAAAAAAGCCAGTGGCGACAATTGCTTATGGTTGAACTGCGCAGCTGGTTAAGCGAGATTGCGCGCGGCGAGGATGCATAACCGATTTAATATGGTATCCTTTATTCGTCTGTTACGGAGAGGTGGCTGAGCGGTCGAAAGCGGCGGTCTTGAAAACCGTTGAAGGTATCCCCTTCCGTGGGTTCGAATCCCACCTTCTCCGCCAAATTGAACTTCGCAACGATACCCTGGAAGCGAAGCAAGCATGATTGAAATACTGCTGGTTGACGACCACGCGCTGGTCCGTACCGCAATTGAGCATTTCTTGAATACCAGCGGCGGCTGTCGCGTGGTTGCCGTTGCCGGTTCAGGCGAGGAAGCCTTGGAACTGATGTCGTCCGTCAGTCCGCAAGTCGTGCTGATGGATGTCAACATGCCCGGCATGGGCGGAGTGGAAGCCTGCAAGCGACTGCTCAAACGCTACCCGCACGCAAAAATCATTGTTTTAAGCGTACACGACGATGGCCCGCTGCCCCAGCAGTTGCTGCAAATGGGTGTGCACGGCTATCTGTCCAAGTCGTGTCCCGCTACGGAAATGCTCACCGGCATCCAGATGGTGCATCAAGGCAAGCGGTACTTGAGCGCCGATGTCGCCAGCAAAATTGCGTTTTCGGTAATGCCCGGCGAAACAGCGCCTTTCGAGCGCTTATCGCAGCGGGAAATGGAAATAGTGATGCTGATTCTGCAAGGAGCCACCATTACCGACATGTCTCAAGTGCTCATGCTCAGCCCCAAAACCGTCAACACCTATCGTTATCGGGTATACGATAAGCTGGGCGTAAAAAATGACGTGGAACTGACCCGGCTGGCGTTAAAATACCGCTTACTCAGCGATGTAGTCAGCCCACCAGACTAATCCCTCGCCCGGCTTTTTCGACTAAAGCGGCGTTCCAAATTTGCCTCGGTGGTGAAATCGGTAGACACAAGGGACTTAAAATCCCTCGGCTTTACCGCCGTGCCGGTTCGAGTCCGGCCCGAGGCACCAATAAAGTCAAAGGCTTACGCGGCTTCCGCGTAGGCCTTTTTCTTGACCACTTCGGCTACGCCGTGAGCCGCCTTACCAGCCTGGAGCGTATTTTCGCGGAGCCTGAGTCGAAGCGGATCTACTACAAAACGCTGGAGCCCAGCTCGCAGGTTTGCCATAAAAGTCGCGGCGGCCTTCTTCCCCCTACCCAGGAACCTGCGGTTGGAAACCGCTCCTTCTCCGTCAGGGAGAAGGCTGGCATGATCGTTGGCATGAGGGTGTTCACGATATTGCGCCCTGGCTCGACTATTTTCCTGGGGCACGCTGCCGTGTACCTGCCAGGAGTTCGAGGAACGTGTCGGCGCCATGGAGCACGGGCGCGGCGCCAAGTCTGGACAATAGGCGCCGATCCAACCGATTTCACATTGCGAGAAATCCATGAACTCCATCGAACAACAGTTCTTCAACGACCTCGAAAAGAAGCTCTGGACCGCCGCCGACAAGCTGCGCTCTAACCTGGACGCCGCCGTCTACAAGCACGTGGTGCTGGGCCTGAAATGACCACGGATGCCATCATCGAATCAGCCTGAAATGACCATCCCGGCCCCCCTTGCCCCCCTGATCTTTCCCCTGCACGGCGCCCGGCTTATCGAGGCCAGCGCCGGCACCGGCAAAACCTGGACCATCGCCGCACTGTACGTGCGCTTGATTCTGGGTCATGGCGATGCGGAGGCGGAATTTGGCCGTCCCTTGTTGCCGCCCGAAATTCTGGTGGTGACGTTTACCGAAGCGGCCACCAAGGAATTGCGCGACCGCATACGCCGACGTTTGTACGAAGCGGCGCGCTGGTTCAGAGCTGCGCAGAACGACGTTCCGCCCGAACCGATGCAGGCCGATGCTTTTCTCCAGTCATTGATCGACAGTTACCCCGAAGCACAGCGCGCCGGCTGCGCGCGCCGGCTGGAAATCGCCGTGGAGTGGATGGACGAGGCGGCCATATACACCATCCACGGCTGGTGCAACCGCATGCTGCGCCAGCACGCTTTCGACAGCGGCAGCTTGTTCAATTTGGAACTGGAGGCCGAAGACGCCGAGTTGTTGCACGAAGCGGCGCGCGATTATTGGCGACGCTTTTTTTATCCGCTGGATGAATCGGCCTGCCTGGCGGTAGGCAAACTGGCGGCTGGCCCACCCGCGCTGTTGGCCATGCTCAAACCGTTGCTGGCTGTTTCTGATGCAAGGGTTATTCCGAACTCCAATCCACCCGCAGCAGAGACGGTTGAACCACAAATCCTGCTGCAACAGTGGGGCAACTGGGAAATCCAGCGCCGCCGCCTGGAAGGGCAAGCCAGGCGCTCTTGGGCGGAAAAGCGCGCGGAAATCGAGGGTAATTTGCGGGAGGCATCGGGCCAGGGCCGGCTGGATGGCCGCAGCTATCCGCCGAAGTCGTTCGAAGCGCGCTTGCAGGCCGTCGCCGACTGGGCCGAATCGGACGCGGAGTGCAAGCGCGAATGGTTGGCGGGGTTCGCCCAATCCCGCTTCAAGATGAACAAAAAGTTTCAGGACCAGCCGCCGCAACACGCCGCTTTCACCTCGCTGGATCTGTGGGCTGACCATCTGGAACAGGAGCGCGGCTTCAACCAGGACGTATTGCGGCACGCCGCGCTGTGGGTGCAGGGCCGTTACGCCGAGGAAAAGCAGCGCCGCGCGCGCATGGACTTCGACGATTTGCTGGCCCATCTGGATCAGGCTTTGCGGCGGCCCGGCGGCGAGCGCCTGGCCGAAGTGATGCGCCGGCAGTATCCGGTGGCGTTGATCGACGAGTTCCAGGATACCGACCCGCTGCAATACCGGATTTTTGCGGCGGTCTATAGCTCGGCTTGCGGCAACGAAGGAGGCCCACATTCCCAGGGCTTATTCATGATCGGCGATCCCAAGCAGGCCATCTATTCGTTCCGCGGCGCCGACATTTTCACCTATCTGCAAGCCCGCGACGCCACACGGGGACGGCACTACACCCTGGCCCGCAATTTCCGCTCCACGCCAGACTTGGTAGCGGCGCTGAACCGGGTGTTCGAGCACGCCGAAGCGCAAGCCGGCGGGGCGTTTCTGTTCAAGCCGGAAGAGGGGGAAAACCCGTTGCCGTACCGCGCGGTCGAGGCGCAAGGCCGTGCGGAGCATTGGCTGATTGAGGGCCAAGTGGCTACGGCTTTGACGCTTTGGCACTGGGCTGCGGAAACGGCGCTGGGTCTGGGTGAATACCGCAAAACGCTGGCAGCAGCCTGCGCCGGGGAAATCGTGCGCTGGCTGAGCCTTGCCGACCGGAACCAAGCAGGATTCGCCACGCCGGCCGGTTTTATGCCGCTGAAACCGGCGGACATCGCCATCCTGGTGCGCGATCGCAGCGAGGCCGCCGCGATACGCAATGCGCTGGCCGCCCGCCAAATACGCAGCGTGTATTTGTCGGGCCGCGATTCGGTATTCACCAGTCCCGAGGCGGCGGATTTGCTGTATTGGCTCAAAGCCTGCGCCGAACCGGAGCACGACCGGCGTTTGCGCGCCGCTTTGGGAACGGCCACGCTCCAGCTCAGCTACGCGGAATTGGACAGGCTCAATAGCGACGAACTGCGCTGGGAAGCCGAAGTGGAGCGTTTTCGCGGCTACCGCACGCTCTGGCGCTACCAGGGCGTGCTGCCCATGCTGCGCCGTCTGCTGGCGGACTTCGGCGTGCCGGCGCGCTTGCTGAACAGCGCCGACGGCGAACGCAGCCTGACCAATTTGCTGCACCTGGCGGAATTGCTGCAAAGCGCCGCCGTCGAGCTGGACGGCGAGCAGGCGTTGATCCGCTATCTGGCGGAAGCGCTGGCCGATCCGGGCAACCCCGGCGATGCGCACCTGCTGCGCCTGGAAAGCGACGCCGATTTGATCAAAGTGGTGACCATCCACAAGTCCAAAGGCCTGGAATATCCCCTGGTGTTTTTGCCTTTCGTCTGTGCGTTTCGAGAAATAAGCGGGACCAACAGCAGCGCTTTCCGCTATCACGATGCACAGGGGCAACTGCAAATCGACCTCGGCAAAACCGAAGCGGCCAGGGAAAGCGCGGAGCGGGAGCGGTTGCAGGAAGACTTGCGGCTGCTCTACGTGGCGCTGACCCGGGCGCGCCACGCCTGCTGGCTGGGCATCGCGCCGGTCAAAAGCGGCAATGCCAAAGAATGCCAGTTGCACAAAAGTGCGTTGGGCCACGTGTTGGCCGGCGGCCGGCCCATCAGCGCGGCGGAGCTGGGCGCCAAGCTGCACGCGCTGAAAGGGGATTGCGCCGCCATCGCCATCCTGCCGCTACCCGTGCCTGACAACGCCGTTTATGCGCCGTCCCTGGTCGAACTGCCTCTGGAAGCCGCGCGCGATTATGTCCGCCACGCCATGCAGCGCTGGTGGATCGCCAGTTACAGCGCGCTGAAGCTGGCAACGGCGGATTATGACGCCATTAGCGACAGAGCAGCCGAAGCCCCGGATACGCCGCGCCAGAGCAATCTGCTGGAAGCCGTCGATGCGCCGGAGCGAGCGGCCATCACATTCCCGGTCCGTGGAGCGGCGACGCTGCACCCGTTCCCGCGCGGCGCCCAGCCCGGCACTTTTCTGCACGGCTTACTGGAATGGGCGGCACGGGAAGGCTTTGACAGGGTTGCCGCCGATGCCCGGCTGCGCGAAGACGCCATCGCCCGCCGTTGCCAGCGGCGCGGCTGGACAACGTGGATCGCCCCGCTCGACGCTTGGCTGACGGCCATGCTGTCCACGCCGCTGGCATTGCCGGACGGCGCCGTGGCGCTCCAATCCCTGGACAACGCGGCTTATCAGCCCGAACTGGAGTTCTGGTTTGCCGCCGATGCGGTGGACACCCTGGAGTTGGACCGGCTGGTCACGCACCACGTCTTTCCGGGATTGGCGCGGCCCGGTCTGGCAGCCGACCAGTTGAACGGCATGTTGAAAGGCTTCATCGATCTGGTGTTTGAATGGCGGGGACGCTACTACGTGGCCGACTACAAGTCCAACTGGCTGGGTACGGACGATTCTGCCTACACGGCGGACGCCATGCGCGCCGAAATGCTGGCCAAGCGCTACGACCTGCAAGCCACGCTGTACCTGCTGGCGTTGCATCGCCAACTGCGCGCGCGGCTGGGCAAGGCTTACGACTACGACAGCCACGTCGGCGGATCGGTGTACCTGTTTCTGCGCGGCATCGCCGGCCCCGCCGGCGGGGTGCAGGTGGACAAACCGCCCAGAGCGCTGATCGAAGCGTTGGATGCGTTGTTTACGGGGGCAGGGTAACCCTAGGCTGTTGAAATATGCATTGTTCCCACGCTCTGCGTGGGAACGCAGCCCAGGACGCTCCGCGTCCCGTATGGTTATTTCGACCCTTTGGATAACCTGGTGGGCTCCGGTTCGGTGTACTCTACCGTGGCGGATATGGCGCTTTATGACGCCGCGTTATACACGGATTTACTGGTCCGCCAGACCACACTGGCCGAAGCATTCAAGCCGACCGTATTGAACAGCGGCAGAACCGTAAACTACGGCTTTGGCTGGGGATTGGGGCACAGCCACGGCAGGCGTTACGTCGGCCACGAAGGCGCATGGCTGGGTTTTATTTCCTACTACGTCCGGTTTCTGGATGAGCGGCTGGGGGTTATCGTATCGGTGAATCGTGACTATGGTTTACCGTCCGCAGACGTGGCGCTGAAAATCGCCGATATCTATTTGACCAGCGGCTGCCTGGCTGGGTGGAGTGGAACGTATTCAATTATTTGATTATCGCCCTTGCCGTCGGCGTATTGCCTATCACATCAGCCGCAGCCCGCGGATGCGCCGTCTATTACGTGGCCGCCGCCGGTGACGACAATAATCCAGGCAGCTGACCGGCGCCTGGTTCAGGGTTTCTCCTGAATCTCCGGCGCGCAATCAGGCGCTGCCGTTGCCTGAAGTGCCGGATGATTATTTTGGCACCCTGCGCCCGGCCATTCCCGCCATCGGCGGCCACGAGCCGGCAATTTCCGCCCCTATTTTCTGACTGCCCGTCCAGTACAGCTGCTTGTTGAAGTCGATCTGGTGCTTGATCCAGGTGCCGCACACGATATTTCAGCAGTGCTTCCCGGCCTCCGATAAACTCGGCACTGGATCGGCGAACAACCATGCCTGGAATCGCGCCGATCATCCCATCCTTATGCGCTTGCCTTAAAAAAACACCTGAACAGGAGCAGCCATGACATCCCCCACCCCCATCATCCCCGCAGAGGGAGCAGCGATTTCCATACATAGCGATGGCCGTTTGAGCGTCCCCGACAGGCCGGTCATCCCTTATATCGAAGGCGACGGCACCGGCCCGGACATCTGGCGGGCGTCGGTGCGCGTCATCGACGCCGCCGTCGACCGGGCATTTGGTGGCGGCAAAAAAATCGCCTGGGCTGAAGTCTATGCGGGCGAAAAAGCCAAGCAGCTTTTCGATACCTGGCTGCCCGACGAAACACTGGAAGCTTTCAAAACCTATCTGGTCGGCATCAAAGGCCCATTGACCACCCCGGTCAGCGGCGGCATACGCTCGCTGAACGTCGCCATCCGGCAAATGCTCGATTTATACGTGTGCCTGCGGCCGGTGCGCTATTTCAGCGGCGTACCGTCACCGGTCAAAATGCCGGAAAAAGTCGACATGGTGATATTCCGCGAAAACACCGAAGACATTTACGCCGGGGTGGAATGGGCGGCGGAGTCGGCGGAAGCCCAAAAAGTCATCGACTTTCTCATTCGGGAAATGGGCGTCAAAAACATCCGTTTTCCGGCGACCAGCGGCATCGGCATCAAGCCGGTTTCGCGCGAAGGCTCCGAACGCCTGATCAAAGCGGCTTTCGACTACGCCATCCGTCATAAACGCCGCAGCGTTACCCTGGTGCACAAGGGCAACATCATGAAATATACCGAAGGCGCATTCCGCGACTGGGGCTATGCCCTGGCCAAGCGCGAATACGCCGGCCGGATCGTCGCCTGGGACGAATGCGGCGGCAAACCGGCGCCGGGGCAGATATTGTTGAAGGATTCGATCGCCGACATCACGCTGCAACAGGTACTGACGCGGCCCGACGACTTCGACGTGATTGCGACCTTGAACCTGAACGGCGATTATTTATCCGACGCGCTGGCCGCGCAGGTCGGCGGCATCGGCATCGCGCCGGGAGGCAACATCAACTACCTGAGCGGCCACGCCGTATTCGAGGCCACCCACGGCACGGCGCCCAAATACGCCAATCTGGACAAGGTCAATCCCGGTTCAGTGATACTATCAGGCGTCATGATGCTGGAATACCTGGGCTGGAACGAAGCGGCAAGCAAGATCATCGGCGCGCTGGAAAAAACCATCAGCTGTAAAACCGTCACTTATGATTTCGCCCGGCTGATGGACGGCGCGACGGAAGTTTCCTGCTCGGGCTTTGCCGACCGCTTGATTGCCAATTTGTAAACGCGCTGGTCCACTGGCCGCCGATTCGTAGTAGAATGACCGGCTTAAGTGCGCTGGCGTAGCTCAGTCGGTAGAGCAGCTGATTTGTAATCAGCCGGTCGTAAGTTCGAATCTTATCGCCAGCTCCAGAATTTATCAGGGGAATCAATAGGTTGAAAAGCCATTGATTCCCCTTTTTTATCTCAATCTGAACCGTTGCGTGAATTTTGTGTGACCTATTTCACGCACACTTTCTTGGCAGCAGCAATCAGGTTGCCCTGCTTCACAGATGAGTAGTGATCCGTGATTCTGCTCGACTTGCGCCCCAGTAAATCCTGTCCGTCTTCAAACGATACATTCACTGCTCTTAAGCATCGACCAAAGGTGTGTTTCAGGTCACGTATCCTCACTTGAGTCAGCCCCGCACGTTTTCGTGCTTGCAGCCAAGCCGTGTTGTTCCTCGTCCGTACGCGTTTCCCACAGTAGGTAAACACATACTCTCCGCCGGAGATCTTGATGCGCTTGAGTTTGTACATTTTCATTGCTCAAGGAATCACCACCGGCCGTGTAAACACATAATCCCGCGCTTTAACCGCGCCGTGGCACTGGAAGCATTCCTGGTCAAACGCCGCGTCCTTGCCGTAAGGTACCAAAGCATTGCCCAGCCAGCGGGCAAAGCCCCAACCCCCGGTCGCCACATACTTGCCGGCATCTTTCACCATAAATTCCACGTGCTGCAACTCACCCGGTACTATAGCCGCCGGCCATTCTGGCAAGGCGGCATCCTTCCAGGCGATTTTCGCCAGGATGGCACCGTCCGGCCAGGGCTGGGTGCGCCCTTGTCTAGCCGCTTCCACCGCCGCCGGATTGCCGAGTATGGCGCGCAGGCTTTGTTTGTCGTTGCGCTGGGACACGCCGATAATCCGCCATTCCTTGAAGTAAGCCGGCAGTGTGACGCCGTTGGGCGCGGCGGCGGGGGCAGATTCAGCGGCTTGGACGCTGACCGCTGTCAGCCATAACAGTAACCCGATTGCTTTTTTCATGTGACGTCTCCACTCAAATTAAGAATGCCGAAAACTTTGCCTGTAAGCGTTCACGCTCCCCTCCGGGAGCGCAGGCGTCTCGCCTGCACGGCGGCCAGAGCCTGTCCCGAGCTGGTCGAGGGAATGGCCGCGCCTCCAGGTTGCGGGCAGAAAGCCGCCGCGAAGCGGAATATCTAAGGCTTCTGGAATGCCCGCGTTCCCTGGGGCGTGAACGCTTACCTTTGTCGCTCTCATCGACCCCAAGGGCATGGCTATGATGATGGACGCGAGCGGAAACGTCGAGCGGAATGCCTAGCGCCCTGTTCATTTACTGTTTTATGGCGCGTTCCCGCGTGACTACTCACCAAACTCATCGGTGTTGGCGGCATTGCCGAAGTCTTAGCGGCCGTGCTTGGCGACCAACCCGTGCGTCAATCTTAAGCCCAGCAGCGCCGCTAAGCCCAGTGTGCCGGCCAGCAGCAGCAAGCCGGAAGCCATTTGTCCCGTGGCCTCTTTCAACCCGCCCAGGCTGGCCGGGCTGACGTAACCACCCAAATTGCCCACCGAATTGATCAATGCGATGCCGCCGGCAGCGGCGCGCCGGCTGAGCATGGCGGTGGGCAAAGCCCAGAACAGGGCCAAGGCGCTCAGCACGCCCAGCGCGGCGCACGACAACGCCGCCAGGGAACCGGCCAGCGAGGCGCTGAACAGCCAGGTTGCGGCAAACCCTGCCGCACCCAGCAGCGTGCAAGCCAGCAAATGGCGACGGCGCTCGCCCTGGCGGTCCGAATGCATGCCCACCCTCACCATGCCGAGCGCCGCCACGCCATAAGGAATGGCGGTCAGCAGACCGGTGGCGGCATAGCTGCCACGGTCCAGGTCGTGCACGATCTGAGGCATCCAGAAAGCAATGCCGTACAACCCCATCACCAGCAGAAAATACAGCAAGGCCAAACCCATACCATTACACACAACTCGCCTCCTCCTGAATCTCCCACGCGAACTGGAGCCCCATGGCGAAATCCATAACACGCTGAAGTCCCAGCCAAAGGGTTTTCACGCCAGGTTCACCGTCA
>SCQD01000116.1 GCA_004299145.1 Methylococcaceae bacterium | reverse complement strand
ATTGAACACGCCCCGCGTTTCGGGACGTCGATACGCAGCGAATTGATACAGGCGATGGGTAAAGTCGACGACAAGTTCGTGATCATCCTGGACGTGGCTGAGGTATTGGCGTTGGATGAGTTGGCGCAGTTGATCGCGCCGGATAAGGAGGCGTTGCCGGTTGCGGAGGCGGCGTAGGGCGCTGGGCGTACCCTACGAAGCTACACGAGTCTCTCACCAATCAACAGCTGTTTATAAGATTCGTGACCCCAGCTATTTCTGAATATCCTGTTTCAATTGCCATTGATGACCAGGAGTTTAAGCAGTTTCAACAGCTGCTGCTTGAAAAAACCGGCATTTTTCTGTCGCCTGTCAAAAAACCTCTACTTACCGGACGTCTCAACCGGCGTTTGCGGGAGCTGGGGGTCAGGAGTTATGCGGATTATTACCGGGCTATCGTTCTGGAGGAGTTTCCCGATGAATTGCAAATTCTGATTAATTGTTTGACCACCAACGAAACTGCTTTTTTTCGTGAGCCCAGGCACTTTGATTTTTTACGCGATCTGTGCGGCAGGCCGGAGTTTCTTAAGCGCATGGTGAGGGTATGGTGCGCGGCTGCGTCCAGTGGCGAGGAGCCTTACAGCATCGCGATGGTTTTGGCCGATACTTTGCGGCACGACAATTGGGAGCTGATTGCGTCCGACGTCAACTCCGAGGTGCTGGACCAGGCGCGCGTGGGCTATTATGCACTGCAGCGGGGAGCCGATATTCCCAAGCATTACCTGCAACGTTATTGTCTGAAAGGGGTAGGGCAGCACGCCGGCGCTTTCGTTATCGGCCCTGAGTTGCGCGGCAATATCCGCTTTCAGCGCATCAATCTGGTGGAGCCATTACCCGCACTGGGCCAGTTTGACGTGATATTTTTACGCAATGCGCTGATTTACTTCCCCGCAGACATCAAATTACACGTGATCGAACAGACCCGGCGATTTTTAAAACTCGGCGGGCATTTTATCGTTGGGCATTCTGAAACGCTGCTGGGCACGGTTTCTGATTTTAAGCCAGTTTCACCTTCCATTTACCGCAGAATATGAGCAACAGCGAACCACAACGCCAGATTCATCTGGCTGCCGGCGATTTTTATTTTGGCCAGGGAGATTTGAGTTTACGCACCGTGCTGGGGTCATGCATCACCATCACGCTGTGGCATTCCAACCTGCGCATCGGTGGCATGAGCCATTGCCTGTTGCCGGAATTTCCTTCGGCCGGCGATGATCGTACTACGCTATATGTAGAGGGTGCGGTGCAACAATTCAGCCACCACCTGTTGCGCTTGGGCGCCGCCCCAGGCGAATGCGTGGTCAAGCTGTTGGGTGGCGGCAATATGTTTCCCCAGCAGGCCATGGAGATAGGCCAGCGCAATATCGACGCGGCGCGCCGCATGCTGCAAAAGGCCGGTTTTACCATCAGCGGTGAGCACGTGGGCGGCAATGGGCATCGCGTGGTGATTTTCGATTTGACTTCGGGCAATACCTGGTTGCGTGCGCCTAATGCTGTTTCAATGGGATCCGACTCATGAATGACATTGTCAATGGCCGCATCAAAGTCCTGGTCGTGGACGATTCCGCCGTGGTGCGTCAGGTAGCGACCAGCCTGATTGCCACCGATCCGGCGCTGGAGTTGATCGGCGCGGCGAGCGATCCCTTGTTCGCCATGGAAAAAATGAAAAAGGTATGGCCGGACGTGATCGTGCTGGACATCGAAATGCCGCGCATGGACGGTTTGACCTTTTTGAAAAAAATCATGGCCGAGCATCCCACGCCGGTGGTGATCTGCTCGTCCCTTACCGAGACCGGGGCCGACGTTACCATGCAAGCCATGGCCTCCGGCGCGGTGGACATCATCACCAAGCCGAAAATCGGCGTGAAAGGCTTTTTGCAGGAGTCGGCCGCAGAATATCTGGGCGCCATTCGCGCGGCCGGCAAGGCCAACCCGCGTAATCTGGCGCGTACGGCGGCGGCTGTTTCCGCCAAAGCGAGTGCGCCGGTGGTGAGCCCCAAACTCAACGCCGACGTGATTCTGTCGGCGTCCACGGGCAATCAACCCTACCAGACCACCGAGCGGCTGGTGGCCATCGGCACTTCCACCGGCGGCACCCAGGCGCTGGAACAGGTGCTTACCGCGTTGCCGCGCACCGCTCCGGGCCTGGTCATCGTGCAGCACATGCCGGAGAAATTTACCAAGGCTTTTGCCGACCGGCTCGACACGCTGTGCGAAATGCACGTCAAGGAAGCGGAAAACAATGATCGCGTCATCCCCGGCTTGGCGCTCATCGCTCCCGGTGGTTATCACATGCTGCTCAAGCGCAGCGGCGCTTACTACCACGTGGAAATCGTGTCCGGTCCCCAGGTCAGCCGCCATCGGCCTTCCGTCGACGTGCTGTTTCGCTCGGTCGCCAAGTTTGCCGGGCGCAACGCCATGGGCGTGATCATGACCGGCATGGGTGACGACGGCGTCAAAGGGATGTTGGAAATGCATCAGGCCGGATCGCCCACCGTGGCGCAGGACGAAGCCAGTTGCGTGGTGTATGGCATGCCCAAAGAGGCGGTCAAGGCCGGCGCGGTGGATCAGGTCATGCCTTTGAGTTCCATACCGCTCGCCATCATGGGGTTCCACGCCGGTAAAAAAACCGCATAGGAACATGGTTATAATTGAAAGAAGCGCCGTTACCGGCACATTGGGCAAGTGATCGAGGAAATTATGCGGGAAAGTGCGTTGAGCCGTACCAACACGAGGCTGGTCAATATGGCGGCCCCGGAAGTTTCATGGATTTGGCGTGCGACACCGGCTATGGTGGCGGCTATGGGGGCGATGGCCTTGTTTTATGCGGCGGGCATTAATGTGGTCAATCTCGGCATCAGCCTGTTTTTGCTGGTTGCAGCCTTGATTTTGGGACACGTCGGCGCCGCGCGCGTCGATGCACGCGTCAAATCCACGATT
This sequence comes from Methylococcaceae bacterium, assembly GCA_004299145.1. GTDB lineage: Bacteria > Pseudomonadota > Gammaproteobacteria > Methylococcales > Methylococcaceae > Methylogaea. The sequence goes on along the minus strand of SCQD01000116.1, from coordinate 11,648 downwards.
GATTCGATGAAAAAGCATATGGCGGAACAACAACAAGAACTCGATGCGCGGCAGCAGGAACAGTTGGAGCACTTATTTGTTACCGTGTTGCCCATTTGGGCCAGACAGGTCGAAACTTCGCGCGTGCAGACCGAAGACGCCATCATCGCGCTGACCAGGCGCTTTTCCGCTCTGAAAGCACGCCTGGGGGCGGCCATGACAGCCTCTCTCAGCGCCGGCGGCGAGCAGTCCAGCGTGGCTACGGTGCTGGGGGATAGCCGGAATGAACTGAACGGCATTGTTACGTCATTAAAATCGTCCATGCAGGTGAAGAGCAGCATGATGAGCGAAATCGCCCGCTTGGCGCAATTTACCGACGAATTGAAAAAAATGGCGGCGGACGTGGCTAATATTGCAGAGCAAACCAATCTGCTGGCCCTGAACGCCGCCATCGAAGCGGCCCGCGCCGGGCCTGCCGGCCGTGGATTTGCCGTGGTTGCCGACGAAGTGCGCAAACTGTCCAATATGTCCGGCGAAACCGGTAAGCACATCAGTGAAAAAGTCGGCGTGATCAGCGCCGCCATGGTGTCCACGGTGCAGATTGCGGAAAAATACGCCAAGCAGGATGAAGAAATGGTGGAGCGCTCCGAAGCCGTCATCCATAAAGTGTTGGAGGAGTTTTCCAGTGCGGCCGCCGGCTTGGCGGATTCATCCTCGATTCTTCAGGAAGAAAGCAACGGCATTCGCAGTGAAATTGCCGACATGCTGGTTTCGCTGCAGTTTCAGGATCGCGTCAGCCAGATTATGACGCAAATCAGCGATGGTATTCACAAGCTTCATCAGGAACTTATTGATTTGCAGCAAAAAAGAGCTGGCGGGCAGGAGCTCAGCGCCATCGATACGGCCGCCTGGTTGGCTGCTTTGGAGAAAAGCTATACCACCGACGAGCAGCGCCTCACTCATCATGGCAGCGCTTATACTCCGGATCAGTCCACGGAAATGACGTTCTTTTAAAGTTGAGAAAATACCATGGCAAAAACAATCATGATAGTCGACGACTCCGCCTCGCTACGGCAAGTGGTGAGCATGGCGCTGGAAGACGCGGGTTATGCGGTGGTGGAAGCGAGCGACGGCAAAGATGCATTGGGCAAACTGGACAGCCATAAAATCAATTTGATTATCTGCGACGTCAATATGCCCGTGATGGACGGCATTACTTTCGTCAAGGAACTCAAAAAGCTGCCTAACCATAAGTTTACGCCGGTGATTATGCTGACCACAGAAACCCAGGACGCCAAAAAGCAGGAAGGTCAGGCGGCCGGCGCCAAAGCCTGGGTTATCAAACCGTTCCAGCCTGCGCAAATGCTGCAGGCGGTTTCCAAATTAATACTGCCGTAACCGGCGCGCCTTCATGGAAGCGCTATTCGAGCTGCATGGCAATGTGCATACGCTGCGCGTCAAGGGGGATATGACTATCTACACGGCCGAGGCGTTAAAAACCCATTTGCTCAACGCGCTGTGCGTCAGCAATACATTGGAAATCGATTTGTCCGCCGTGGAGGAAATGGACAGCGCCGGTATGCAGTTGTTGGTGGTGGTCAAGCGCGAGGCGCAACGCCTGGGTAAAAAATTGAGCCTGGTGCAGCATAGCCCCGCCACCATGCGCGTATTGGATTTATTCAATATGTCCGCCTATTTTGGCGATCCCGTGATCATTACGGCGCGGCAGGCGTAATCCATTGGTTACTTCAAAACGACGCCTTTTAAGGGGCAAATCTTCATGAACCTGGATCAAGCGTTGGCGACTTATATCGCGGAAAGTCGCGATTTGCTCGGCGAAATGGAAGATAGGCTGCTGCACTTGGAGCAAGATCCCCTGGATGGCGATGCGATCAACGCTTTATTTCGCGCCGTGCACACCATCAAAGGTTCCGCCGGACTGTTTGGTCTGGATTATGTGGTGGTGTTTACCCACGTGGTTGAGCACGCGTTGGATAAGGTTCGTGAAGGCGAGCTGACTTTCGATGCTGAGTTGATCGCGGTGATGTTGTCCTGCCGCGATCACATCGATGCCTTGATCGAGCACGTGTCCGCCTGTGGCACCGTGGTGCCGGAAGGCGAGTTGCCGGCCAGGGGAGAAGCCTTGCTGGACCAGTTGCGGCAGCGTTTGCTGACGCAGGCATCCGCTGGTTTACCCGTCGACGCCGAATCGCATAGAACCGCGGAAGTGGAGTCCTGCGGCAGAGAAGTCAGTGGCGACAATTGGCATATTTCGGTGCGGTTTGGGCAGGACTCGCTGCGCAACGGCATGGACCCCATTTCGTTCATTCGCTACCTGGGCACGCTGGGCGAAGTCGTCAGCATCGTTACGCTGTTCGAAAATCTGCCGTCCTTCAAGGACATTGATCCGGAAGCCTGCTACCTCGGTTTCGAGATGAGTTTCAAGTCGGCGGCGGACAAAGAAACCATAGCCGGCACATTCGATTTCGTGCGCCAGGACAGTCTGGTGCGCATACTGCCGCCGCACAGCAAATTGTCGGACTATCTGTCGCTGATCCAAATGCAGGACCCCGCCAGTGATCCGAAACTGGGCGACATTCTGGTCAACTGCGGTACGCTGACGCGCCAGGAATTGCACGATGCCCTGGCTTTTCAGCAACGTACCGCCGCAGACACGGAAGACCACGTGGCGCCGCCCCTGGGCGAAATCCTGGTCGGTCACCGCCTGGTGGCGGAAGAGGCCGTCAACGCGGCCCTGCAAAAGCAGCAGCAGATTCGCGAAAACAAAGCCAGGGAAAATCTCTACATCCGGGTCTTGGCGGACAAGCTGGACCACCTGATCAACCTGGTCGGGGAGCTGGTCATCGCCGGCGCCAGCGCCAACCTTTTGGCGCGCCGCCAGGGCGATAAAGGGTTGCAGGAAGCCACCTCCCGCGTCACCCACCTGGTGGAAGACATACGCGATCAGGCTTTGCAGTTGCGCATGGTGGAAATCGGCGACACCTTCAACCGCTTTCGCCGCGTGGTGCGCGACGTCAGCCTGGAATTGGGCAAGGAGATCGAATTGCAGATCGACGGCGCCGAAACGGAGTTGGATAAAACCGTGGTGGAGCAAATCGGCGATCCCCTGCTGCACCTGGTGCGCAACGCCATCGACCACGGCATAGAGCCCGCCACGGTCCGCATCGCCGCCGGCAAACCCGCCAAAGGCACGGTCAGTCTTAACGCCTACCACGATTCCGGCAGCATCATCATTGAGGTGGCCGACGATGGCGGCGGTCTGAACCGCGACAAAATTTTAAAGCGCGCCATTGAGCGCGGCATCGTCACGCCGGAGCAGAACCTGGATGATCGCGACATCTACAACCTGATCTTCGAACCGGGATTTTCGACAGTCGATCAAGTGACCAATTTGTCCGGGCGCGGCGTCGGCATGGACGTGGTCAAGCGCAACATCACCGCTTTGAGCGGCAGCGTGGAACTGGACAGTCAACTCGGCGCCGGTTCCGTCGTCAGTATCCGTTTACCGTTGACCCTGGCCATCATCGACGGCTTTCTGGTCGGCGTCGGCGGTTCGTTTTATGTGGTGCCGCTGGATATGGTGGTAGAGTGCCTGGAATTGTCCGCCGAAGAGCGCAAGTCCGCGCTGGAACGCAACTACATCAATTTGCGCGGTGAAGTACTGCCGTTTTTGCGCCTGCGCGACTTGTTCCGCGAAAACGGCAAGGCCGGACGCCGCGAGAATATCGTGGTGGTGCAGTTTTCAGGCCGCAAGGCCGGGTTTATGGTGGATGAATTGCTGGGCGAGTTCCAAACCGTCATCAAACCGCTGGGTAAGCTGTTTGTTAATTTGCAGGGTATCAGCGGTTCCACCATCCTGGGTGGCGGCGAAGTGGCGTTGATTTTGGACGTGCCCGCTTTGCTGCAAATGGCCGCGAACAAGGAAATGCAGGTTACTGCGCCTTTTGCCCGCGCTGTGGCGACGTTATGACGCGCTTCACTCTCTTGTTGGAATAGGATCATGATTAAAGAAATGACAATGAAAGCGAAATTGCTGCTTATGATAGGCGTTGCGCTTGCTGCGATGTTCGTGGTCGGATTTACCGGCAACTATGGCATCAGGATTTGCTCCGAAGCAATCGAAGAAGTCGGCATCGTGCGCCTACCTTCCGTGGTGGGGCTGGCGGCGATAAAAGAAGGCCAGCTCGCCGTGCGCCTCAACAACCTGACCACGGCAAAGTTTGAACATGACTACAACTCAAGGGATAAATTCGCGCAGATATTGCAAGCGCGCAAAGACAAGTTCGCAAAAATCGACAAAGGCTGGAAAATCTATGAGCCTTTGCCGCAGACGCAGGAAGAGGCGGTGTTGTGGAAACAATTTGAACGGGAGTGGCAGGTTTGGCGGGAAAAAGAAGCCAAAATTGCGGCCGTTGTCGAACAACTCACCCGCGTCCACGACGAAGCCGGACAGAATGCATTGTTTGCCGATTTTTACCGCGTCAGCGACGATGCCATCGAGTTCTTTGATAAATCAGGCGAAACCCTGGACAAAATTCTGGAGCTCAACGCCAACGTCGGCGACAGTGCGGTCAAGCAAAGCAAGGCGGTGGTGGACGGCATCAAACTGGCCATGCTGATCATCGGCATCGGCGCCTTGATCATTTCCGCCTTGCTGGCCTGGTTCGTCATCCATAATTTGCTGCAACAACTGGGTGGCGATCCCAATTACGCGCTGGGCATTACCCGCAAAGTCGCCGTCGGCGATTTGACGGTGGAAATCCACCTGGAACCAGGCGATGACAGCAGCCTGTTGGCCGCCATGGGCAACATGGTCGGCAAGCTGACCCAGATCATCGATGAAGTGCGCAGTTCGGCCGAATCGCTGGCCAGCGCGGTGGAGGAGATGACGGCCACCAGCCAGACCTTGTCGCAAGCCGCCAGCGAGCAGGCGGCCAGCGTGGAAGAGACCACCGCGTCCATCGAGCAGATGACGGCTTCCATCAACCAGAACTCGCAAAACGCCAAAGTGACCGACGGCATGGCGTCCAAAGCCGCCAAAGAAGCCGAACAAGGCGGCGATGCGGTCAAACACACCGTGGCGGCGATGAAGCAAATCGCCACCAAAATCGGCATCATCGACGATATCGCCTACCAGACCAACCTGTTGGCCTTGAATGCGGCCATCGAAGCCGCGCGCGCAGGCGAGCACGGCAAGGGCTTTGCCGTGGTGGCGGCGGAAGTGCGCAAACTGGCCGAACGCAGCCAGGTGGCGGCGCAGGAAATCGGCGGGGTGGCGGCTTCCAGCGTCGAACTGGCGGAGCAGGCCGGCAAACTGCTGGATGAAATCGTGCCTTCCATCAACAAAACCTCCGATCTGGTGCAGGAAATCGCCGCTGCTTCCCAGGAGCAGTCTACCGGCGTGGGGCAAATCAACACGGCCATGAGCCAGGTCAACCAGGTTACCCAGCAAAACGCTTCGGCCTCGGAACAACTGACCGCGACGGCGGAGGAAATGAGTGGCCATGCCATGCAGCTGCAAGAATTGATGAGTTTCTTTAAAACCAATACCGAGCAGCGGCGTGCTCGCCCCAGCCTTGGTCATGCATCGGCCGGCAAAACCGGCGCCTCCCCCCCGTCGCGGAAAACCCAGCCAGCCACGGCGCGGGATGCTTTCCACGAAGACCACGAATTTGTGAAGTTTTAGGAGACCACCATGGGTGCGCTAGTCAAAACCACACAAGCCGTTGATAAACCGCTGGTTTCGCACGGCAGCCGGCAGTTTCTTACTTTCCTGCTCGGCGGCGAAATGTTCGCCATCGACATACTGCGCATCAAGGAAATCATCGAGTATGGCCAGGTCACGCCGGTGCCGATGGTGCCGGATTTTATCCGCGGCGTGATCAACCTGCGCGGTTCGGTGGTGCCGGTCATTTATTTGTCGATACGCTTCGGCCACGCGCCGACCGAAACCACGCGCCGCACCTGCATCGTCATCGTCGAAGTCGAGTGCGAAGGCGGCAAGCTGGATATCGGCATCATCGTCGACAGCGTCAGCGAAGTGCTGGAAATCCCCGATTCGGAAATCGAGCCGCCGCCGTCGTTTGGCGCAAAAATCCGCGCCGATTTTATCGACGGCATGGGTAAAGTGGATGGCCGCTTCGTCATCCTGCTGGATATCGCCCGCGTATTGTCGCTCGATGAATTGACCATGTTGACGGCGATGGGGACGGAAAAAGGCACGGCGGTCGAGGCGGCGGGTGCTGCATAAAATTGTAGGGTATGCTGTGCGTACCTTTTTTCTCGTTCCCACGCGCTGCGTGGGAACGCTGTTTGGGCGCGCCGCGCCCTGTATCCGCCGTGCGCTTGATGTTGCAAAGTAAAATGCCTTTTCCCTACGCGGCGCGGCGCGCCGAAGATGCATTCCCACGCAGCGCGTGGGAACGAGTAAAGCAATCCAGATATCTCCTGCTGCTATTGGCCAGTCTGGCCTCCCCTGCCTGGCCGGACGATGAACCCGAAGCCACGCCATACCGCCCCACGGTTTCCAATCCGGCACAATTATCGACTCCCGGTTATTTCGAAATGGAACTGGGCTGGGAGCGCATCCAGGGGGGCTCGGACAACCGCCGCAAAACCGGCCTGCCCGCCTTGCTTAAATACGCCTTTACCGAAGACATCGGCATCATGGTCGGCAGTACTTTGCATAACGACCAAACCGGTTACGATGGCTACCGGGTCACGGGGGCGGGGGATACCTCGCTGGTCCTCAAGCAAAAATGGGACATGAGCGAAACGACGGCGCTGGGGTTGGAGCTAAGCGCCATGGTTCCTTCCGCCAAACCCGGCATCGGCGACGGCAAAACCAATTACACGGCCAACGGCATTTACAGCATGGACATCGCCGGCAATGCCATCGATATCAACGTGGGGCTGACCAGCCTGGGGGCGATCAGCCCCGGCGAAAGCCGTTATCTGTGGGCTTGGCAGGCCGCGATCGATCACCCGTTGACGGAGCGTTGGGGCGTTGCACTGGAGTTTTCCGGCACGGCGCGCGATGAGGCACATCCCACAACCCAGATTCTGGTGTCCAGCAGTTATCAGGTCCACCGCCGCGTGGTGCTGGACGCCGGCATGTCCAGGGGCATGACCCATGCCTCGCAGGATTGGTCGGCTTTTGCCGGCATCACGGTGCTGGTCGGCAAAGCCTGGTAACCTCATGACTGAAAAACCCTGGCAAATCGTCGACGTCAGCGCCGTTGCGCCCCTCACTGATCTGGAATTTATCCAGTTTCAAAAACTGATGCTGGAAGTGGCCGGCATTACCCTGTCCAACGAAAAAAAACCGCTGGTGGCGGGGCGTTTGACCAAACGCATCCGAGAATGCGGTTTGAGTACGTTCAGCCAGTATTTACAGCGTTTGCAAGGCCGCGAGCGCGGTGAAGAACTGCAGCGCGCGCTGGATTTGTTGACCACCAACGAAACCTATTTTTTTCGCGAGCCCAAGCATTTTGATTTCCTGAGCGCGAATATTTTGCCGCATTGCCGGCCGGGGCAAGGCTTTCGCATCTGGAGCGCGGCCTGTTCATCCGGGGAAGAGACCTACAGCATCGCCATGACGCTGGCTGAAACGCTGGATTATGGTTGTTGGAGCGTACTGGGCTCGGATTTAAGTACCCGCGTACTGGACAAAGCGCGCTCGGGACACTATCCCCTGGAAAGGGCCAAGGATATCCCCAAGCCGCTGCTGTCGCGCTATTGCCTCAAAGGCATCGGCAGCCAGGAGGGTACTTTTTTGATGGACCGCAAGCTGCGCGCCTGCACCGAATTTTTACAGGTAAACCTCAATGCGCCGCTGCCGAACCTCGGATTGTTCGACGTGATTTTTTTGCGCAACGTAATGATTTATTTCTCGCAGGACACCAAGCGCGCCGTAGTGGCACGCCTGCTGCCGCTGTTGAAGTCCGGGGGGTATTTTTTTGTGGGCCACTCGGAAAGCCTCAACGGCATTACCACGGCGCTGGAGTCGATTATGCCGGCCATTTACAAAAAGCCGTGAGTGAGCTTAATCCAGGGTTTTGCGGTGCCTGTATTTCTCGTTTCCATTTGCCAGGCAAAAAAAAGCCCCGTTCGCAGACGGGGCTTTCATTCAGCAGGTCAAGCCGCAGGGCTTACATCATGCCCATGCCGCCCATGCCGCCCATGTCGCCGCCATGGCCGCCGTGACCGGCTGACTCGTCCTTCGGTTCTTCAGCGACCATGCACTCGGTGGTGATCATCAGACCCGCCACGGAAGCCGCGTTTTGCAGCGCGGTGCGGGTGACTTTGGCCGGGTCGAGGATGCCCATTGCGATCATGTCGCCGTATTCGCTGGAAGCGGCGTTGTAGCCGAAATTGCCGGCGCCTTCCGCAACTTTGTTCAATACCACGGAAGGCTCGTCACCGCTGTTGGCGACGATCTGACGCAACGGTTCTTCCATGGCGCGGCGCAGGATGGTGATGCCGACGTCCTGGTCGTGGTTGCAGCCTTTCAGATCCTTGATTTTCTGCAAAGCGCGGATCAGCGCTACGCCGCCGCCGGCCACGATGCCTTCTTCCACGGCTGCGCGGGTGGCGTGCAGAGCGTCTTCGACGCGGGCTTTCTTTTCTTTCATTTCCACTTCCGTGGCTGCGCCCACTTTGATGACCGCAACGCCGCCGGCCAGCTTGGCCAGGCGTTCTTGCAGCTTTTCACGGTCGTAGTCGGAGGTGGTGTCGTCGATCTGGCGGCGAATCTGCACCACGCGGCCTTCGATTTTGTCGTGCGCACCGGCGCCGTCGATGATGGTGGTGTTTTCTTTGGTGATCTGCACTTTCTTGGCGGTGCCCAGCAGGTCCAGCGTCACCTGTTCCAGCGTCAGACCCACGTCTTCGGCGATCACGGTGCCGCCGGTCAGTACGGCGATGTCTTCCAGCATGGCTTTGCGGCGGTCGCCGAAGCCCGGCGCCTTGACGGCGGCCACTTTCAGAATGCCGCGCATGGTGTTGACCACCAGGGTAGCCAGCGCTTCGCCTTCCACGTCTTCGGCGATGATCAGCAGCGCGCGGCCGGATTTGGCGACGCCTTCCAGCACCGGCAGCAGGTCGCGGATGTTGGAGATTTTCTTGTCGTAAATCAGGATGAACGGGTTTTCCAGTTCCACGTTCATGGCTTGCTGATTGTTGATGAAGTACGGCGACAGGTAGCCGCGGTCGAACTGCATGCCTTCGACGATGTCCAGGGTGTTTTCCAGGCCGGAACCGTCTTCCACCGTGATGACGCCTTCCTTGCCCACTTTATCCATGGCGTCGGCGATGATCTGGCCGACGTGTTCGTCGGAGTTGGCGGAAATGCTGCCGACCTGGGCGATGGCTTTGCCGTCGGCGCAGGGCACGGACATGGCGTGGATGGCTTCCACGGCGGCGGTGCAGGCTTTGTCGATGCCGCGCTTCAGGTCCATGGGGTTCATGCCGGCGGCTACCGCTTTCAAGCCTTCGTTCATGATGGACTGGGCCAGTACGGTGGCGGTGGTGGTGCCGTCGCCGGCCACGTCGGAAGTCTTGGAAGCGACTTCCTTCACCATCTGCGCGCCCATGTTTTCGAACTTGTCTTTCAATTCGATTTCTTTGGCCACGGACACGCCGTCTTTGGTGACGGTGGGAGCGCCGAAGCTTTTTTCCAGAACGACATTGCGGCCTTTGGGACCCAGCGTCACTTTGACTGCGTGGGCCAGAATGTTTACACCGCGTACCATGCGAACGCGCGCGTCGTCACCGAATTTAACGTCTTTTGCTGCCATTGTTGAATTCCTAATATAGTTGGTCGGAGGAAAAGAGGGAGGCTTAGTCTTCGATGATGCCCATGATGTCTTCTTCGCGCATCACGACGACTTCTTCGCCGTCGAGTTTCACCTCGGTGCCGGAATATTTGCCGAACAACACGACGTCGCCGATTTCAACGGCCATGGTGCGAACGCTGCCATCGTCCAAAATTTTGCCTTTACCGACGGCCAGCACTTCGCCGCGCATGGGCTTTTCTTTTGCAGAGTCGGGGATAACGATGCCGCCGGCGGTCATACGCTCTTCTTCCAAGCGTTTTACAATCACTCTGTCGTGCAGGGGACGAATTTTCATGGTTGCTCCTATTGGGATGGGTTGCACACTAAGTTTCACGCGGGTGCCAGGGGAGTTGTTAGCACTCTGCGTTGGTGAGTGCTAATGATAGCGACGAAATCGGGACTGTCAAGGATAGCGGGTCATGCAATATGTAGGTACCATTGATGACGGGCGGCACTTGCTTTGAAAAAACGCGGAAAAAGGTTTGAAAGAAAAAACGGAGGCTAACGGGGGCAGTTTCGGCGAGCGTTTTGGCACTGTCGTTGAATTTTTATGTATAACCTGTGCAGTGGGGCGTCAAAGGCGTACCACATGCCTGCATAAAAAACCGCCCCGAAGGGCGGCGTAGCGGTTTCGCCTGGGGCGGCGTTACTCAAGGCGTCACGCTCGAATCACTTGCGCCGGCGCAAGCGTCACATTTGCCGCCGGCGCCGTGTGTATCGTAACTGATACGATACGATACAGCGTCAGGCAACGCCGGCCTGAGCCCTCAGCCTTTCGGCAAGCACCGGATCACGACCGATGATTTCCGCCTGCCGGGTGAGATTGAATCCCGCCTGGGTCCATGGGTTGTTCGGGTCCGTGGCGGCGCTGACCGTGGGAATCAATGCGCCTGGTCTGCCTGAGTTGGCCGCTTCCAGCGCGCCGATTTCCAGGGGCGTCAAACCAACGATTTCCAGGGATTTGCGGGAATCCGGCGCCAGGGCACCGCTTTGGAAGGTGACCGAATGGCCACCCAGTGCTTGAATCAGCAACGCTTGGCGTTGCGGGGTCAGGGCGGATAGGTTCAGGGTTTCGTTCATGGGTGATGCCTCCTAACCGTTGGTCCTGATCGCTACCAGGCGGATGGCCTTGCGCTGATACACGCGGCTCCAATTGGTGGCCAGCGCCAGCTCGGCGTTGGTGGGAGAAACACCCGCCATGCTGCCCGCCGTGAACTTGACGCCACGCGGGTGCATGATGAAGCTGCGACGGCTGTACAGCACTTCCTGCCCGGCGCCGTTGCCGGCTGACGGGATGTTCTCCACTTCGGACGACTTCTTGGGCGAACCTTCACCGTAAGCCACCGCGCCGCGCCCCAGCAGGTAGCTGGTGTAGGTCACGCGGTTGGTGCCCGCCACAGCCGGGCAAGAATCATCCACCACCACCGTGTAACCCATGTAAGTCCCCCATCCAATATCGGCTTGATTGTTGGGGATGAAGGTGATGAGGTTCTGCCGTAGCAGCTCGGTATGGATGATCGAATGCATGGCGATGGCGGCCAGCCTGACGGCGGCATCGCCCATGGTCTGCCGGGCTTGCAGGATCAGCGATGCGGAAATCTTTTCACCGGCACCCACCGCGCCGGCGGCATCGGTGGCCACGTCGACGATCATGTCGCCGGCATCGTTGGCGACGTTATCGGCAAAAACCCCGGTCAGGCTGGCAATCAAGATCGACTGCATATCCCGCGCCCAGTATTCAGCGATGGAATCGGCCACCACGCGCGCCGGATCGCTGCCGGCCAGTTCCCCGGCCAGACTCATGGAAGACCA
>SCQD01000115.1 GCA_004299145.1 Methylococcaceae bacterium | reverse complement strand
TAAAGCCCCATGGGGCGGGGTGGGCGCTGCACGTGCGGCAGCCATGCTGATTTACGTTGGCGTGGTGATGAAGTCAACCCATCATGTAGTTCAATGCATGGCCCAGAGTAGCGGACATTCCGCCCGGATTGCGGCGGTGATCCCATTGCGCGATCCGCTCGCCCAGGCGATGGCTTGCTGCGGCGCGCGCCGGGGCATCGAGCAGGCTGCAAGCCGCACCTGTACGCCTGGTCCCCGCTTACTGCCCCTGCTGGCCGGGATTGCATGTAAAATAGCGCCCGTTCTTACTCGCATAACCCACGCAGCCCGCCCTACGGCGGGCTTGTATTTTGATCAAGCCTTAGTTATCCCGCTACACGGCGGCTTTAACCAAGCCTTAGCTATTCCGCTACGCGGCGGCTTTAACCAAGCCTTAGTTATTCCGCTACGCGGCGGCTTTAATTAAGCCTTAGTCATTCCGCTACGCGGCGGCTTTCAACCAACGAGGTGCCTTTTGAGCAATCCCCCCGCCAACCGTCTCGACTATCGTAGCGCCGGCGTCGATATCGACGCCGGCAATGCGCTGGTCGAGCGCATCAAACCCATCGCCAAGCGCACCCGCATTCCCGGCGTACTGGCCGGTCTGGGCGGCTTTGGTTCTTTATTTGAACTGCCTAAAGACCGCTACCAAAACCCGGTGCTGGTCGCCGGCACCGACGGCGTCGGCACCAAGCTGAAGCTGGCGCAGGCGCTGAACCGCCACGCGACGGTGGGCATCGACCTGGTGGCCATGTGCGTCAACGACATTGTCGTGCAAGGCGCCGAGCCTTTGTTTTTTCTGGATTATTTCGCCTGCGGCAAGCTGGACGTGGAGGTGGCCGCTACCGTGATAGCCGGCATCGGCCAGGGCTGCGAGCAGGCCGGTTGCGCGCTGGTGGGCGGGGAAACCGCCGAAATGCCCGGCATGTACGAGGCGGGCGATTACGATCTGGCGGGCTTTTGCGTGGGCGCGGTGGAAAAAGATCGCATCCTGGACGGCAGCAGGGTCGGCCGTGGCGACGTGCTCATCGGCCTGGCGTCTTCCGGCCCGCATTCCAACGGTTATTCCCTGATCCGCAAAATCATCGAACGCAGCGGCGCCGATCTGGACGCCGACCTGGCCGGCGCCAGTCTGGCCGACCGCCTGATGGCGCCCACGCGCATTTACGTCAAACCCTTGCTGCGGCTGTTGGCTGAACTGCCGGTGCACGCCCTGGCGCACATCACCGGCGGCGGACTCACGGAAAACCTGCCCAGGGTGCTGCCGGAGCGCGCTTGCGCCGTCATCGACCTGGAATCCTGGCAGCGCCCGCCGGTGTTCGACTGGCTGATGCGGCAAGGCGGCGTGGCGGAAGCGGAAATGTTGCGCACCTTCAATTGCGGCATCGGCATGATAGTCTGCGTGCCGTCCGGGCACGCCGATGCCGCCGTGGCCCGCCTCAACGCGCTGGGTGAAGCCGCCGCCGTCATCGGCGAGATCGTCGAAACGCGCGGTGATGAACCGATTCGCTACGCCAACCTGCGTGGTTGAGTTTAAACCAGCCGGACTGTTGCGCCCGGCTGTTTCCATTATTCCGAACTAAGGAGTCATGCATGGACCTTTCCGTGGTCGTTCCGGTACACAATGAAGCGGACAACATCGAAAGCCTGGTCAGTGAAATCGATCAGGCGCTGGGCGGCGTGTGCCGCTACGAAATCATTTACGTGGACGACGGCAGCAACGACGCCACGCCCGCTGCGCTGCAAGCCGCCCGGCGCAACCGGCCGCACATGCGCGTGTTGCGCCACCACAACTGCTGCGGCCAGAGTACCGCCGTGCTGACCGGCGTGCGCGCCGCCCAGGCGCCCTGGGTGGCCACGCTGGACGGCGACGGCCAGAACGACCCGGCGAATATTCCCGCCCTGTTGGCCAGGCTGCGGGCGCCGGATAAGCCGCAAGGCCTGGTGATGGTGGCCGGCTGGCGGCAAAAACGCCAGGACACGCCGTGGCGCAAGTTCTCCTCCAAATTCGCCAATGCCGTGCGCAGCGCTTTACTGGGCGACGCTACGCCGGATACCGGGTGCGGCTTGAAAGTGTTTTCGCGCGAGGCCTATCTATCCTTGCCTTATTTCGACCATATGCACCGCTTTCTGCCGGCTTTGGTGCAGCGGGCCGGCGGCCAGGTGGTGTCGGTGGAGGTCAACCACCGTCCGCGCACCCAGGGCGTATCCAAATACGGCACCTGGAACCGCTTGTGGGTAGGCATCGTCGATATGTTCGGCGTCATCTGGCTGCAACGGCGCGCCAAAGTGCCGGTGGTCGAGGAAGTGGGGCAATAATCAAACATCAAGACAAATCCGCCGGGCGAACCAAGCCGTCCACGCGCGGCGGTTCGAAATCGAAATCCGGCACGCCGGTTTGCGCCAGTGCCTCCGCCAGCGTCATCCGGGCGCCGCTCAGACTGCGGTAGTCTTCGATGTTCAACAGGACGTGCGCCGGCCGGCCGCGGTCGGTGATGAACACCGGCCCCCGCTTGGCGGCTTTCTTGGCCTCGCTGGCGTGCTGATTGAATTCCCGGCTGGTCAGCGTTGTTATCGTCATGGCTATCCTCGTGTTTTGTGTTTAGCGTATCCATGGTCGAGCCAACCTTGCAGGGTACTCTGTGCGTACCTTCGAGGGCGTCGAACGGTACGCGCAGCGTACCCTACATTGATGGGCGCAATCGGGAAGTTTTTTTCAACCATATCCTTTCCTCATTTCCACGTTCTGTAAAGCCCCATGACCCCATCCCGCTACCTCGCAACCCTTATCAATCAACGGCCCTACCTTCCGCTCTGGCTGGGCACCGTACTGGTGGCGCTGTGGCTGCGCCCCCTGACGCCGCTGGACGAAACCCGGGCGGTGACGGTGGCCTGGGAAATGTGGCAACGCCAGGATTTTCTGGTGCCCTATTTGAATGGCCACCCCTACAGCCACAAGCCGCCTTTGTTGCAATGGGGCATTCAGCTGAGCTGGCTGCTGTTCGGCGTCAACGACTGGACGCCGCGCCTGATCGCGCCGTTGTTTGCGCTGGGCAATCTGCTGCTCACCGAACGCCTGGCGCAACGCTTGTGGCCGGAACAGCACGGCGTTGCCCGCCTGGCGCCCTTGCTGCTGCTGGGCATTCCGCTGTGGGCGTTCTGGGCCACCCTGACCCTGTACGATCTGCTCATCGGCTTTTTCGTGCTGGGAGGCTGGCTGGGTCTGTTGACGGCAAAAACCGAATGCAATTGGCGTTGCTGGCTGTTCACCGGCTTGTCGGTGGGGGGCGCGTTGCTGGCTAAAGGGCCGGTGATTCTGGTGTTTTTGCTGCCGCCGGCCATGCTGGCGCCCTGGTGGATGGAACAACGGCCGGCGGCGGGCTGGGGACAGTTTTACCTGGGCCTGTTTATCGCCGTGATCCTGGGCATTGCCCTAGGGCTGGCCTGGGCGATTCCCGCAGCGGCGGCGGGAGGCGAACAATACGGCAAGCTGATTTTATGGGGGCAGTTCGCCGGCCGCGTCGCCCATTCGTTCGCCCATAACCGCCCTTGGTGGTGGTACGTTCCCATGTTGCCGCTGCTGCTGTTTCCCTGGACAGCCTGGCCTGCTCTGTGGCGTAGCGCGGCGCGCACGGCGCTGGACTCAGGGTTGCGCTTCGGCTTGTCGGTAGTCGTGCCGGTGCTGGTGATTTTTTCGTTGATCAGCGGCAAGCAAGTCCACTATTTACTGCCGCTGTTTCCGCTGCTGGCTTTGCTGGCGGCGCGCGTGCTCGCCGCTTCGTCCGTGGTTGGCTGTCAGCGGCCGTTCTGGGGCGTAGGGCTATTGCTCATCCTGGCGGGGCTGAGCTATGAATGGCTGCAACTCAGCCACGCCCTGACCGGCTATCCCGAGCTGGACGTGAATCCGCACGATGAGGACGGTGGTTCACTGTTGACGTTGCTGGCGCCGTTGCCATTGGCCTGGAAACTGGTCATGCTGGCCGTGGGCGCGGGCTTGCTGGCCTGGAAGCGGCCGCAAACCCCGGCGCAATCGGCAGCGGGTCTCGCCGTGCTCTGTGCCGGCCTGATCTTTGTATTGGCGCACGTGGCGTATTACTACACCAGCTACAGCGCCTGGGATATCGCCCCGATGGCGCAGCGCTTGAGCCGCTTGCAAAAAGCCGGCGTGCCGCTGGTGCACGAAGGCGAATACCACGGCGATTTCCAATTCATCGGCCGCCTGACCCAGCCGCTGGACACCACGCGCGGCCCCGCCGCCATCCAGCAATGGATAGCCGCTCATCCCGATGGTTACGTGGTGGGGCGGTTCGTGCCCGGCAAAGCGCTGTTGCCGCCGGAAAAAGCCGAAGTCATCGACGATTACCGGGGGCGCAAACTGGCGTTGTGGAAAGCGTCGAGTTTGCTGGGTGGAAAGTAGTAAATCGGCAAGGAAGTAACCGTTCCGCAACAACAAACGCATCGGCCAAGCATGCAAATCCGCTCCTGGCGGATTTGTCCCGAAGCGAGGGGCAGGGGACTTTCGTGTCGCTTTACCCGCTCCGGTTCCCATATACGCAGCATTTCCGCTCCGGCTGCGCCTCAAGCAGCACCGCGCTGGTGACGGGATTGGGGCGAAAGGCGGTGCAACCTTTCAGGCCGCGTGCATAAGCCTGTTGGTACAGCGCACGGAAATCCTCGAAAGGGTAATCCCGCGGCACGTTGATGGTTTTCGAGATCGCGTTGTCCACGTGCGCCTGCAAGGCGGCCTGCATTTCGAGATGGGCGAGCGGCGACAGGCCGGCTGCCTTGACGAACGCGGCGGGCAGTTTTGCCGGCTCGCCGTGCAGGCTGCGGTACAGCCGATAGGCGTAGTCCTCCACGTCGACGCTGAGCAGTTGCCCGTCCGTCGCGCGGATGCGGCGCTGGTGGCTGAATTCGAACACCGGCTCCAGCCCGCTCGACACGTTGCCCGCCAGCAGGCTGATGCTGCCGGCCGGGGCGATGGCGGTGAGGTGGCTGTTGCGCAGGCCGTGGCGGCGTATGCTCTGCACCAGCTGCGGCGGCAGCGCGCGGATGAATTCCCCTTGCGGATACCGCCGGGCGTCGAACTGCGCAAACGCGCCCTTCGCCTCGGCGAGCGCCACAGATGTGCGGTAAGCGTTGCGGCAAATCGTCCGCATCACCTCGCCGGCCAGGCTGAGCGAGCGTTCGCTGCCGTAGGGAATGCCGAGCATGATCAGCGCGTCGGCCAGCCCGGTGAGTCCCAGGCCGATGCGGCGCGAGGCGCGCGCGGTCTTTGCCTGCCTGGGCAGGGGGAAATGTGCAAGGTCGTAGACGTTGTCCAGCATGCGCGTGGCCAGGCAGGCCGTGGCGGCAATGCCTTCCAGGTCCAGCGCGGCCTGTGGCGTAAACGCCGATTGCACGAACCGCGTCAGGTTGATCGAGCCGAGGTTGCACGCGCCATAGGGCGGCAACGGGATTTCGCCGCACGGGTTGGTCGCGCTGATGCGCTCGCAGTACCACAGATTGTTGGCGCGATTGACGGTGTCGATGAAGATCACGCCCGGCTCGGCGCAGTCGTAGGCGGCCCGCATGATCCGCTCCCACAGTTCGCGCGCCGGCAGGCGCCGCACCACGGCACCGTGCGGCGGGAAGCGCAGCGCCCATGCGGCATCGTCGCGCACGGCCCTCATGAAATCGTCGCTGACCAGCACCGACAGGTTGAAATGGCGCAGCCGCCGCGCGTCGCGCTTGGCGGCGGCGAAGGCTTCGATGTCTGGATGATCGCAGCGCAGAACGCCCATCATGGCGCCACGCCGCGCGCCGGTGGAAAGGATGGTGGCGCACATGCTGTCCCAGATGTGCATGAACGATACCGGGCCGGAGGCGATGGCGCCGCTGCGCCGCGCGCTGAAACCGCATGGGCGCAGCGTGGAAAAGTCGTAGCCGACCCCGCCCCCGCACTGCATGGTGAGCGCGCCTTCCTTGAGCGCGTTGAAAATGCCGTCGAGCGAGTCCTTGATCTTGCCCATGACGAAACAGTTGAACAGCGTCAGCGCATGGCCGCTGCCCGCGCCGGCCAGGATGCGCCCGCCGGGGAGAAAACGAAACCCTTCCAGCACGCGGTAGAACCGGCGCTCCCAGTGCGCCTGGCGGCTTGTTTCCACGCTAGCCAGCGCTTTCGCCACGCGGTGCCAGGAATCCTCAATAGCCGTTTCGCCGGCAATGTCGGCGCGGTAGCGCGCGTTCCAGACGCATGGCGTGATGCCGGCGGTCAGTTCCTCGCGCATGATGCCTCGCGGTCTACCTGATCCGCCAACGCGCGCAGCGCCGCGGAAATCGTCACCGGATAAGGCGCGGCCGGTGCAAGGCCCCGCAGCGATTCCGGCAGGCGGACATAGGCCGCCAAAGCTTGCCGGCGCGATTCGGCCAGCGGGGGAGCCGCATGGATGCGTCGTCCGTCGCGCATGACCGGGTGGATCAACGGCTCGCCGGCCTGCTCATCGCCACTCGCCAGCGCCACCATGTCGCAGGCCATGCGCCCATGGGCGGCATAACTGCGGTACACCTGCTTCCTGCCCGGCCAGGTGGCCTTGCCTTCGGAACGCTTGCGGCGCGGCTTGCCTGCGTATTCCTGCAACTTGTAGGCACAATCCAGCGCGGGCGCGTCATGCGAAGTATCCAGCGCCGTGCCTATGCCAAAGCCGTCTATCGGCGCGCCGGTCTCCAGCAGCGCCTGCAGGCGGTATTCGTCGAGATTGCCGCTGGCGAAGATCGTGGCCGTATCCAGGCCGCCCTGGTCCAGGATGCGCCGCACTTGGCGCGCATGTTGCGCCAAGTCGCCGCTGTCCAGGCGCACCCCCTTGATGCCGATGCCTTGGGCGCGCAGCTTGCCGGCCAGCGCCACCACCTTGGCCGCGGCGGCTTCGGTGTCGTAAGTGTCTATCAGCAGGATGGCGTTGGCCGGGTAGGAGCGCGCGAAATGCTCGAACGCGGCCTCCTCGTTTCCGTGCACCTGAACGTAGGAATGCGCCATGGTGCCGAACAGCGGAATGCCGTACAGCGCTCCGGCCAGCACGGTGGCGGTGCCGGAAAAACCGGCCAGATAGGCGGCACGCGCCGCGAGCAAGCCGGCTTCCGCGCCATGCGCGCGGCGCAGGCCGAAATCCACCAGCAGCTTGTCCGGCGCCGACAGCGCCGAGCGGGCGGCCTTGGATGCGATCAGCGTTTCATAGTGCAGCAGGTTGATGATGCGCGACTCGACCAGCTGCGCCTGCGGCAGCGGGGCGGTCACGCGCAGGATGGGCTGGTGGGGAAAGAACACCGTGCCTTCCGCCATGGCGTGCACGTCGCCGCTGAAGCGCAGTTGCTCCAGATAAGCGATGGTGGCGGGCGAAAAGCGCGTGGCCAGCCACGCCAGTTCTTCCGGGGAAAATTTGAGGTTTTCGAGAAAATCCAGCACCTGTTCCAGCCCTGCCGCGACCAGGAAATTCCGCTGCGGCGGCAACTTGCGCATGAAAAACTCGAACACCGCCGTCTCCTCCATGCCGTGTTCCAGAAAGCTTTGCAGCATGCTGAACTGATACAGGTCGGTCAGCAGCGGACTGGAGAGCGGATTCATACGGAGAGCTCCTCGTAGCGGATGCGGACCGCGCCCAAGCGCGTCATTTCCTGCAATGCCCGGCAGCCGTCATCCGGCTGCGCGTTCACCGCGCGAACAGCATCCACCAGCAGGAAAACCGCATAATGCAGCCGCAGGGCATCCTTCACGCTGTTGAGCACGCAGTAGTCGGTAGTGAGGCCGCCGATGAACAACCGCCTGCTGCCGGCTGCTTGCAGTAGCGCATGGAGCCGCCCGCCGCCGAAACTGGAATAGGCCTCCTGCTCCGGCGTATCCGCCTTGGAAACGATGTGCACGTCGGCCGGGAGTTCAAGGCCGGCGGGAAACGACGCGCCGGGCGTGTTGGCAATGCAGTGCGGCGGCCATGGACCGCCTTGCGGGGAAAAAGAACAATGGTTGGGCGGGTGCCAGTCGCGCGTGGCGAAAACCGGCAGACGCCGGGCGCGGAAGCAGGCGATATAGCGATTGAGCACCGGGATGACCGCGGTGCTGTCGGCCACGGCAAGACTGCCGCCCGGCAGAAAATCGTTCTGCACGTCCGTGACGATCAGCGCATCTCCAGCAGCGAGCGCAATGCTCATAACCGCGGTCTCCAAAAGGGATGGTGTTGCCCGTCATCAGCATAGGCGCAGTATTTGAAATAGCCAACTTTGCCAAATAAAGTTACCGAATTTCGGCAGCCTGTCCGCGCCCCCTCCATCGCCTTCCCTGGCGCCAAATCACCCTCCGCACAGCCCGCTCACCGCTTGGCGACTCCTGTAATAACCCTCCTGCCGGCCGCCACGGTCAGCACCACGTGCACGGTCACAGCCAGCCCCAGATAAAACGCCATGGCCGACAGGGATAGCGGAAAATAGCGGACCAGACGCGACCCCAGCTCCAGCAGACTGGTTTCTCCGAAACGGCCGGACAACCAGTAGAACCCACCGCCTGACAACAGCTCGCAAAGCGCGGCACCGGCCAGCACGCCGGCGTTCAATGGCAGCAGGGCATCCCAGCCGAAAACATGACGCCGGCCATACCAGCGCCCCGCCAACCATAAAACGCCATAGGCAGGCACCAGCAAACCATAAGCCGGACTGACGCAAAAGCTGCTGACGTCGTCCCAGACGATGGAGACGTAGTCCACCGCTGCGGCTTCGGCGAGTAACAGAGGCAATATCCATACCGGGCGCAAGTAGACGGCGGCCAGAAAAAATATCGCCCAGGTAGCGTCCGGCAGATGGTGTATATCCGCGTAGTGATGGCTGCGGGTGACGGCCAGCAATCCGGCCAGCGCCAGGGCGATGGGCCATGCGTATTTGCTTGATGTATCACTCATGTCTATATCTCCAGGGTAAAGGTTGAATAAAAGCAGCGTAATCGTTCACGCCCCCGCTTTTTTATGCCCTCACCCAGCCCTACCCAGGAACCTGCCGGGGGCGCCGCAAAAGCCCCCTACCCAGGAACCTCAAGCGGTGCGGCGACAATCGGCGTGAGATTAAAGCCCAAACGTTGTGCCAGTTTCCGTAAGCGACG
>SCQD01000114.1 GCA_004299145.1 Methylococcaceae bacterium | reverse complement strand
CTGCTTGGGAACCCGGTCCCGGAAGCTCCAGCTTCCCGGCATCGGCCACAGCGCGGGCAAGCAGCGGGAAGCCGGAGCTTCCCCTGCCGCATTCCCAAGCTTCAGCTTGGGAACGAGCGGGAGACGAGGAACCGATCGAAACCGATCCCCTGGCCGGGCTGTTCTATGTACCGCAATGGTCCAGGCTCGATCCGGCGGAATGCCCGTCGGCGGAACCGCTGGCGGCCTTGGCGGTGTTTGGCGCTTTTTCCGCTGGTTCCCAAGCTCCTGCTTGGGAACCCGGCCCGGCAAGCTCCGGCTTGCCGAATTTCGGGAAGCTGGAGCTTCCCATACCGCGTTCCCAAGCTTCAGCTTGGGAACGAGCGGAACCAGCGGAACGAGCGGAACGAGCGGAGAAAGTTCTTCTGGTAGCCACCGGCCCAGCCGAACCGCCGGCGGATGTCCTTCGCCTCGCGGATACCGCTGCTTGGACAGCCGCCCTGGCGGACCTGCCCGATCCGCTGCAACTGGTTTTCCTGGCTCCCGAGCAAAATGCCGGCCTGGACGCCGACGGCGGCTGCCTGGAGCTGCTGGCACTGCTCAAAGGCTTGGCGGAAGCGCCCCTCGCCGGGCGCAAGCTTCGGCTGCTGATCCTGACCCGGCAAGCCATCGCCCTCCGGCCGGACGACTCGGTGTGCAACCCGCACGCCGCCGCTCTCCACGGCCTGGCCCTCGCCGCGGCGCGGGAGCTGCCCCAGTTGTCCATCACCTGCATCGACGAGGACGGTTCTACCAGTACCTTCCCGGAGCTGCCCATCACGCTATCCCCCGTCGCCATCCGCGCGGGCCAGGCTTACCGCCGCCGGCTGGAACCGGTCTGCTTGCCCGAGGCGCCCAGCCCCTACCGCCAGGGTGGGGTTTATCTGATCGTCGGCGGCGCCGGAGGACTCGGCTTGGCCCTGGCGGAAGATTTGGCCCGGCGCTACCAGGCCCAGGTATTCCTGACTGGCCGCGGCGCCTTGGACGAAAACCGCCGGCAAGCCATCGCCGCCTTGGGTGGTGCTTCCAATGGTACCCAGCAACCTGCCGGGGGCGCACTTTCGATGCCCTCACCCCAACCCTCTCCCAGGGGGAGAGGGGGCTTTGCGGTGCCCCCGGCAGGTTGCTGGGTAGGTGAAGGGCGGGTCCGCTATCTCCGCGCCGACGCCACCGACCTCCAAGCCATGACGCGGGCAATCGCCGAAGTGGAAGCCGAGGCGGGGCCACTCCACGGCGTGTTCCATTGCGCCCTGGTGCTGGCTGATCGCGCCTTACGGCAGATGGACGAGGCAACGTTTCTGGCCGCCCTGGCGCCCAAGCAGCGGGCCGCTCTGGTGCTGGCCCAATGCCTGGGGGATATCAAACTCGATTTCCTGGCCTTTTTCTCGTCCGCCCAATCGTTCCTGGGCAACGCCGGCCAGGCCAATTACACCGCCGGTTGCAGCTTCGTCGACGCTTGGGCGGCTTATCTCGCCCAGCACCGCCCTTATCCGGTGCGGGTGCTCAACTGGGGGTTCTGGGGCGAAACCGGCGCGGTGGCTTCCCCCGAATACACCCGTCGCCTGAAGGCCCAGGGCATCCTGCCGATTGCCACCCAAGAGGGCCTGGCCGCCACCGAACGGGCGCTGGCCGCGCCCCTGCTGCAAATCGTGCCGTTCCGGGCGGAATCCAGGTTCCTGGCCCAGGCCGGCATCGGCCAGGGGCCGGGTTTGGTGGCGCGCCGGCCCGATTATCCGGCCATCCTGCCCGAGATCGAGGCCGTCCCCGCCGATGCACCAGCCTTGGTCAATATCGCGGCAGGCATGCAGCGCCTGGATCGGGCCGCGGCGGAGTGGTTCTGCTTGGGATTGATCGAAGCCGGATGGATTGCGCCGGGTTCCATGCAGGCGGAAGACGGCTTGCCCCACAGGCTGCCCTCCCGCTTCCATCCCTTATTCCGCGCCGCCTTGCCGCTGCTGGAACGCTACGGCCTGTTACAGCGTACCGATGATGGCCAATGGCGCTGGGGTGCCGCTACGCCGCCGGACCTGGACGCCATCGAACAGGATTGCCCCGAACTGGCCGCCTATGTCGATCTGCTGCGGGCCTTGGTTCCGGCCTATGCCGCCATCCTGCAAGGCGAGCGGGCGCCCACCGACCTGCTGTTCCCGGAAGGTTCCGCCGAGCGGGTCGCCGGCATCTACCAAGGCCACGCCCTGGCCGACGGCCTCAACCGTATGGCGGCGGCGGCTGTGGTCCGCTTCGTCGAGCGATGCCCGGCAACCCGGCTGCGCATCCTCGAACTCGGCGCCGGCAGCGGAGCCACCGCCCAGGTGCTGCTGGCCGCCCTGCAACCCCATGCCGGGCGCGTCAGCTACGTGTTCAGCGACCTGGCGCCGGCTTTCGTCAAGCAGGCCAGGGAGGCTTTGGCCGAACGCTACCCATACGCCCGCTTCGAAGTCCGCGACATCAACCGGACACCGGAGGAGCTTGGCCAGGCCCAATACGACATCGTGGTGGCGGCCAACGTGCTGCACGCCACCCCGGACCTCAGGGCCACCCTGGACCACGTGCGCATGCTGCTCAAGCCCAACGGCCTGCTGCTGTTGAACGAAGTCACAGAAAACTCGCCTTACGCGACCTTCACCTTCGGCTTGCTGGACGGCTGGTGGGCGTTCCGGGATGGCCTGCGGCTGCCCGGCGGGCCGCTGCTGGACCGCGCCGGCTGGCGGCGGGTACTGGCGGAACAGGGCTTTTACGGCTATGCCGAGGGCGGCTTCGACGGACTAGGGCAACATCTCATGCTGGCGAATTGCGGGGTGTTGGCGCCTGCTGGTTCCCAAGCTCCCTCTGGTTCCCACGCTCCCTCTGGTTCCCAAGCTCCTGCTTGGGAACCCGGTCCCGGAAGCTCCAGCTTCCCGGCATCGGCCACAGCGCGGGCAAGCAGCGGGAAGCCGGAGCTTCCCCTGCCGCGTTCCCAAGCTGGAGCTTGGGAACGAGCGGAATCGGTGGAACGGCTGATCGTCACCGCCATGGCGGAAACCCTGGAAATCGACCCGGAAGAACTGAACGTGGATATGCCCCACGCCGAATTCGGGCTGGATTCGATTCTGGGGGTCGAAGTCGTCAGCCGCGTCAACCGGCTGGGCGGTTTCGAGCTGTCGGCCACCGATTTGTTCAACTATCCCACTATCCGCGAATTGGCCGGGTATATCGTCGCGAGCCGAGGGTTGAACCAGCCTTCCGCTGGTTCCCAAGCTCCAGCTTGGGAACCAGATCCCGGAAGCTCCAGCTTCCCGGAGCCGGGTTCATCGCGGGCAAGTCGTTCCATAGAATGCGCATTGCACACCAGCCACAGTATCTCGGAATCGGCCATCCCGCAGACAGAAAACGGGAAGCTGGAGCTTCCCCTGCCGCGTTCCCAAGCTGGAGCTTGGGAACGAGCGGAAAGCGCTTCCAGGAGGCAGGACGCCCGCACTTCCGGGCAAATCGCCGTCATCGGCATGGCCTGCAACTTCCCCGGCGCGCCCAACCTGGATGCCTTCTGGCAACTGCTCAAGGAAGGCCGCGACGCCGTGCGTCCCATCCCGCCGGAGCGCTGGTCCCTGGCGCGCTGGTACGACCCCGATCCCAAACAGCCCGGCAAGACTTACAGCCAATGGGCCGGTTGGCTGGACGGTTACGACCGGTTCGATCCCGCTTTTTTCAATATCTCGCCGCGCGAAGCCGAACTCATGGACCCGCAACAGCGCCAGTTCCTGATGGTGGCCTGGCACGCCCTGGAACACGCGGGCTACGGCGATAAATCCCTGGCGCGGCAGCGCTGCGGCATCGTGGCCGGCGCCGGCGCCGGAGACTACCGCAACCGCCTGGCCGCCGACGCTTTCGAGGCTGACGGCGCCTACGCTTTCATGGGCAACTCCGACGCCATCCTGGCCGGACGGCTGGCCTATTTCCTCGATCTCAAGGGTCCCTGCCTGACCCTGGACACCGCGTGTTCCTCCTCCCTGGTGGCGGTGCACCTGGCGCGGGAAAGCCTGCTGCGGGGCGAAACCGACATGGTGCTGGCGGGCGGCGTGACCATCCAGACCACCGCCCAGTTCCACGTGCTGAGCGCCAAGGCCGGCATGTTGTCCCCCACCGGGCGCTGCCGGCCCTTCGACGCCGAGGCCGACGGCATCGTCCCCGCCGAGGGCGTGGCCCTGGTGGTGTTGAAACGCCTGGAAGACGCCCTGGCCGACGGCGACCATATCCATGCCGTGATCGCCGGTTCCGGCGTCAACCAGGACGGGCGCAGCAACGGCATCACCGCGCCCAATGCCCTGTCCCAGACCGATTTGATCGGCGAGGTGTATCGGCGGCACGGCATAGACCCGGAACAGATCGGCTACGTGGAAGCCCACGGCACCGGCACCAGGCTGGGCGACCCCATTGAGGTGGAAGCCCTGGCCGCCGCTTTCCGCCGCTACACGGCGCGGCAGGACTATTGCGGCCTGGGTTCGGTGAAATCCAACATCGGCCATGCCCTGGCCGCCGCCGGCGTGGCCGGACTGATCAAGGCCATACTGTGCCTGGAACACCGTACCTGGGTGCCCAGCCTGCATTTCCGCAACCTGAATCCGCATATCCGCCTGGCCGGCTCGCCGTTCAGGATTTGCCGAACGGCCGAGGATTGGCCGGCCCCGCCGGGCGGCGTTCGCCACGCGGCGGTCAGCGCTTTCGGCTTCAGCGGCACCAACGCGCACCTGGTATTGCGCGAAGCGCCGGTGGTGGAAGAAACCGTTACCTCCGGCCGCGCCCGGCTGCCCTTGGCGCTCTCCGCCCAAACCCGGACGGCGCTGCGCAAGCGGGCGCAAGAGCTGGCGGCCTGGCTGCGGGAACACCCCGAAGCGCGGCTGGAAGACTTGGCAGCGACGCTGTGGCTGGGCCGCGCCCATTTGCCTTACCGGCTGGCGGTTGCCGCGAGTTCCGCCGCCGAGTTCCGGCTATGGCTGGAACAGCCGGACCTCGAATCCCTGATCCGGCGTTGCAAGCCCGGCGCCGAGCCGCCGGTCCCGCTGCCGGCGGAAGCCGAAGATGCGGTGGCCCGCCTGGCCGCCGTCCGGCCGACCGCAAGCGACCCGGACACGGTGGTGCGCGCCTACCTGGAAGGCTGGCCGTTATCCTGGCCCGCCCTGTTCGAAGGCGTCGCTTTCCGCCGGCTGGTACTGCCGCTGTATCCCTTCGACACCGCGTCCTACGTCGTTCCCAGCCGCGACGCCATAGAAGGATGCGCTGAGGCACGAAGCGCATCGCTCGCGATCCATGCGGCGCTGCATCCGCTCATCGACCGCAACACCTCCACCCTGGAAGTGCAGCGCTTCGCCTGGCGGCCCGATCCGGCGGCGGATTTTCTGGACCAGCACCGGCTGGGCGGCCAGCCGGTGCTGCCCGCCGTGGCTTTCCTGGAGCAGGCGCGGATGGCCGGCGTCCTGTCCCTGCCCGAACCGCCCAACCTGATTCGCGGCCTTGAATTGCTGCAAGTCCTGGCTTGCCGGGAACGGCCCGAAGTGCAAATCCTGCTGGCTCCGGACGGAGCGGCGGCCCGTTTTGAAATCGTTTCCGAAGCTGAGACCGGACAGCCCCGGCTGCACGCTCGCGGCGGTTTGTCCCATGCCGGTTTGCCGCCCGTGCCGCCTGTCCCGGTGGAAAAGCTGTGGGAACAAGCTGGCGAGAAACAAAGCGGCGAAGCCTGCTATGCCGCCATCCGCCGGCTAGGCATAGCGCACGGCCCGGCCTATCGCCTGCTGGCGGAAACCGCCCGCTCGGGGCGGCGGGTGTTGGCTCGTTTCTCAGCTGGTTCCCAAGCTCCCGCTTGGGAACCCGGCCTTGGAAGCTCCAGCTTCCCGGAACCGGCCACAGCGCGGGCGAGCGACGGGAAGCAGGAGCTTCCCCCACCGCATTCCCAAGCTGGAGCTTGGGAACGAGGGGAAGGGGAACGAGGAGGGACTGGGGAACGGGCAGCAGACGGCTGGCTGATCCACCCCTACCTCACCGACGCCTTGCTGCAAGCAGCCGCCGTCTATTTCACCGGCCTCCCGCAAGAGGATGCGGCGGTGGCCTGGCTGCCGGCCTTGATCGAAACCGCCCGCATCCATGCGCCCGGCGCTGCTGCGTGCTGGGGTGTCCTGACGCACGTCCATGGCGACCCGGCTCAGGAAGACAGCGTCCGCTTCGATGCCAGCTTGTTGGATGGCGCGGGGCAAACGCTGTTGGCACTGGAAGGCGTGGTCTTCAAACGGGCGCTACCCCGCGCCGTTCCCGCCGTAGCGACGGCCCGGCCAGCCCCTGCCATGGACGATATGCGGGAACGCCTGGCCGCCGATGTGCTGGCCCAAGTCGCCGCGGTGCTGAAAGTGGCGCCGGAAGACGTCGATCCCGACGACGATCTCAGCAGCTACGGCTTCGATTCCATCGGCTTCACCGCTCTGGCTTCCAAACTGGAAACCCTGCTGGGCTTTGCCCTGTCGCCTTCGGTGTTTTTTGAGCACCGGACTTTAGCGGCTTTTCTGGATTATTTGCTCGGAAGCCAGGAACAACAGTTGCGGCGGCATTATGGAATCGATCATTCCCACGGTCTCCGCTCGCCGTTATACACATCTCCCGATGATTCCCCACGATGCCAAAATGGGGGAACCCCGGAGGGGTTCAAAGCTATTAGCCGGGGGTTGAGCGTAGCGACACCCCCGGTCGATGGCCCGATTAAGACACCCACGACCCCGGAGGGGTCGCAGAAATCGGGCCACAACGCGGATTGCTGCGACCCCTCCGGGGTTGAACGAATCATATCGTTATCCAATCCGGGGGTGTCGCTGACGCTCAACCCCCGGCTAATGGCTGGCAACCCTCCGGGTTGCAAAACAGAAGCAACCACGCATATGCGTATAAAGAGGGGCGCGGAGCGTGGGAACGATGTGCAGGAACCCATCGCCATCGTCGGCCTGGCCGGGAGCATGCCCGGCTGCCGCGACCTGGACGAATTCTGGCAAAAGCTGCTGGCCGTGGAATCGATGGTGCGGGAAATCCCGCCGGAACGTTGGGACTGGCAAGCGATCTTCGGCGACCCGGCCGGCGAGCGCAATAAATGCAATATCCGCTACGGCGCTTTTCTGGACGGCGTAGACCGCTTCGACCCGCTGTTTTTCGGCATCTCGCCACGGGAAGCCGAGGCCATGGACCCGCAACAGCGCCTATTTCTGGAAACCGTTTGGCACGCGGTGGAAAACGCCGGCTACCGGGCTTCCGCACTGGCGGGACGGAAAATCGGGGTGTTCGCCGGGGTCGCCAACTTCGATTACAACGAGCTGTGGCGCGCCCGCAGCGGCGACATCAACGCCCACGCCGCCACCGGCACCGCCCATTCCATCGTTCCCAACCGGGTGTCTTTCCTGCTGGATTTCAAAGGCCCGAGCGAGCCGGTGGATACCGCCTGCTCCAGCGGGCTGGTGGCGGTGTACCGGGCCATGGCGGCGATACGGGACGGCAGTTGCGAAATGGCGGTGGCGGGAGCGGTCAACGTCATGCTGACGCCCACCCTGCACATCGCTTTCAACAAGGCCGGGATGCTGTCCCAGGACGGGCAATGCCGCACTTTCGACCGGGACGCCGCCGGCTATGTCCGTGGCGAAGGCGTCGGGGCGGTGTTGCTGAAACCCCTGTCGAAGGCTGAAGCCGACGGCGACACCATCCACGGGGTTTTACTGGGCGGGGCGCTGTATCACGGCGGCCACGCCAATTCCCTGACCGCGCCCAATCCCGCCAGCCAAGCCGAACTGCTGGTGGAAGCCTACCGCCGGGCCGGGGTGGCTGTGGACCGGGTGAGCTACGTCGAAGCCCATGGCACCGGCACCCGCCTGGGCGATCCCGCCGAAGTCAGCGGCCTGGCCAATGCCTTTGCCCGGCTGCGGGAACAGCAAGGCGGCAGGCTGCTGCCGGAGTCCTGCGGCCTGGGCTCGGTGAAAACCAATATCGGCCACCTGGAAACGGCGGCCGGTATCGCGGGACTTCTGAAAATCCTGCTGGCCATGCGCCACGGGCAATTACCCGGCAACGCCCATTTCCGCGTACAAAATCCCTACATCGACCTGGGCAACAGCCCGTTCTACATCCTCCGGGAAAGCCGGCCCTGGCGACCGCGCGACGCCGGCGGCCAGCTTATCCCCCGCATCGCCGGCATCAGTTCTTTCGGCTTCGGCGGCGCCTATGCCCATTTGGTCGTGCAGGAAGGGCCTGGCCGGCCGCCGGCCGCCGATACGGGCCGGGAGGAGTTGTTTGTATTCTCGGCCCGCGACCCCGAGCGGCTGCGCGCCCTGGCCCAAAGCTGGCTGGACTTCGCCCGCCGGCAAGGCAACGGCGTCCGCCTGGCCGATGCCGCCCACACCGCCCGCGTCGGGCGGGAAGCCTACGCTTGCCGCTTGGCCTGTTTGTGTGGGCAGTGGCCTACCCTGGCGGAAGCGCTGGCGGCGTTTTTGGCGGGGGAATCCCATCCGGCCCTGCTTGAACCCAACCCTGATCGTTCCCACGCTCCGCGTGGGAACGCAGCCCCGGACGCTCTGCGTCCCGTCCCGACTCGCACCGCAGAGCGGTGGGAGGCACGTTCCCACGCAGAGCGTGGGAACGATGTGGAATTGCGCGATTTGGCGGCGGACTGGCTGGCGGGCGGCCAGCCCGATTGGCAGGCCATCGCCCCGGCTTCGGCCCGCCGGGTACCCATCCCCGGCTATCCCTTCGCCAGGGAAAGCTATTGGCCGCCGCTGGAAGCCCCGCCGGCGGATGGCGCCCTGCATCCCTTGGCCGGCGCCAACCGGGCGACCCTCTACAGCCAGAAATACGCCGCCCGGCTCGAACCCGGCTTTGCCTTGCTGCGGGATCACCAAGTGGCCGGCCACGGCATTCTGCCGGCCACGGCTTATCTGGAATGGGCGCGGGCCGCCGGCAGCCTGGCGGCGGAGCAGCCCATCGCGGTTCTGGCGGACATCGTCTGGCAACGCCCGCTGCTGGCCGGCGCCAAACCGGTGGGCATCCAAGCGCTGCTGGAACCGCAAGGCGATGGGGTGCGCTTCGAACTCTGTTCCGGTCCGGATGAGGCGCCGCTGCTGCACGCCCAGGGCTGGTTGAGCCTGGAAACGCCCGAACCGCCCCAAGATAGCCTGGACCTCGCCGCCGCGCGCAGCCGTCTCCCCGTTCCCTGGTCTGAAGAACGCTGTTACGGCTTCTTCGCCGAATTGGGCCTGAATTACGGACCCGGTTTCCGGGTGCTGCGGGAAGTGGCTTTCAATGAGCGGGAAGCCCTGGGCCGGCTCCAGCCGGCCGTGGCCGATCCTGCCTACGAGTGGCAACCGGCCTTGCTGGACGGGCTGCTGCAAACCGGCGCGGTGCTGATGGCGGGCTATGGCGAAAAAGGCTTGCTGTTGCCCCACGCCCTGGCCCGCTTCAGCGTGTTCCGGCCCCTGGCTGCCGGCGGCTGGGTGCACGTCCGGCTGCTCGGCGAGCCCGGCCCGGAAGGCGCCGCTTTGAATCTCGATTACTACGACGAAGCCGGAAATTTGTTGGCGCGGATGGAGGGCCTGGAAGTCCGGCCCGTGGCCGCCGCGCCGGTTCGCCCTCCTCAGCCGGTGGAAGCCGGACCGGTGGCGCTGGCATTCCGGCGCTGCTGGGAAGAAATCTCCGGCGTTGCGGATGCCCGCGCTCCCGGCACCATCCTGGTTTTCGACCGGGAAGGCGCGCTGTTCCGCGCCTTGGCCGATGCCGGCGCCGATTGCCGGCGGGTCGA
Source organism: Methylococcaceae bacterium (assembly GCA_004299145.1). Taxonomy (GTDB): domain Bacteria; phylum Pseudomonadota; class Gammaproteobacteria; order Methylococcales; family Methylococcaceae; genus Methylogaea. Next base: position 1,033 of record SCQD01000114.1, on the reverse strand, counting down.
ATCGGTCGATGACCTGGCTCCGGCGCCGGCATCCCAGCCGCCCGGCCGCCTGCTGGCCTATTTCCCGGCATCCTCGCCCCCGGCCGAAACCTTGCGAACCTGCGCCGCCTTGCTGCGCGGCCTGGGCTCCACCCTGGCCCGCCGGCGGATACCGCTGCTGCTGGCCTACGGCTATGCGCCTTCCACACCCCCGCCGGGCCTGGACGGTTTCGCCCGCAGCGCCATGCAGGAATACGGCGGACTGCGCATCCGGGTGCTGGGCTTGGCGGGCGATCCCGCCGGCCATGCGCAGGAAATCGTGGCGGAACTGGGCCGGGATGATTTTCACGTGCGCCTGGACGGTTCCCGCCGGGTGGCGGTGCTGCGGTCCGTGGAACTGCCCGAGCAAGCAGCCGATTTAACCGGCACTACTTGGCTGATCACCGGCGCCGGCGGCGCCTTGGGCCGGCTGATGGCAGAGGCCCTGGCCGCCCGTGGCTGCCGCCTCGCTCTAACCGGACGGCGGGCGCCGGACGAGGCTTTGCATGCCTTCCTGGCTACCCAGGAAGACCGGGCTTGCTACCATGCCTGCGATTTGGCGGACGCAGACGCCGTGGCTCAACTGGTAGCGGAAACCCGCCGCCGCTTCGGGCCTATTCACGGCCTGATCCACGCCGCCGGCGTCACCGCCGACGCCCTCATCGCCCGCAAGACCGCCGAGCAAATGGAGGCGGTACTGGCCGGCAAACTGGAAGCCGCCTACCGCCTGGATGCCTGCCTGGCCGATGCAGCGGACCTACGCTGGTTCGTGCTGTTCGGCTCCCTGGCCGGGGTCACCGGCAATATCGGCCAGGCGGATTATGCCTATGCCAACGCCGGCCTGGCCCATTTCGCCGCGTGGCGCGAAGCGCAGAGGGCGGAAGGCAGGCGGCATGGCCTTAGCCTGTGCCTGGAATGGCCCTATTGGCGCGACGGCGGCATGCGCCTCGATGAACGGACGCTGGCTTTCATGGAGAAGCAAACCGGCTTGGCGCCCCTACCCACGGCCATTGGG
>SCQD01000113.1 GCA_004299145.1 Methylococcaceae bacterium | reverse complement strand
CCGCCGGTTGCCGGCTGGATAAACCGCTGCAGCTGCTGTTTGTTGGCGCCCAGCCCGACGCTTGTGCGGTATTGCGCAATCTGATCGTGCTGGAAGCCGGTGCTGAAGCGGAGATTGTCGAAAGCTATGTCGGCGTGGGCGATGGCGCTTATTTGACCGTGGCGCTGAATGAAATCACGCTGGGCGATGCCGCCAAGCTTACCCTCACCCGGCTGCAAAACGAGTCAGCCAAGGCTTATCACTTCGGCGTCAGTTTTGTGCGCCAGGGCAAGGCCGCACAGTTCGAGCACCATAATTTCGCTTTCGGCGGCCTGTTGGCGCGCAGCGAAATCCACGCCGATCTGGCTGAATCCAGCGATTGCCGGCTCAACGGCCTGTTCCTGGCGCAGCGCCAGCAATTGTTGGACCAGCAGTTGCGCGTGCAGCATCGCGAGCCTTCCGCCGTCAGCCGCGAAACCTACCAGGGCATACTGGATGGCCGCGCGCGCGGCGTTTTCCAGGGTCGGGTGGTGGTGCACGAGCACGCCCAGCACAGCGACGCCGCCATGAACAACCGCAATCTGCTGCTGTCCGAGCACGCCGAAATCGACACCAAGCCGCAATTGGAAATTTATGCCGACGACGTCAAGTGCGCGCACGGCGTTTCCATCGGCCAGTTGGACGCCGCCTCGGTATTTTTTCTTAAATCGCGCGGACTGGACGAGGCCGAGGCGCGGGGGTTGTTGACCTTTGCTTTTGCCAACGAAATGGTGGACCGCATTGCCGATCCCGCATTGCGCCGTCTGGTGCAGCGGCAATTGCCCGCGCATTTTGCCGTCAACTATGATGTGGATTTGGAAGGATCAGGATTATGAGCAATTACGATGTTCAGGCGTTGCGCCGGGACTTTCCCCTCCTGCACCAGTCCGTGCACGGCAAGCCCCTGGTTTACCTGGACAATGCCGCCACCGCGCAAAAACCCCAGGCGGTGATCGACGCCATCGAACACTATTACCGGCAGGACAACGCCAATATCCATCGCGGCGTGCATACCTTGAGCCAGCGCGCCACCGATGCCTATGAAAATGCGCGTGCCACGGTGCGGCGTTTTCTGAACGCCGCCGGCGATAAAGAAATCATCTTCGTGCGCGGGGCCACCGAAGCCATCAATCTGGTGGCGCAGAGCTTTGGCCGGACCCGGCTGCAAGCGGGTGACGAAGTACTGATCACCGCCATGGAACACCACGCCAACATCGTGCCCTGGCAGATGCTGCGCGAGCAACTGGGCATCGTGTTGAAAGTCGCGCCCATGAATGACGCCGGCGAATTGCTGATGGACGAGTTCGCCGCCCTGATCGGACCGCGCACCCGCTTGCTAGCCGTCACGCACATGTCCAACGCACTCGGCACCATCAATCCGGTCAAGCGCATGGTGGATTTGGCGCACGCCCAGGGTGTGCCGGTATTGCTGGACGGCGCTCAGGCGGTGCCGCACATACCGGTCGACGTGCAGGCGCTGGACTGCGATTTTTACGTGTTTTCCGGCCACAAGCTGTACGGCCCCACCGGCATCGGCGTGCTGTACGGCAAGCAAGCGCTGCTGGAAAGCATGCCGCCCTATCAAGGCGGCGGCGACATGATACGCCGCGTGACCTTCGACAAAACCGAATACGCCGGCCTGCCGTTCAAATTCGAAGCCGGCACGCCGCACATCGCCGGGGCCATCGGTTTGGGCGCGGCCATCGAATATATTGCATCCATCGGGCTGACCGCGATTGCCGACCACGAACACGCGCTGCTGGCCTATGCCACCGAGCAGGCGCTGACCATCCCCGGACTGCGCCTGATCGGCACGGCGGCGGAAAAAGGCGGCATTCTGTCGTTTGTGCTGGAGCGCATTCACCCCCACGACGTCGGCACGATACTGGACCACTGCGGCATCGCCGTGCGCGCCGGGCACCACTGCGCCATGCCGGTCATGGATTTTTTCGGCGTACCGGCCACCACGCGCGCCTCGTTCGCCCTATACAATACGTTTGAAGAAGTGGATGTCCTGATGGAAGGCATCCGTGAGGTCGTCAAAGTATTCGGTTAATTGAGGTTCGTTATTTATGGTTACCATCGTTTTGGATACGCTGGAATTTACCACCCGACTCAAAGCCGGCGGATTTTCCGAGCAACAGGCGGAGACTCAGGCGCGGGTTATCGCCGATTTGGTGGAAAAGCAACTCGCCACACGCCAGGAGGTGGAGTCGCGCGAAGCGGATATAAAAAGGGAGGTTCACGAATCGGAAAATCGGCTGGAAATTAGGGTCAGAGAACTGGAGTTGAAAATCGAGAACACTCGCGCCGAACTTAAGCTGGATATCGATATCGCCAAAGCCGAGTTAAAGCGTGACATTGAAGCCTGCCGCGCCGATTTGGTCAAATGGGTAGTCGGCGTGGTCTTCGGCGTAGGCTTGTTGCAACTTTCCATCATTACCGCACTGCTGCTCAGAGTCATCAACAAATTATAGTCATCCTGGAACCACATGCTGGACAATATCCGAGACCTTTATCAAGAAGTGGTATTCGACCACAACCGCAATCCGCGTAATTTCCGGGTGATGGAAAACGCCAATCGCACCGTGGAAGGATTCAACCCGCTGTGCGGCGACAAAATCACCCTGTACGTCAAAATCGACGATGGCATCGTCAGCGACGTGAGTTTTCAAGGCCAGGGCTGCGCGATTTCCACCGCATCGGCTTCCTTGATGACCGACATCGTCAAGGGCAAAAGCGAAGCCGAGGCCGAACATTTGTTCGAAGTCTTTCACCGCATCACCACCAGCCAGGACGCGGCGATAAACCTGGACGAGCTGGGCAAGCTCGCGGTGCTGGCCGGCGTGCGGGCTTATCCGGCCCGGGTCAAGTGCGCCACGCTGGCCTGGCATTCTCTGCAGGCGGCGTTGAAGAACCAGACATCGGTGACTACCGAGTAATCGGTTGAGTTTGCCGTGCTGCGCTGGTAATATACGCGGCTCGAAGTGTTCGGGCTATTAGCTCAGTTGGTAGAGCAGCGGACTCTTAATCCGACGGTCGCAGGTTCGACCCCTGCATGGCCCACCAAATTTTTCTCAGAAATTCAAGCGCTTGCGGTTAAAACGCCATCGTTGGCGCTGCTTTCCGAGACCGACCGTAGCCGATTCGTAGCTACCAACCGAGGACCGCCAGTCATGCTTGTGGCGTATTCGGCCAAGTGATCCCCGGAAAGGTGCGCGTAACGGCGCACCATTTCCACCGACTCCCAGCCGCCCAACTCCTGTAAGACGTGTAACGGGGTTCCCCGTTGAGCGTGCCAACTCGCCCAGGTATGCCGCAAATCGTGCCACCGGAAATCTTCAATACCGGCCCGCTTCAACGCTTTCCACCACGCCTTGGTACTAATTTGGGTGACAGGCTCGCCCCGATAGGTAAACACATACACCGAATGCTTGCCCACCTGCCCCCGTAGCACCTGCATGGCTACATCGGACAACGGCACCGCGATGGCCTTCTTCGCCTTGGCCTGATCGGGATGTATCCATGCCCGCTTGGCTTCCATATCGACTTGCGCCCAGGTTAACCCGCTCACATTGGCTTGCCGTAAGCCGGTTTCCAAACTGAAGCGCGCCATGGCGGCCAGGTGTTCCGGTAGTTCCGCCAGCAGCTTTTCGGCTTCGTCCAGCGTCAAAAACCGTATGCGCCGCTTGGGCTCCGGCAATAACCGGACTTTCGGTGTTCGGTCCAACCATTCCCATTCATGCGCCGCTTTCCGTAGCACCGCCCGAACCAGGGCCAAAGTGCGGTTTACAGTGCCATTGCTCACGCCGTCCGCTAAACGCGCTTTCGTGAGTACATCCAACATATCCCGCGTTACCTCAATCAATGCGACTGTGCCCAGATGCTTATCCAGCCAACGAAAGCGAGCCACGTCTTCATGATGCGTTGCTTTGTGACTGGTTTCCTGCACATACCGCACCACGGCTTGCTGCCAGGTGTACGCGGCTTTCACGCCGAGGCGGCTTTGCTCCCACAGCTCCGCCTTGCGCCGGTCGTGGTATTCCTGGGCGGCTTTCCGGTCGTCAGTCCCAGTGCTTTCCTGTATTCGTCTTCCGTGGACGGTGAATTTGATCCAATAAAACATGCTGTCTTTGCGTTTGAAGAGTGACATTGCATTGCCCTTCCTGTGGTTACACCCTGCAACGCCCGCGGCTGGTATTGTGACCGCAGCCACTCATCCAAATCAACTTGCAGAAATAACCAGCGCTTGCCGACCTTGGCTGCGGGCAAGTCGCCAGCCCTGGCTTTATCGCACACAGTAACCGGGTGTAGGTGGAGATATTCGGCGGCTTGTTCCACGGTCAGCGCCGGCATTACGGCGCTCCCACGTCGGGCCGCATGATTGCAAAGGCTTTTTCCCACTGCTCAAGGCATTCCCCCAGGCGGCGGTTCATCGGGCTAAGCAAGGCAATAAAGTGCTCGCCCTGGTCATCGTGTACAGCGCGCTGATGGAGCAGGTACAAGACGGCTTCCAAGCAGTTATGGATTTCACTCAGGGTATTGAACAGGGGCGAGTCGTTAGGTGGTGTATTCGTCATCATGCCGCCTCCACTAGCGCCGGAAGCTGATCGACGTCAAAGGCTTGCAGCCGTTTAGGCGCACCTTCGCGAATGACTTCACCGAGTACCGCGCCTATGTCGCCCTGGTTTACCTGTAGCATCACGTTCAGTGATTTGCCCGCCGCCGTGCGGACCCAGCCAACCATATGGGCATAGCTGATCGTGGCGGATTTTTGCAGGGTTTTGATTCGCCGTTGCTCGGTCGAGAGAAAGGCAAAGCAGGGATGCGCGCCGGATAAATATTGGTCTGGGCGGGTAACCATTTCCCAGGGCAAGACACGGCCTTTGTTGCGAAACTCGGTTTCGGCTCGGCACCAGGGGCTTATAGTCAAATGCATAATTCGCTATAAAATATATCCGTGCTCAGAAATTCGTCAATCCAGTGTCGAGCGAAGCTTATCTGTCCGGAAAGCTCTTTCCATGCACTTGATACGACAATCTTC
>SCQD01000112.1 GCA_004299145.1 Methylococcaceae bacterium | reverse complement strand
CGCCGATCGGGTTTCGCATAGAGAGCGTCGACGATCCGCTCATCGCGGCTGAATACAAGACCAAATTCAACGGCCCCCAACGATAATCGGGGGCGTTGATCGGGCGATTTACGCAGTAATTCAAGAATGGAGTTCGGAAAATGATTTCGCAAGATAACAAAAAAGGTTTACGCAACCCTTGGTTCCTCGGGATGATGGGGCTGATAGTCGTGGTACTGGGCGTGAACGGCACCTTCATCTGGCTTGCCATGCAAAATCGTCCGGCGCTGGTGGATCGGGAGTACAGCACCAAAGACCGTAAATCCGATACCGCTGCGCTGAACGATCTTCAGGCGCACAGAAATCTTGCGTGGAAAATCGCCATCAAACAGCCCAAGCCCAACGTGATGAACTCGCCGGCGGCATACGAAATCGGCGTGGCGGATCGCGCGGGCGAGCCGGTCAGCGGGAAGATGGAAGTGGCAGCCTACCGCGCGTCCGATGCGCGCAAGGACTTCACCATGAATTTCAGGGAAACCTCGCCGGGCAACTATCAGGGCTATATCAGCTTCCCGCTCAAGGGCTATTGGGAATTGCGCATCCGCGTCAAACGCAGCCAGGATGTTTTTTCGGTCGGCACGGATAGATTCATGGTTGCGGCGGCGCCGTAAGGCCCGGGCAGAACGGCCTTGACGACACAGCATAGCGACCGCGCTTCCGGCGATTGTTTTCACTGTGGCTCGCCCATCGCTGCCGGCGCGGACTATCGCGCGCGGCTGGATGGCGCGGAGCGGCGGTTCTGCTGTTTCGGCTGCCAGTCGGTCTGCGCGGCCATCTTCGAGGCCGGGCTGCAGGGCTATTACCGGCGCACGCCGGAAGGCGCATTGCTCGCCCCGCCGCCGGAGCCGCCCAAAGACGTCGAAATATACGACTTCGATGAGGTGCAGCAGGAATTTGCCACTTGCTCCGGCGAGATACGCGATATTCATCTGCTCGTCGAAGGCATCCACTGCGCCGCCTGCGTGTGGCTGATCGAACGCGGCCTGCAGCGCGTGCCCGGCGTGCAGTCGGCCAATGTCAACCTGGCCGCCAAACGGCTGCACCTGCGCTGGGACAACCGGCGCAGCAAGCTGTCCGATGTGATCCGCGCGCTCGCCAAAATCGGCTATTCGGCCGTGCCTTACGATCCGGAAAGCGCGGAAGGGGCAATCAAAAAAGCCAATCGCGCCATGCTCTACCGCGTGTTCTTCGCCGGCTTTGCGATGATGAACATGATGTGGATTTCCATCGCGCTATACAGCGGCGCGGACAAGGACGAGTTCCGCGATTTCTTCCACTGGATGGGGATGGCGCTGGCCACGCCGACTTTGCTGTATGCGGCCTACCCCTTTTATCGCGGCGCATTCGGCGGGTTGCGCGGCGGGCGGCTGACCATGGATTTGCCGATCGCCATCGGCCTGGGCGTGACTTATGCCTACTCCGTGTATATCACCGCGACTGCCAGCAAAATCGGCGAAGTATATTTCGACACCGTCACCAATCTGACCTTCGTGATTCTGGTCGGGCGCTACCTGGAAGGCATGTTTCGCCACCAGGCCGTTTCCGCCACCAAGCGGCTGATGGAATTGCAGCCGCGCGTGGCGATCGTGATGCGCGATGGACAAGAACAGATGACCCCGATACGCGGTGTGAAACCGGGCGACCGGGTGTTAATCAAACCGGGCTACAAAGTGCCGGTGGACGGCGTCGTGCTGGAAGGGCACAGCTCGGTGGACGAATCGATGCTGAGCGGAGAGTCTGCTCCGGTAAGCAAGTCGGCCGACGCGCAGGTCTCCGCCGGTACGGTGAATACCAGTGGCGCGCTGCTGGTCGAGGTGCGGGCGACATTGCAGAACACCGCCCTGGCGAAAATCATCCGCCTGGTCGAAGAAGCGCAATCCTCCAAGGCGCCGATCCAGCGCCTCGCCGACACCATCGTGCCGTGGTTCGTGCTGGTCACGCTGGTCTGCGCGGCGCTGACCTTCTTTATCTGGAACAGCGATAATTTTGAGCTTGCACTGATGGCGGCGACTTCGGTGCTGATTATCACCTGCCCGTGCGCGCTGGGGATGGCGACGCCGATGTCGATTGCGGTGGCTTCCGGCTTGGGCGCGAAACACGGCATCCTGGTCAAGAACGGCCTGGTGCTGGAAACCCTGTCCAGGGTCAACCACTTCGTGTTCGACAAGACCGGCACATTGACCGAAGGCAAGATGAGCGTCGCGCAGTTGCACGTCGCGCCCGGCGTCGTTTTGCGGGATATATTGCGCAGCGCGGCGGCGGTGGAGCGGTACAGCGAACACAGCGTGGCGAAGGCCGTCGTTATGGAGGCGGAGGCGCAACAACTGGATTATCGCGACGTGCCCGTGCAGGGGTTCCAGGCCACTGCCGGGCTGGGCGTGGAAGCGACCGCGGCAGGCCGGGCCATGTTGCTGGGCAGTGCCGGGTGGCTGGCGCGGCGCGGCGTGGCGGTCGATACGGAACTGCAATCGCGGGCGCACGAACTGGAAGCGCAGGCCATGAGCTGCATGCACGTTGCGCTGGATGGGGTACACGTGGCCGTATTTGCGCTGGCGGACAAGTTGCGCGGCGATGCGCGGCAACTGGTAAGCGAACTGCGCGGGGCGGGCATCGCCATGACTTTGCTGAGCGGCGACCGCAGGCCGGTCGCCGAGGCCATCGCGCGGCAATTGGGCGGCATGGAAGTGATCGCCGAAGTGCTGCCGCAGGACAAGGATAGCGTGGTCCAGCAATTGCAGCGGCGCGGCGCGGTGGTCGCCATGGTGGGAGACGGCGTCAACGATGCGCCCGCCCTGATCCGCGCCGATGTGGGTATCGCTCTCGGCTCGGGCACGGACGTCTCGGTGGAAAGTGCCGACATCGTGCTGATGCACAACGAGCTGGACAAGGTGCGGCTGGCAACACTGCTGTCGCGCCGGACGCTGCGCACCATCAAGCAGAATATCGGGCTATCCTTCGCGTATAACGCCATCATGGTGCCGCTGGCGATGATGGCGATGGTGACGCCGCTGGTGGCGGCGGTTACCATGCCGGTCAGCTCGCTGGTGGTCATCGGCAACGCGGCGCGTATCCGCAATTTGTTCAGGAGTGGAAAGGGGTAACATGGAAGTGATCTATAGCCTGATTCCCGGCATGATGTTCTTCGGGCTGGTGTTTTTTGCCGTGCTGATCTGGGCGGTAAAAAAAGGCCAGTACGAGGACATGGAAGGCAATGCCAACCGGATTCTGCTCGATGACGATGATGAGATGATGGGGCACCCCGGCGACGGCAAGGGCGGCGAAGCAAGCAAGGGAAATCCCGAACCGAAATAGCCGCGATTTGGTTCAAAACTGCCCGGTCATCAGCGTTTCAAAATGGGGGAAAATTTCACACTCCCCCCTTCTGCAGGCTGCTAACCGAGCACTTCCCCGTTTGCCAGTAAAGGTTGACGCAGTTTGTCGAAGTCCTTGGGCGAGACATATTGCAGCACGGGTTTTTCATCGCCGCCCAGCGTGATGTCCAGACCGTTCTGCGGGTACAGCCAGTGGATCGCGCCACTTTTCTTTTCCCTGATGCGCTGCGCGGGCTGGCCGAAACGCTTGCCGATAATCTCTTCTTCCAAGCGAACCGACGGCATATAGGTCAGGCTGCTGATCGGTAGCGCGCGCACCCGGGCGACATCATCCGGCGCCAGCGTGATTTTCTTGCCGCTGCCGGTGCCGCTCATGCGCAGGCCGCGCTCGTACATGCTTTGCAACTCCGCATCGGGGACGGCGATGTTTATGACGATCCTGGATTTCAACCCCGCCAAGTTGACCTGCTCGAAAAACATTTCGGCGACCAGTTGCCCGGCCGGCGATTTGAACAGGCTGGGCTTGGCTTCTTCCTTGAAACGCTGCTCGGCTTCGTTGGTGGTGCTCAGCCCCAGCGTCAGGCCGAAGATGCGCACGGTGTCCGGCGCGGGGTGTTCGATATGCCACGGCAGGTCGTTCTTGTCGCCGGGTTTGTCCGGCGTGAAGAACGAGCTCATGAAAATCAGGATCGAGAGTATGCCGATGCCCCAGTATATTTTGCGTTCCATGGTTGTTCTTGAGTGGGTTGATTTATCGGGCGGATGCGGGCAGGCCGGGGTTTTGTTCCACGAAACGTTTCGGCAACCTGCCGGTGCGCGCCAGATGCACCGAATCGTTGCCGAGCACGATCAGCGCCAGCAACGACACCATGAATGGCAATAGCCCTACGCCACCGATCAGGGCGATGGTCGGGATCTTGGCCCAGCCCAGCATTTTGGAAAGCCAAAGCCCGCCGCCGCAGACCACGCAGGTGACGGTCAGCAACAGCATGAAAATGCGGTTGCGCTTGGCGCCGATCCGCCAGTGCGATTTGACAAACCAGGTGTCATCGCCGGCGGCGACCTGCCGGGCCTCGAATGCGATGTAAGCGATGATGGAGAACGAAATGATGGGGACCAGCGCCGGCAGCAGCGGAAAGGTGCCGAACACCGCAACGGTGGC
>SCQD01000111.1 GCA_004299145.1 Methylococcaceae bacterium | reverse complement strand
CAGGGCGGGTTGCCACAGCAGGCAATAACCGTGCGGCATCATGCCGTCAAAATTGTGTGCAAACAGTTCCATGGAGGGGTGAATGCTTGTGAATTTATGAGCGGGCGACCAGTATAACGGTTGCATGCAAGCGGGGGCAGCGACATTCCAGGAACGGTTGGTTTCTGGCTTGTGTTGCCCCTTGGGGCAATTGAATTTTCGAAACCAGTCGCTATCATCAGCCTAATTTCGGCAAACAGAATTATACATTAGTAAATTTTATGATTACGGCGATGGAGCAGGCCAAGCGGCGGTTGCGGCAAAGCGCTGTAGACGCGGTTGCCGGCACGCACGGCATGGTGGCTATCGTCGAAGACGATCCGCATGTTTCGCGTGCGCTGGGCATGTGGCTGAAGTTGCACGGCTTGCATGCGACGCATCATACTTCCGGCGAGAGTCTGATGCAGGCTATTCAAACGGAAAACGGGCGGCTGACTTTATGCATCGGCATCGGTCATCCCGTGACGTTCCCACTGGTGGGCGCCATTCTCGATGTTAATCTTCCCGGCATGTCCGGTATCGAATTGGCGCATGTTTTACGCGGCCTGTCGCCCGGGTTGCCGCTTGCCATCATCACGGCGCTGCGCGAAGAGGACAGAGCCCGCTATGGCGCTCCACCGCAAGGCATCCTCTGCCTGAAGAAGCCTTTCGATCTGGATGCGCTGGAGGACGCCCTGTTTCCCCTGTTGCACCCAACGTTCCATGAAACCGCCCAGTGCGCTTGAATGATCACCATAGACATCCGCACGACCTACATCATTGTCGCCTTGCTCTACCTGATTTTGCCGACGGTGGCCTGGATCGTGCTTGCCGGGCAGCAATCGCGGGCCGTGGTGCTGTGGTGCGGCGGCGGCTTGTTGACCGGCGTGGGGTTTGGCTTGATCGGCCTGCGCGGCAATATCCCGGACTGGGTTTCATATGCCGTCGCCAATCTCGCTTTGTTCGTCGCCACCCTGTTGCGCGCCCAGTCCTTGCGCCTGGACCTTGCCGTACCCTGGCGCGCCCGCTGGATGGCGCTCGCCGCCCTGGCTTTTATCGTGATTTTCGAGTGTCTGCGCCATGGCCGGCAAGACGAGCTGCTGCGTTTACAGTTCGTGTTTTCGGTCTGGGCGGCACTGCTGCTGCACCTTGCCGCCCTGGCCGTACGCATCGGCCGCGCCGAGCACAGCCGCAGCGCTTTGTGGATCGCCAGGGCTTACCTGCTGGTGATCTTGGCCGTGCTGTACCGCATGTTTAGTCTGCTGGCCGGGCGCGGGAGCAATATCCTGGCCTCGGGGCCGGACACGCAATTGCTCGGCTTTTCTCTGGTGCTGGCCGCCGTGGTGGGACACTTCGGTTATGTCGGATTGGCGCTGGATCGCTCAATGCGCCGCGAAATCGATGCCGCCGCCGCCCGGGCGCGCGCTGAAGAAAGCCATCGCCTGGGCGAGCGGATTGCGCAATGGGATCGCCGCCGCAGCCTGGGCGAAATGTCCGCTTCGCTGGGCCATGAATTGAATCAGCCGTTGACCGCCATTCTGACCAACGCGCAAGTCGCCAGGCGCGGCATACAGACCGGGCGCTTCGATAAGGAACAACTGCTGGAGTTGATCGACAAAATCGCCCAAAACACCCAGCGCGCCAGCCGGATCATCGAGCGCATCCGCGATTTCATCCGGCCGATGCCGGTCCGGCGCGAATCCGTCGAGCTCGGCCACGTCGTCCGCGAAGTGGCGGAACTGGTGGCCGATGAAGCGAAATCGCGCAAGGTGGCGATATATTCTGTTTTGCCGGAATGCCGGGTTTGGGTGTCCGGCGATCCCATCCAGCTGTCCCAGATTGTCCTCAACGTGCTGCGCAACGCCATCGAAGCCGTGGCGCTGGTGTCCAGGCGCGAAGTTCACGTCGACGTCCGCCGGCAGGACGAGCGTGCGCTGTTGAGCATACGCGACAGCGGGCTGGGTCTGGCGCCGGAGGTAATGGCAAAAGCCGGTACGCCGTTTTTTACCACCAAGCCGGAAGGGCTGGGCGTGGGGCTGTCCATTTCCCGCACCATCGCCGAACAGCACGGCGGCAAGCTGACCATAGGCAATGCGGAAGACGGCGGCGCGCTGGTCGAGCTTGCGCTGCCGCTGTTGCCCGTCGGCACAGAGGCGGTTCCATGACGGAATCCGTGCGCCGGGCGGTTACGGCAGACGAGCGCAAATTCGCGCAACGCTGCGCCAGGGGGCGGGTGGTGGTGATCGACGACGACGCGGAAATCCTGTCCGCCCTGGCTACGCTGCTCGATTTCGAAGGTTATGCCTGCGAAACCTACCCGTCCGCGCCGGCTTATTTGCAAGCGCTCAGCGATGACCGGCCGTGCTTTCCCGGTCCCTGTTGCGTGCTATGCGACGTGAAGATGCCGGAACTGGACGGGCTGGAATTGCAGCAACGCCTGGCGGCTTTAGAACATGCGCCGCTGCTGCTGATGAGCGGGGCCAGCGGTGCACTGGAAGCGGTGAGCGCGTTTCGAGCCGGCGCGCTCGACTTTCTCATCAAGCCCATCGACGCTGATGTACTGCTGCAAGCCGTGGTCAAGGCGCTGGCCGTCAGCCTGGAACGGCAGCGGGCACGCGGGCGCCGCCATGACCTGGTTGCGCGGATGGCCGCTTTGACCGGCAAGGAACGCGCTGTCGCGCGCTTGGCGGCGCGGGGCCGGCTCAACCGCGAAATTGCCGTGGAGCTGGACATCGCCCTGCGCACCGTGAAGCTGCACCGCCAGCGGGCGATGGAAAAGCTGGGGGCCAATAGCGTGGTCGATCTCGCCCGCATCGCCGACGAAGGAGGACTCTAGTCATGAATACCTATCAGGCCCGCATCCTCGCCATCGACGACGAGCCCGACAACCTGCTGCTGATCCGGCAGGCGTTGCGCAAACTCGGCTTCGCCCATTGCGTCGCCATGTCGGACCCGGTGCAGGCCGTCGCGTGCTTTCACGCCGAAGATTTCGACATGGTGCTGCTCGACTACAACATGCCGGTAATGTCGGGGTTGGCCGTGCTGTCGATGATTTCGCCCAAGGCGCACCGCGAACAGATCCCCATCGTCATGGTCACCGCCCAGGGTGATCGCGATACCCGTTTGTTGACGCTCAACGCCGGCGCCAAGGATTTTCTCGCCAAGCCCATCGATACGGCCGAGCTCATGGTGCGCGTCCACAACCTGCTGGAAACCCGCGGTTTGCATCTGGCGCTGCGCCGGCAAAACCAGCAACTGGAAGACAAAGTGGCGCAACGTACCGAAGAACTGCACTCGACGCGGCTGGAAATCATCCGGCGGCTGGCGCGCGCGGCGGAATTCCGCGACAGCGATACCGGCGTGCACGTGCAGCGCATGAGCCTCTATGCCCAAGCCATTGGCCGCCGGCTGGGCTTGGCTGAGTGCGAGCTCGACCTGTTGCTGAACGCCTGTCCCATGCACGACCTGGGCAAAATCGGCATTTCCGACACGATTTTGCTCAAGCCCGGTAAACTCACCCCGGAAGAATTTGCGGTTATGCAGCAGCACACCCTCATCGGCGCCAGCATACTGCAAGGGCATGACGCCGAACTGCTGCGCGCCGCGCACGATATCGCCCTGTATCACCACGAACGCTGGAACGGCGCTGGTTATCCGCACGGCCTGGCGGGAGAGGCGATTCCGCTGCCGGCTCGCATCGCCACCGTCGCCGACGTGTTCGATGCGCTCACCATGAAACGGCCTTATAAACAGCCCTGGTCGACGGAAGACGCGCGCCGCGAAATCGCAAGACTGTCCGGCACGCACTTCGACCCCGCCGTGGTGGCGGCCTTCGAGGCCGTTATCGAAGAAATTTTGGCGATTCACGCCGCCCATCCCGATTTATAGGCCGACAATGAGCGATAAGACCTGCCCCATACAGGATGAAATCGACCGCTGTTTTTCCCTGGTCGAAGCCCGCCTCGCGGCGCTTGAACCGTTGTCCGCACCGCAGTTGCCCAAGGATGCCGCCGCCGCCCTGCTGGCTTTGGCCGAGGCGGCGCTGCGCCAGGATAGTGCCGATGTACGGCAAACCGTCCGCTCTATCGTCAGCTTTCAGGATGGCTTGCGGGATCGCCGTTTGGAAGAGCAGGATCGCAAACAATTGCGCCTGCTGCTGGATAACCTGCGGCGCGAACTCCAGCGGCAGGGTGGGCCCGTGGTCGCGGTGCCGGCGCTGGTAACCGCCATTGCGCCAACGGCGCGCCATGACAATGGCCGCGTCGCGCTCTACATCGAAAGCCGCGCCATCGCCGCCATGCTGCATGAAGTGCTGGAGCAGGCGGGGTTTGCGCCGCGCACACTGTCGTCGATGCAGGAACTGGCGCAACTGGAAGAACAGAATTGCCCGGCGGCCGTGATCGCCGACCTGTCCCTCTGCCGGCGCGATGCGGATACTCTGCCCATCATGACCGGCTTGCGCGCGCGTTTTGCGCCGCCGCCGCATTTATTCGCCCTGGCAGGGGCCGACGATATCGAGGCGCGGCTTTGCGCCGTGCGCCTGGGCGCAACGCGCTTTCTCAAAAAGCCTATCGATACCACGCGGCTGATCGCCATTCTCCAGGGGGTTACCGCGCGCACCCGGACCGAAAACTTCCGCGCGCTGTTCGTCGACGACGACCGCTCCATGACGGCGGTTTACGCCGCCGCCATGCAGCAGGCCGCTATCGAGGCACACGTGGTCAATAATCCCCTGGAAGCTCCCGCCTTGATCGCCGAACTGGCGCCGGACGTGATCGTCACCGACGTCTACATGCCGGGATGCAATGGCTTTGAGCTGGCCGCGCTGCTGCGGCAGGACGAATCACTGGCGGATACGCCGATCCTGTTTCTTTCCAGCGAAACCGACATCCATCGGCAAATGGAGGCGCTCGACCTGGGGGCTGACGATTTTCTCACCAAGCCGGTCAACATGGACGTCCTGCAAGCCGCCGTCATCGCCCGCGCCAAGCGCGCCCGCATGCTCAAGCGCAGCCGCCGCGAATACCGGCGCGTTGTCGAGCACTTGAAGTCCATCGAATTGGCGATTGATGAGCACAGCATCGTCAGCATCGGCGATGTGGAAGGCAAGATCATTTACGTCAACCGGCGCTTTTGCGAGATTTCCGGCTACAGCGCCGACGAGCTGCTGGGCGTCAATCACCGCATCGTCAAGTCCGGCCTGCATCCGCCCGGGTTTTACCAAGTGTTGTGGGAAACCATCAGCCGTGGGCGCAGCTGGCATGGAGAAATCTGCAACCGGAGCAAGGATGGCGGCTATTACTGGGTCGAAGCCACCATTACGCCGCAGCTCGACGATCAGGGCAGGGTGGCGCGCTATATCAGCGTGCGCACCGACATCACGCCATTGAAGGAAATGCAGGCGCAGTTGCTGGTGGCCAAGGCCGAAGCCGAAGCGGCCAGCCAGGCCAAGTCGGTGTTTCTCGCGCACATGAGTCATGAGTTGAAAACACCGCTCAACAGCATCATCGGCTTTTCGCAGCTGATGCAGGACGACCCGGCCGAGCCGGTCAGCACCGATCAACAAGAAATGCTGGGAGCCATCGAACGCGGTGGACGCCATTTGCTGGAATTGATCAACGATCTGGTCGACCTGGCCAAGATCGAAACCGGCCACATGGGCCTGGACATGGAAACGCTCGAACTGGCGCCGGTGGTCCGCGAATGCCTGGCGCTGCTCAAGCCCCAGGCGCAACGGCGCGGCATTGCGCTGGTATTCGACGAGCCGGACGAGGCGGGCAGGGTGTATGCCGATAGGATGCGCGTTAAACAAGTGCTGCTGAACCTGGTATCCAATGCGATCAAATACAACCGCGAGCAGGGGCGGGTAACCATCGGTTATTGCCGCCGCGACGGAATTTGCCAGTTGCAGGTGCGCGATACCGGACCCGGCATCGCCCCGCAGGATCAGACCGCGCTGTTTCAGCCGTTTTCGCGGTTGCGCGGCACGGCGCAGCAGGTTGAAGGCACGGGCATCGGCCTGGCGTTGTCCAAGAACCTCATCGAGCGCATGGGCGGCCGGATCGGGGTGTTCAGTCAACCGGGCGAGGGCAGTGAGTTCTGGTTTTCCCTGCCGGCTGTGGGAGAATAACCACGAATCTCCAGGTTTTTGCCACCCCCATGATCACTGATGTGTGCACCATAAGGCAGTTATTGCGGCAAGCCAAGCCTGGTGAAAGATTGCAGATGAGCTGTGAAAATGGAGAAACTAAACTCTATGCAACATACATTGGCATTATTCAGGATTTGTCTATTATTTTAACCACCCCGGAAATACACGGTAAAACTGCGTTTATCAAGCCTGGTCAGTGCTTTGATTTATCCGTGATTATCGAGGGGTTTGGTTATAAGTGGCGCTCTATGGTTGTGCAAAGTTATGCAAAACCGTATCCCTATCTGCACATGAGTTATCCCGCCAGCCTTCAGCGCTTCAATATGCGCGAGGCGCAGCGCGTGACCACGCTGGTTCCGGCTACAGCGATATCCGAAAGGCCGTTTTCCGATGGTTCAAATACCGCGGCTTGCCATATAGTGGATATTTCAATCGGCGGCGCGTCGGTGGTCGCACCGGTCACGCTCGGTATTTCGGGCGAACTGCTGGTTTTGCAAGTCAGTTTTGCATCACATCGTGGTGAAAGAACAGAGGAAGCGTTGAATTGTGTTATCAGGAACGTGAGGTCTTGCGAACATCAGTGCGCACATGGCGTCATAAGTCATCATGGCGTCGAGTTCAGGTTTTCCAGCGATGAACAAAAGCACGTTGCTCATGAATACGTTAGCGATTTGCTTGGTTTTGCTGCAACGGTACATTTTGTCTGATTTATGCAGTGGATGCGCCATGTGCTGCATGCATCCAGGTTTTTTACCAGCTTATTCAGGTTGTCGGTGATTTTCGAGAAATATCTACGATAATGCAGCAAGAAAATATATTATTTGCACGTCAGCCGATACTCAATTCAGGGTCGGCTATAGTCGGCTATGAACTATTGTTTCGCAGTGATGCCGCCTCCAGCGATGCCAATGTGACCAATGATCTGTCGGCCAGCACTGACGTCATTGTTAACGCCATTTGTCAGTTTGGCATAGATAATGCGCTGGGCTGGCATCAGGGGTTTATCAATGTATCATACGAATTATTGATGAGCGATTTGCTGGAGTTACTGCCGCCCAAGCGGGTGGTGCTGGAAATCCTCCCCAGTGTTAAGATTAACGATTCGCTGATAAACCGTTGCAGGGAGCTGAAATCCAAAGGGTTTCAACTCGCGTTGGACGACTTCAACTATGCGCCCCATTATGATCCTCTGCTCGACCAGGTGGACATCGTCAAATTAGATGTGCTGCACTCTGCTCCTACCGCCATCACCCAGAGTCTACAAGTTGTGGAGCGATACGGTCATATTCGCGGGTTGGCCGATAAAGTCGAGGATCCCGCACAATTTCAATACTGTCGGAGCGCCGGATTCAGCCTATTTCAAGGGTATTTTTTCGCTCGGCCGATACCGGTCAGCGGCAAAAAAATCAATCCGAATCAAACGGCTTTGTTGCGTATTTTAAGTATGTTGCTGGCCGATGCCGATTCCGGCGCTATTGAACAGGTATTTAAGGGCTGTCCTTATTTAAGCGTCAGTTTATTGCGATTGGTCAATTCCGTGGGCATGGGGGTAACGCAGAAAATCGGCTCGTTGCGGCAAGCCTTGTGCCTACTGGGGCGGCGCCAGCTTCTACGCTGGGTGCAACTACTGTTATATGCGCCAAATGCAGCGACTGAAATCTCCCCGTTATTGCAACTTGCCGCAGTGCGCGCCCGGCTTATGGAATCGATTGCCGCACTTTGCGTACAGAATTGCCGGCAGGCTGAACAGCTCGCCGAGCGCGCATTTATGGTCGGTATTTTGTCGAAGGCGGATGTATTATTCGGGGACGCCATGGAGGCGCTGCTTAGCCCGTTAGGGCTGATCGACGAAGTGAAAGCGGCAATCCTTGATCGCACTGGCCTGCTCGGCGATCTATTAACCTTGGCGGAGCATATGGAAACCGGAGATTTCAATGCCGCCGCCGCATTGATCAAGGTACTCGGAGTGTCACCGACCGATCTGACCGCAGCGCAATCCGAAGCGATGCATTGGGCCGACAATCTCGGCAAAGAGGAACACTAAATTCAAATCAGAACAAGTCTATAGCTCCACCTTTGTTTTGCTTGGTAACGGCAATTTGTTCGCTATGGTTGGCGATATTGTCCAGGCATTTGATGACGCGCATGCTCGCTTCCTCCATAGCCGTCACATTGGCCAGCATGGCTTTCGTGCTATTGCCATGATGAAAATGCATGGCATCCACGGCAAATTGGTGGAATTGACGATGGGGCTCTTCAATCGCGGAATAGCTGGGCAATGACGAAAAGCTTTCTTTGCCTTGCCCATGGTAATACCATTTTCCGAGGCGGCATGCCGTATGGTTTGCAAATTGTTCCGGCTGCTCATTGGACAAACCAAACAGCACGCGGTAAACGCGAAATTTGAAAACCACGTGGTCCAGTTTGGCCAGTTCACAGAAACCTCGCAAAGAGCTGATGGCAACGGACTTTTCCAGCCGGTTGGACAGCGCCTGCAAATCGGTTACCGTACTGGCTACGTCCTGTCCGTTTCGACTGAAATCAAGGGCTTGAGCCGCCAAGTCAAGCATCTGTTGGTGACTCGTTCCACCGCTATGGCGTATTTCTTTGACTAAGGTCGAAACGTCTTTCACGGCGGTGCTGGTATGTTCGGCAAGCTTTCGAACTTCGTCCGCCACTACCGCGAAGCCACGCCCCATCTCGCCCGCACGCGCCGCTTCTATGGCGGCATTGAGAGCCAACAAATTGGTTTGTTCGGCAATGCCGCTAATCAACTGTAAAATGCCCCCGATTTGCTGCGCGTTGGCATCGAGAACGCCTACGGTTTCCGCTGTGGCCTTGGATGTTTCCTCCATCGTTTTAAAATTGCCACTCATTCGTTCGACAGCTTGGCACGTGGTCATCGACGCGGTTTGCGCTTCGATGGCCACGATTCGCTCGGCCTGCATCTTTTCCGCATTCTTTGCCAAACTGGCTTGTAATTCATTGAGCGATTGGGCAAATGTCTCTAAATTGCGTAAGAGTTCGGAAACTTCTCTGTTTTTTTCTACGAGTAGAACGCTCTCTCCGGCCAAGCGCTCAATTCTTGCCGATTGCTCCGCAAGCAGCCGGTCTTTTTCAGCAAGCGCCGCTTCCATCTCGGATATTTTTTGTTCAAGCTCGCCAAACTTTTTAGATGAGTTAAAAAACATCATAAGTCTCATGTTACACGGAAACGTTCATGCAGGGATAAAGGTGGGGGCGGGGTAATCGTTCACGCCCCCCCACCTTTAATCCCCCTCTCCCTGCGGGAGAGACTCCAGCGCGTTGCCCGCGCCGAATGGAGCCCAGGAACCTGCCGGGGGCGCGTTTTTAATGCCCTCACCCCGGCCATCTCCCGCAGGGAGAGCGAAGCGAGGGGCCGGGGGCTTTGTGCCCCCGGCAGGTTCCTGGGTAGGGCTGGGGTGAGGGCATAAAAGCAGGGGGGCGGGAACGATTACTTGCCCAGTACACGCGCCAAGACATCTGCAATATTGTCGGCATTGATGGGTTTGGCTATGTGGGCATTCATGCCGGCCTCCAGCGCATCCAGACGATCCTGCTCGAAAGCGTTGGCGGTCATGGCGACGATGGGCAGGCGCGCCGGCGGATGGAATTGCCGGATCAAGCGGGTGGCCCGTATGCCGTCCATCTCGGGCATTTGCACGTCCATGATCACGATATCGTAGGGAACCGCTACGGCGGCGCACACTATTTCCACCGCTTTTTTGCCGTCGTCGGCCACATCGATGGCGAAACCGAATTTTTCCAGCACGGCTTTCGCCACCAGTTGGTTGACCGGATTGTCTTCGACCAGCAGCAAGTGTTTGCCGGCATATCGTCCACGCCAATCGCCGTCACCGGAAAACTGCTCCGCCGCCGCTACCGAGGTGGTTTCCAGCGTCAAGGCCACGCTGAACGTGCTGCCCATCCCCGGAATACTCGTTACTTCCAGGCCGCCGCCCATTAAATCAACCAACCGTCGGGTAATCGCCAAGCCGAGGCCGGTGCCGCCGAAGCGCCGGCTGGTGGAACCGTCGGCCTGGGTAAAAGGTTGAAACAGATTAGCCAGCGTGGTTTCGTCCATGCCGATGCCGGTATCGCTGACCTGTATCTGGATGCCGACATCCCGCGCTGTTTGCCCCACGACGCGCGTGGATACGGTGACTGTGCCCTCGCGGGTAAATTTAACCGCGTTGGATAACAGATTGGTCAGGATTTGGGTAATCCGCATGCTGTCTCCCATGATGGTCGCGGGAAGCGCGGCATCTTGCCGAACTTCGAGCAGCAAGCCCTTGGTTGTGCTTTGATGCTCGGCCATGGCGCAAGTCCGCTCGATCAATTCGGCTAACTTGACCGGCGCCCGTTCAATGTCCATTTTGCCCGCTTCGATTTTGGAAAAATCCAGCACGTCGTTGAGTATGCCGAGCAGATACTGGGCGGAATCGTCGATCTGTTCCAAGTAGCCGCGCAACTTGCCGTCCACGCCGGCCGCCAAATCGTCCAGCGCCAACATGGTCAGGCCCAACACGGCATTCATCGGCGTGCGGATTTCATGACTCATATTGGCCAGGAATTCCGACTTGGCGCGCGTCGCCTCTTCCGCTGCCTGCAAGGCGTCTTTCAGTGCCGCCTGGGCGCGCATGTGTTCAGTGATGTCGCTGAAAATGCCGACAAAATGTTTCAGATGGCCGTGTTCATCGTACATGGCGCGGATATTCAGCCAAGCGGGATAATCTTCGCCGCTCTTGCGCCGGTTCCACACCATGCCGCGCCATCCGCCCCGGGTCCGCAAGTCTTGCCACATCCGTTGATAAAACGCCGCGTCCTGCCGCCCCGATTTGAGCAGCTTGGGATCGTATCCCGCCACCTCGCTGTCCAGATAGCCCGTGATGGTTTGGAACGCCTGATTGACCCGTACGATGCGGTTGTTGGCGTCGGTAATGATGATGCCTTCATCCGCATTGCAGAATACCGCCTCGGAAAGGCGCAAGGCATATTCCGCCTGTTTGCGCCGTATCAGTATGGCCAGGGTATTGCCGATCATCTGCAAAAAATCCGCTTCTTGCTGCGAACGGCGGTGATCCGTTTCGACGTACAGCACCAATACGCCGACCCGTTGCTGATGCAGGTTGAGCGGCACGCAATAATGCCCATGGTCGGCCATGCCGTCATAGCGGATGTCATGGCGTTCGTCCACGTGCGCCGCAAACAGCAGTTCGCCGCTGGCCGCCACCCGTCCGCACAGGCATTGTCCCAGGCGTACCCGGCTGCAACTGGCTTGTATCGAGGCGGCGAGGTTGCGGCTGGCGCGCAATATCAATTCTTGCCGCCCGTCGTCGAACAGAAAAATGCCGCCCTTGGGCAACAGAGCCAGCCAGGGAGTTTCCAATACGGTATCCAGCAGCCATGCCAGGAATTCGTCGAGTGAAAACCGCTCCATCGGTGCATTGAGCAGCGAGTTGAGCACCGACTGCTGCCGGTATCCGGTTTGCAACGACTCCTGCATTTGCCGTAAACGGTGCAAAATCGGCAGCAAGAACAGTCCCAGCATGCCGGCATCCAGCAAGGTTTCGATTTCCGCCGCTTGTGAGACCGCCGGGACGGACTTGAGCAATCCCATGATGGCGATTTCTCCCGCCACAATCAGCGCCAGCAAAGACCAGAGCGAAGCGAACGACTGTGCCAGGGAATAAAACAATAACCAGAACAATACCAGCAATACGCTGCCGCCGATGGCGCCGGCCAAGGTAGCATTGTCCAAGGTCCAGCCCCGCGCCAGCGAAACGCTGTCCGCCGCAAAATGCGCCGCCGCCATGCCGGTATAATGCATGCCGCTGACCGCCAACCCCATGACCAGCGCCACCCCGATCCTGCGCCAGGCATCGAGAGGACGGCAGAAGGTAAAGTACAGCGCGGCGCAAGCAGCGCCGATGGCGATGGCGATGGACAGCAGCAACAGCGGCATGTCGTAATGAATGGGCGGCGCCATGTGCATGGCCGCCATGCCTGTGTAATGCATGGCGGCCACGCCGCTGCCCATGCAAACGCCGCCCCGGATAATATTGCGGGCCGTCAACGCCGCCATCGACATCAAACCGAAAGACAGGCCGGAAGCGCCCAAGGCCAGCAGCATGGACAATAGCGTCAGCCACAAATCGTAATGCAGCGCCACCGGGAGATGGAACGCCAGCATGCCGGTAAAATGCATGGTCCAAATACCCATGCCCATCACGGTTGCCGGTGCGGCCTGGTTCCTCCACCCCCTCTGTCGCTGCCGCACCATGGATAAGGCGGTATAGGAGGCAACCACGGCGATGAACACGGAAAGGGCGACCAGTTGCAGATTGTAGTCAGTCGACATGAGGGATGGCCTCGTGGTTTTGCCGGCTCAGCGCAAACGGCACGTTGAACCAGAACAGCGTTCCCGCGCCATAGACGCTTTCGACGCCGATTTTGCCGCCCATCGACGTCACCAACTGCTTGGCCAGCGCCAAGCCGAGGCCGATGCCGTCGAATTGGCGGTTCAGCGCGGCGTCCACTTGAGTAAACGGCGCAAACAGGCCGTCGAGTTTTTCAGCCGGAATGCCCAGGCCGGTGTCTTCCACTTCAAAGCGCAGCCATACTTCAGCATTACTGCCGGCAGTCGCGTAAACGCGCAGACACACCTCGCCACGGGCGGTGAATTTCAGGGCATTGTCCAACAAACGCAGCAATACCCGCTGCAACCGCGCCGCGTCGCCGTGGAGCAAAGTGGGCACGTGTGCATCGATCCAGTGCGATAAGGACAGCTGCTTTTGTACGGCGCGCGCCTCGAACCGGCGCAGGGTGGCGTCGAGCAATTCGCGCAAGTTGAAATCGATGGGCTCCAACGCCGATTTGCCGGCTTCGAGGCGGGCGTAATCCAGCAAACCATCCAGGAGGAAACATAAAGATCTGGCGCTTTGCTGGATATACCCCGCGAATTCGCGCTGCTCATCGTCCAACTGACTATCCAGCAGCAACGACGCCATGCCGAGCACGCCATTCAGCGGCGTGTGCAATTCATGGCTCATATTGGCAAGAAAAACGGACTTGGCCCGGCTGCCTTCGTCGGCGGCGTCCAGCGCCGCCCGCAGCAACGCCTCGGCACGCAGGCGTTCGCTGATATCCTGGAACGCCACCACGGCGCCTATGCGTTCGCCCGCATCGATGATGGGCGCCACCCGACATTCGACCGGAAAATCGCCGCCATCCTTGCGCCAGAAAACGTCCTGGTCGAAGCGGCGTTGGCGGCCGTCCCTCATGGTTTGAAAAATAGGGCACTGCTCGATGGGATAGGGCTTGCCCTCGGTGGTCGTGTGGTGGATCAGGGTATGGACGTTTTTGCCCAGCAGTTCTTCCTCTGAAAAGCCCAGCATCTCCAGCGCCGTCTGGTTGATAAAAATCGCTTGCCCCGCCGCATCGATGCCGTAAACGCCATCCGCCACCGAGCGCAAAATGATTTCGTTGCGATGGCTGAGCCGGTGAGCCTGGTCCAAAGCGCATTGCGCGGCATCAAGCGCCCGAGTCAAGCTCAAGCGTCCCTCGATATGGAATACGCGCAACAAATAAGCCATGGAAACGGTGATCGCCAGTGCGCACAAAACGCGGAACCATTGTACCGGCACGTGCCACAGCGCTTGAAAACTCTCCTGATTAATCCACGTTGCCGGAAACCAGGGAGCACGGGGAACCACCAGACCAGCCAGTATTCCGTAGGCGATGAAAGCCACGGCTGCGCTATGGCTGGCCAGTTTGATCCGGGGCAAGGCGGTGTCCGACAAGGCTGAACAAAGACGTCTGCGGTAATAAAACACGCAACCGATGCCGGCCAGCAGCGATCCGGTAAAACCGAACAGATACCTGGCGCCTATCGTCAAGGCCAGCCCAAATTGGTCGGTCGACGCGCTGACGGCGAATAGTCCCGCCAGTGGCAGCACGAACAGGCGCGCGTCGAGCAGGTGGCTGAGCTTGGTATCCAGGACGCTGCATTGCACCAAACGGCGGCCGAACTCGGCGAGGAAAACATAAGAAACCAGCAGCAACGACGGCTTTGCGATGGCAAAAAACGGCGTTTCTCCGTGCAGCAGTCCCCACAGTTCCACCCATTCCAACAGCCCATGACTGAGACCGAACGCCGCCAGCGGCCCCATGCAGCGCGCCAGTTCCAGATTGCTGCCTTCCCTGGGCTGGGCGTGGATGATCAGTCCCAATGCCAGGAAGGCAAAGCCATAAACCAGAAAAACAATGTCCATGGGTGGTTTCAGTCCGCAGCCAGCGAGGGCATGGGGGCTAGGCATAATAATGGCGCCTGATCGGCGGGCGTGGCGGGCTCAGGCCTGTTCGTGGCGCCCTGGAGCCATTCGCCGGCGGCCGCTTCAACCGCCGCCAGCAGTTCCGGCAATTGGACGGTGAGCGCATCGATGTCTGACCACATGGCGGGGGCGGATCTTGCCGCATGCTCCAGGGCTTGGCACAGATTCGCCAAGGCAAAGGCGCCCACTGCGCGGGCGGAGGATTTGAGCTTATGTGCGGCGGCGGCTATCGCCGTGGCCCGGCGAGCGCCGCAGGCGTCCTGGATGGCTACGACATTGTCGCGCGCCGATTCGAGGAATTTACCCATCAGCCGTCGCAGGACAGCGGGATCGTCACCCACCAGTTCACTTAATACCGATGGGTTTATCGCCGCCGCTTCCGCCTCAAGCCCCGACGGGGTGATCACCGCTGATTTCGGCAACTGCTCGCGCTGCCGGGCGCTGATTGTTGCCGAATCCGTTGCCAGCCGGTGATTCAATACCCGCTCCAATTCATGGAGGTCCACGGGTTTGTACAAAATACCGTCCATGCCCGCCGCGAAGCACTGTTTACGCCCATCCTCCGACACATCGGCGGTAATCGCGATGATGGTCGTGCGCGCGCCGCCGCCGGCCTGCGCCTGGCGGATCGCCTGGGTAAGTTCGTAACCATCCATCTCCGGCATATGGCAGTCGGTAAGCAGCAGGGAATAAGCGCCGGCCGACCATAAGGCCAAGGCATCCTTGCCGTTGTCCGCCATGCCCGCGTCATAGCCCAGCAGATCGAGTTGTTGCTGGAGGAGGTCCTGGTTCGCGGGGTTGTCTTCCGCTACCAGAATACGGCCTTTGCGTCCGGTGTTATCGAGAGGGGCAGGCGTTGCCAGGCCAGGGCAGCCATCCTTGCCCCTGTTCGCCTTTGTTGACGGAGTATCGGCGGCGCGGCGCAGTTCGATCCAGAAGGTGGAGCCTACCCCCAGTGTGCTGTCGACGCCGATGGTTCCGCCCATCAGCTCAAGCAACCGCCGGGTAATGACCAGTCCGATACCGGTGCCTTCGATTTTTCCGGTTTCGGCGCCAAGGCGGTTGAACGGCTGAAACAGGCAGGCCATGCGTTCCGGTGCGATGCCCTCGCCGGTGTCCTGGACGCTGATGCGCAGCCTGCCGTCATCGGCAACCGCGCAGGATAATCGGATGGAACCACCGGTACGGTTATATTTGGCGGCGTTCGACAGCAAATTCACCAAAACCTGCTTGAGCCGCGTATGGTCGGCGAGGAGCGTCAAACGACAGCCGCCGTCCACGCGCAGGGAAATTTTGCGCTCTTCCGCCATGGGCTTGACCAGCGCCAGGCATTCTTCGATCAGCGCTTGCAATGGCACCGGCTCTATGGCAACCGTCATGCGCCCCGCTTCGATTTTGGAAAAATCCAGCACATCGCTGATCAGTGCCAGCAAATGGCGCCCGGCCTGTTCGATTTTTTTGGCATTTTCGCACTGCTGCCGCGGCAGCGAGTGATCAAGAGCCAGCAACTGGGCGAGTCCCAGCATGGCGTTTAACGGCGTCCGCAACTCGTGGGACATAAAAGAGAGAAACTCGGATTTGATCCGGTTGGCGCTCTCCGCAACCGCCTTGGCTTCCTGGAGCGCCGCCTCTGATTTTTTGCGCTGAGTAATGTCGCGCACTTCGCAAACGCTATGCCCATCAGCCATCGATGCGATGGACAGGTGCTGTGGAAACACTTCGCCGTTTTTCCGTTTGCCCAGCAGCTCTCCTTGCCACAGTCCCCGCTTGGCCAATAGGGACAGAATGTGCTGCACGGATTCGCTGCGCTTCCCGGCGGGGCATAATAGGCGCCAGCTTTGGCCGAGCAGTGCCTCCGGGGCATAACCATAGATACGGGCATAGGCAGGGTTGACGTAAATATGTTTTCCTTTGCTGTTCAGGATGGCTTTGCCGTCGGTGGCGATTTCCATGGCTTGCTGGAATTGCTCCAGACGCAGTTCTTGCTCGACAATCTCGGTGATGTCCGTGCGCACCGACATATACCGGCGGGGCAAACCCTTGTCGTCCAGCAGCGGCATAACGGTGGCCTGCACCCAATAAAAACTCTTGTCCTTGCGGCGGTTGCACATCCGCCCTTCCCAGGTGCCGCCGTTTTTGATGGTTTGCCACAGATCCCGGTATAAGCTGTCCGGATGCCGGCCCGATTTCACCAAGCGATGGTTTTGGCCGAGTAATTCTTCCCGCGGGTAACCGCTGACCGCGCAAAAATTGTCGTTGGCATACAGGATGGCGCCGTCCAGATCGGTGACCGTGATGCTCGCGTGGCGATCCAGGATGGCCTGGCGCCGTTCATTTTCGGCCAGGGCCGCGCGCTGCCGCCGATAAAGGCTGGACAGGCGGCGGGAACGCTCGGCGCGCGCCCTGGCGATGGCGGCCAGGCGCACGCCGGTCAGTGAGACGGGCAACACTTCGTCGACCAGGCATTCCAGCCGGGCAAGCGCTGGTTCCGCGGTGTCCACTGTCGGCAGCCAAAGAATGGGCATGTGGCTGTAGCCGGCATCCTGCCGTATCTGCGGCAGCAGTGCCTCCAGCCAGCCGGATCCCGGCTTTGCGTGCCATAGCAAAACGTCGGGACGAAATTCAGCGAGGGTTCCCTGCACCCGCGTGGGGTCGGACAGGCAGCGTACCTCCATGCCGGTCGCCGGCAGGGCATTGCAGCGGCAGCAGAGTTTGCCGTCCTCCTCACTGACCAGCAATAGGCGTAAAGCTTCGTCAGTGGATGGGGTGGATGGTATGTAATGTGTATACGAAAACGCACAGTCGGCATACGGCAGTGCGTCGCTGGAGGCGCTCATGGATTTTCCCGGATCAGCGGTTCCAAGGTTGCGCAAAGACCGGACAATAAGGCTTCGACTTCATCGCCCCGCTGCGCAATGTCATCCATCTTTGCCGTTGTCCGATGCGCCAATTCGAGTAAAAACAGTTCTTGCGCTTCCGTCAAGCCCAGCGTCACAAACGAAGTTTCGAGCTGATCCAGTAAATCGCTGCCCAATCGCCAGATTTGTGTTTGGGCGAGTTCCTGCCGCGAGCGCAGCCCGCGCAAGGTGAGGCGCAAGCTGTCCAGCGCGCGCAGTAGCTGCTGTTGCTGGTCGCGAGCCCGCTGCTCGATTTCCAGTGCCTTGACCCTGGATTCGGCGCCTTCCGCCAACAAGGCGATATTATCCCTGATGCGCCCCCGGCGCTCGGGGTCATCGACCGGCATGTTGTTGATGAGGATGGAAACCCGTTCGTAATTGACGATGGCGCGGGTTTTAAATTCGAAAATACGGTCTATGTCTTTAAGGTGACCCAGCACGCTTTCCTGCAAACTGCCGGTCAGTCCGCTGGTGCTGCGATTGGTCGTTACGCCATCACAGCGCGTCTGGACCGTGCCTTGCAGTCCATATTGTTCGAGCGCTTCCACCGCCAGTTCGGCTAATGTCCCGCATTCGTCCGCGCTAAAGCTTTTGCCGAGAAACTGCAGCACCACCCCCAATTCGCCCATGCTCATCATGGCGGTCATGGCGGTGCTGGTTGAAAACGACGTCTGTTCCAGCAGGCGCCTGTGATCGGCCAGAAACTGACTGGTTATGTCGACCTTGCGCAGCAGTTCGTCGCGATCGAAAGGTTTTGCGATAAAGTCGTGTCCGCCGCATTCATAGGCCAGCAGGCGGCAATCGAGCGAGTCGTGGCCGGACAGAAATGTGATGTGTAAATCGCACAAGCCGTCGATTTCCAGCATCTGCCGGCATGCCTCGTAACCGTCGACATCCGGCAGTTCGATGTCCAGCAGCACCATATCGGGGCGGAACTCACGGGCCAGTTCAAGACTCTGCTCCCCCGTTTCCGCACAGGCCACGGTGTATGCGCCGCACAAAACCGAAGTCAGCGACTCCCGCATGAAGGCGTCGTCGTCGACGACCAATATTCGCATGGGTTCAGACATGGCTGCCACCTTCCGGCAGCTTCCAGCAACGCTCGAAGCGGTTCGTTTTACAGGAAAAAGGGATAAAGGCCGCAATTCGTGCTTGCGTCGAATATGGCCCCCCGACGTGGCCGGGTCTGAAATTGTCGGCAGGAAAGGCAAAACACCACATAAAAAACCCCATGATCGCGCAGGACATCCGTCAAACGCGAACCACGGGGTTCGGGTGGTTCACTCAAAGCTAAGCTTAGCCCGTGGGCAATGATAAAGCAATGGCCAAATAGGTCTTTTGATGGATAAGGGAAAGTTATGCAACTTGTCCGCGCCCATCCGATTTTATGGCGCGATCAACGCATCCGCATCCATTTCACCCGCGATAAAAGCAGCCGCGACTTCCGGGAGTTTGAGGCGCTGCTTTCTGGCGTAACGGCGCAATACTTCGAAGCTTTCCTGCCGCGAAAAACCGAAGCGCCCCATCAGCAATCCGATGGCCACGTCGATTTCCCGGCTGGAGTCCAACGCCAAGGCCAAGTTGGCGTTGGACTGTTTGATTTTCGCCAAATCTTCGGCACGCCGTAGCGCAGCCTTGATGGACGGCACCAAGCCGGCGACTTCCAGTGGTTTTACCAAGTAGCCCAGTGCGCCGGTTTCCACCGCGTTCTTAACCAGTTCTTCATCGGCATAAGCCGAGAGATACAAAAAAGGGATATTCATCCGCGCCAAAACCGAACCCAATTGCACCCCATCGATATCCGGCATTCTGATGTCGAGGATGGCCAAATCCGGCGGCTCCGATTTGCATACCTCAAGCGCTTCGAGCGAGGACTGGCAATCCCGAACTACGTAGCCTTGCCGGCGCAGCCCTAAAGTCAGGGTGGCAAGCACCACCATGTCGTCGTCAACTACCAAAAGTTTTTTCATGGCTGTCTATGGATTAATGCCGGATCAAGGATTAAACGGGCTTGCATTCCGCCGCTCTCCTCCCTGATGGTTAACTCCGCGCCACGGGGCAACAGCGATTTCACCAACTCCAAACCCAAGCCCAGGCCCTGTCCCCGTTCAAAATCCAGTGCCGTAACACCTGCGCGCAGTGGATTTTCGATCAGCGCCTCGACGCTCTCTGCATCGGGTCCTGGCCGCAGCCGTACAGTAGCCGGGTAGACCGTTCCGTGCTCGCCATGTTTGACGGCATTGCAGAGTAACTCGTTGAGGATTAAAGCGATGGGAACCGCACGGTTCTGCAAAACCAGGAACGATGCGTCCAAGGTCAATTCTTTATGGATCGGAGTCAGCATCAGTTCTTCAACCGACAAGGCGATTTCTTCGATCATTTCGTCCAGAACGATTTCACCATTCAATGCCTTGCCTTGCAATCCGAATACGACGACAAAAGATTTTATCTTGCCGATAATGTCGCAGATGACGGGCGATGCGGCAGGCATGCCGTGCCGATAGACGTCCAATAGGCCTACTATTCCGTGCAGACTGTTTTTGAATCGGTGGTGAATTTCTTTTACCAGGGGAGCGCACTCACGCTCCATGGCATGGATGCGCTGTTCGGCCGCAAGTTTGCGGTCGTTGATGTCTTGAATAATTCCCAGGCCGCATAAAACACCGCTCTTCTCATCGCGGATGAGCGTGGCCGTGAGCTGTATCCAGACGGGCTCCCCGAATTTCCTGATACAGCGTTTTTCCAAAACGAATTCTGGAATGTCGCCGGCGAACAGGTGTTTTGATAAAGCGTCACTCTTGGGCGCGTCATCGGGGTGAGTGAGGTCCAGGACGGTTTTATTGATCAATTCTTCGGGGGAATAGCCCAGGATACGGCAAAAAGCGTCGTTCACCTTCCTCAGTTTGCGGTCACAGCCAATGATGATCATGCCTATCGGCGCCTGCTCGAATAGTTGGCGAAATCGCTCATTGCTTTCACGCATGGTGGTCTCTCCGGGCTGCAAGGCATTCGTTTCGGGACATTATTTTGAGCCGGATCCATTAGTCCGCCAGTCATCATCATAATAAAAACTGATTTTATATCGTTTTTGATTTGCGTCAGTATTATGGATTGGCTTCATCACCACGCCAACGCAAAATCGCAGGGCATGCCGCACATGCAGCGCCCACCCCGCCCCATGGCCCTTTAATCGTCCATACCTTTTTGGAAGCGCATGACAGTTATCCGATTTTTTTACCGGTTTTTTACTGCTTTTGTATTCACTGTCTATTTGCATAGCGCTTATGCGCTGGACTGGTCCAGCACGGAGCTGCAATACCTGCATGGTTCCGGCTATCGCATGCCGGGCAACGCCGACGACGTATCGCGTTCCATTTTTACCGTATCGCACGCGGATGGCTATGCATTGGGACGCAATTTTTTCTTTATGGATACGCTGATCACTGAAGACGGCGAGCCAGGCCAGATTAATCTGTATGGCGAAGCTTATACCTATCTGAGTTTCAGTAAGGTCAGCGGATTCGACCTGAGTTACGGTATTTTGAAGGACGTGAATGTGGCTGCCGGCGTCAACCTGGGCGAAAACACGGACAGCACGCGATCGGGCACCCGCATTATTCTCTATGGCGCGGCGGTGGATTTTAATCTGCCGGGCTTCAGTTTGTTCACCGTCGATTTTTTACGCCATAAACCCCTGGAACCGAGCGTAATGGGCGGTTCCTGGCAGATTACTCCGGTCTGGAGGTTGCCTTTTACCATTTATGGCATGCAATGGAGTCTGGAGGGGTTTGCCGATTTTATCGGCGCCAAGGACCACGGCACGGTACGGCAAACGCTGGCGCAACCCCAGTTGCGCCTTGATCTGGGCGGTATCTGGAATTATCCCGGCAAGGTGTACGTGGGCATCGAATACCAGTATTGGCACAATAAATACGGCATCAAGGGACTCAATGAATCATTACCCCAGGCGCTGCTGCTATGGAAATTTTAACCTGGCTGTTTAATGGCCGGTACGGGCGGGACCGTGCTGTTTGGGCTGTACTAATGGTGTTGTCGGCCTGTTTGACGCCCGTTCATGCGGAAAATACCGCCGCCGTCGGCGTTTCCCCTGTGGCGGGCGCGGATGCCTTGCCAGTATACATCGGCTTGGATGCAGAGTTTGACTATCCCGGCAGCACTTCGGCGGAAGCCATCAAGCGGGGCATGCTCATTGCCATGGAAGAAATCAATCAGCGAGGAGGGGTGTTGGGCGGCAGGCCGCTGGCTTTGCTGGAAAAGTCCAATCATTCGATGCCTGCCCGCAGTCTGGTGAATATCGAAGCATTGGCGGCCAATCCCGACGTAGCGGCGATATTTTGCGGCCGTTTCAGTCCGACGGTGCTGGATTCACTGCCCGTCATTCATCGTTTACAGATACCCATGCTGGACCCTTGGGCGGCAGCGGATGGCATCGTCGACAACGGTTTTCAACCCAATTATGTTTTCCGTCTGTCTTTGCGCGACAGTTGGGCCATGCAAGCCATGATTGCATTGGCGGGCGCCAAGGGCAAACACCGCTTGGGACTGCTGTTGCTGAACACCAGTTGGGGCCGCAGTAATCAATTCGCCGCCGAACAGTATGTCGCCAGCCATCCTGATTATCGCATTGCCGGCATACATTGGTTTAACTGGAACGAAGAGTCGCTGCGGGACAAGTATTTGTCATTGATCAATAAAGGTGCGGAAGCCGTTTTATTTGTCGGCAACGATTTCGACGCGGTTAATCTGGTGAAAAGTTTGGAGACGGTAGATGCGCGGCAACGGCTGCCGATTATCAGTCACTGGGGCGTAACCGGCGGCGATTTTACCGGCAGGGCCGGCAAGTTATTACACGACATCGATTTTTCGGTCGTGCAGACTTACAGTTTTATCGGCAAAAAAGATAAAGCGGCAATGCGCGTGTTGGCTGCGGCCAAAAGGCTGTTTGGCGTGAACGGTGCGCGTGAGCTGGAGTCTCCGGTCGGGGTGGCGCATGCGTATGATTTGACCCATATCCTGGCTTTGGCGATCGACCAGGCCGGCGTTTTGGATCGATCACGCATACGCGATGCGTTGGAGCGGGTCACCGATTATGCGGGGCTGATCCAGTCGTACGCGCGCCCATTCAGTCCGGAACGCCACGAAGCGCTGAGCGCGCAAAACGCATTCATGGCGGTATATGCTCCCGACAACGCCATCGAACCGTTGCCGAGGCAGCGCAGGGTGCCGAAGGCGCCATAACGCGATGCAAGCCTGGTTTTCGAAACTTTGCCGGCCCTGGGTACGCCTGCGGCTTTGGATGAGTCACAGTCTGCGCCACCGAATTCTGGTATTTACCCTGCTGCCCACCGTGGGGTTCAGCGCATTGGTGGGGGTGGCTTCTTACCTCGTGGTGGATCGGCTGATGCGGGACCAACTGATGGAGGAGCTCGCGATTGATCTGCGAATTGTTAAGTGGCGCGTGGCGCAACGGCTGAATGAAAATAATGAAACGTTGCGCCGCTTGGCGGACAACCCTTTGCTCGCCAACGGCCTGACCGATTCGGTGGGGCGTGAAACCTACCTGTTGCCGTTTTTCCGCGAGCACGTTCTGGCCCGGCAAGCGGAAGCCGAACTGGTGTTGACCGATTTTCGTGGATCCCTGCTGGCATCCAGCGTCGATGGCCCCGCTGTCTGGCTGAATGACCTGCACGGGTTGAAGTCAGTGCTGAATTCACAGCAAGCCACCGCTGAATGGTTGCCGCACGCCGAGGGCCGGGATTTGATCCTCATCTATCCGGTGATTTTTCCGCCCACCCATTCCGTGGAAGGCCTCCTGGTCTATCGTTTGTCTCTGCGCCGGTGGTTGCAGGGCATAGATGATGATGTGCGTAGCCGCCTGCTGCTGCGCGATACCGACAACACCGATATTTTGGGGGGGGCTTCAGCGCCGCGGCGCCGTCTGGAGCTGCAAGAACGGCTGGTATTGACTGCGCCCGTGGAACGTTTGGCGCTCACCGCAGCCGTGGTTTATGACCGGGATCAGGCATTCGCGCCTTTATACCGCATGGCATGTTGGTACCTGGCTTTCGGCTTATTGCTGACGGGCATGGCGGGATGGCTGGGAAGCGCGGTTACGCGCCGGCTGACCGGCGATTTGGTGAATCTGGCGAAGCAGACCGATGCCATTCGCGGGACGGAAGGCTGGGCTGATTATGATCTGCGCTTAGGGATGCGCGAAGATGAAATCGGGCGGGTGGCCGCCGCTTTTCAGCAATTGTTGGAACGCTTGCGCTTATCTTATCAAGGATTGGAAGCCAAAATCGCGGAGCGCACTGCGGCGTTGACCAGCGTCAATGCCAGCTTGAGGCATGAAATCGAAGTGCGCCGTGAAGCGGAAATCGCCCTGGCCGAAAGCGAAAAACGCCTGCTCAACGCCAAAGAAAAGGCGGAGCGGGCCAGCCGGCTCAAGTCGGAGTTTTTATCCAACGTCAGCCACGAAATCCGCACGCCCATGAACGGCATCATGGGACTGACCCAGTTGGTGCTGGATAGCGAATTGACGCCTATGCAACGCGACTACCTCAATAAAGTCGCCTCATCCTCCCAGGCCTTGCTGGGCGTCATCAACGACATTCTGGACTTCTCCAAAATCGAAGCCGGACGCATGGCGCTGGAGGCCAATGCGTTTGACTTGCAGGAGCTTTTGCAAGGCGTCGTGGATCTATTCGCCATCGCCGCGGAGCGCAAAGGCTTGTTTCTCAGATTCGAAGTGGCGCCTCAAGCGCCCGCCCGCCTGATCGGCGATGCGATGCGCTTGGGACAGGTGCTGAATAATCTGGTGGGTAATGCGCTCAAGTTCACCGAAAGCGGCGGGGTGGTTTTGAAAGTGCACAGCGAAGCGCTGCCCGAAGAGCAGGTACAACTGCAATTTTCCGTCATCGATACGGGTATCGGTATGAGCCGGGAGCAGTTGGCCGGTCTGTTTCAACCGTTCACCCAGGCCGACGGCACCATAACGCGACGGTTTGGCGGGACCGGGCTGGGGCTGAGTATTTGTAAAAACTTAGTGCGGATGATGGGTGGAGACATCAGCGTGCAAACCGCCTGGGGTAAGGGCAGCGAGTTTTCTTTCCATATCCGCCTGCCTAGAGCCGTAGTCCCGGCCGAGCCTGTCAAAACCCATGGCCGGTTTGCCGCCGGCGCGTTTGCCGGCAATAAGGTTTTGCTGGTGGAGGATAACGAAGTCAATCGCATAGTGGCCATCACTTACCTCAAGCGCTGTAAAGTGGCGGTGACGGTGGCCGTCGACGGTTTGGAGGCTGTCGACCGGGTTCGCCGGGAACATTTCGATTTGGTATTGATGGATTTGCAAATGCCTGAAATGGACGGCATGGAGGCGACACGAATTATCCGCACCCTGCCGGGCTGTCAGGCCCTGCCTATCATTGCCATGACGGCGGCGGCCATGACGCAGGACAAAGAGGAGTGTCTGGCGGCCGGCATGAATGACCACATAGCGAAACCTTTCAATCCCGGGCAATTGACGGACGTATTGGGCAAATGGTTGGCGCCAAAGTGCTGAAGTTTCCGGCGGGGAATATTTCCCAGCGGTTTTGTTGACACATCCCAGGTCGAGTTAGCTCACAAATGCGTCATAAATTATTTGTCTGGTTTGCAGCGGTATTTGCATGGCTTTGTTTATCCGATGCTCCGGTGTTTGCGCAGCCGTCGGAAAACGTCGCCTTGCAGCTTAAATGGCTGCATTCCTTTCAATTTGCCGGCTACTACGCCGCCATAGAACAAGGCTATTACGCCGAAGCCGGGTTGAACGTCGCCATTCGGGAAAGGATTCCCGGCGTCAACAATATCGAGCAAGTGCTTAAAGGAGAGGCGCAGTACGGCGTGGCCGATACCGCGCTGTTATTGGACCGGCTCAAAGGTAAGCCGCTGATCTTGCTGGCGTCGATTTTCCAACATAACCCGTTGGTCTATATCACCCTGAAGCAGTCCGGCATCGTCAGCCCCTACGAGCTGATCGGCAAGCGGGTCATGAGCGACCCCATCGACGACGCGCCGCTGGTCGCCATGCTCTATGAAACGGGGATTACGCCGGACAAGTTCACCCGCCTCGACAATAGCTTCAACGCGCACGATTTGATCGACGGCAAAACCGACGCCGTATCCGCCTACATCACCGATCAGGTTGATTATTTCAAACAACAAGGCGTGGAAATCAATATTATCGATCCGCGTAACTATGGGGTGGATTTTCTGGGGGATAACCTGTTCACCACGGAAAAGGAACTGCGCGAACACCCGGAGCGCGTGCGGCTGTTCCGGTTGGCCTCATTACGGGGCTGGGAATATGCGCTGTCGCACCCGGAAGCAATGATTCGCCTGATTTTGGCCAAATATAACCCCGCCAAGCGGCTGTCGGCCGAGCATTTGCGCTTTGAAGCGCGCGAAACCGCCAAAATGATACTGCCGCAGGCGATTCCCGTCGGCAGCACCGACATCAAGCGTTTCGAGCGCATGGTGCAGACTTATCAGCGGCTGGGCTTGACCACGGGTACCGGCAAAGCCCTGGATGGGTTTATCTATGGTCAGGCGAGCAGCGGAGATTTGCAGCTGTCCGCGGAAGAAAAAGCCTGGCTGGCGGCGCACCCGTCGATCCGGGTGGGCATAGACCGGGATTTCGCACCGTATGAATGGGTCGACGCGCGGGGCGAGTACGTCGGCCTGGCGGCGGATTATCTGGCTTTGCTGGGTCAGCGCCTGCGCGTGAGCTTCGACATCGTCAAGGACAAAAGCTGGGCGGAAATGCTGGCCATGGCGCAGCGCGGCGAAATCGACATGATCGCCTGCGTGGTAAAAACCCCGGAACGGGAAAAATATTTGATTTTTACCGAACCCTACGCCAGTACGCCGACGGTGATCCTCGACGACGGCCGCAGCGGGTTTATCGGCACCTTGCAGCGTCTGGCCGGCAAGCGCGTCGCCGTGGAGCGGGGCTATTTCATCGAAGAATTGCTGTTGCGCGATTATCCGGACATCAGCCGGGTCAGTGCGCACGACGTTCACGATGCGCTCCGACTGGTAAGTATAGGTTCGGCCGACGCTTATATCGGCGATGCCGCTTCGGCGAATTATGCGGTCAAGCAGGGCGGGTTGCTGAATCTCAGGCTGAGCGGGCAAACCGAATATCAAAGCCGCCACAGCATGGCCGCCACGCGCGCCAACCCCGAACTGGCCGGCATACTGGCCAAAGCCCTGGCCGCCATGCCCCGCGCGGAAATGGACGACATCCAGAACCGCTGGATGAGCCTGCAGGCCGTTGCCGGCGTCAGCCTGGAAACCGTCGCCAAATACATCGCCGGGGTCGCTGTTTTGTTGTTGCTGGTCGGTTACTGGAATTTCCGGCTCAGGCGGGAAATCGTCGAGCGCAAAGTCATTGAACACGAACTGCTGCTGCGTTCCCGCGAGCTGGAATGCGCGAAAGTGGCCGCCGAACAGGCCAGCGTGGTGAAAAGCCGCTTTTTGGCCAATATGAGCCACGAAATCCGCACCCCCATGAACGCCATCATCGGCTTTAGTGAGCTGGGGCGCGGCGTGACGGCGGAAAATGAAGCGCAAAGTTATTTTCAGCACATTTATACCGCCGCCAATAATCTGCTGAGCATCATCAACGACATTCTCGATTTTTCCAAGGTCGAAGCGGGCGAAATGCGGCTGGAAGCGACCCCGTTTGTGCTGTCCGATGTGGTCGACGGCGCCGTCGGCTTGATGAAAGCAAAAGCCGGCGAAAAAGGCCTGTCCTTGACGGCGACCATCGCCGAAGCAGCCAGGGGGAGGTTTCTGGGAGACGCCTTGCGCATCAACCAGATATTGATCAACCTGCTCAGCAATGCCGTCAAATTTACCGTGCAGGGCTGTGTGGAAGTGCGCGTCGAACGCCAGGATAAAGAAGAGATCAGCGATTACGCCTGGTTGCGCTTTTCGGTTTCCGACACCGGCATCGGCATACAAGCCGGCGACGGGGACAAGCTGTTTCAACCCTTTTCCCAGGCGGATGCCTCGATTACCCGCAAATATGGCGGCACCGGTTTGGGCCTGACCATATGCCGGCAGCTGATCCAGCTGATGGGCGGCGATATTCGCGTGGAAAGCACGCCCGGCAGCGGCAGTTGCTTTATTTTCACCGTGCAGCTGGGACTGCCGGGCGATATTCCGCCGGCGCAGCCAGCAGCGCCTGCGACGCAGGCCCAGAGTTTGCGCGGACGCACAGTGCTGTTGGTGGACGACAACCCCGTCAATCTGTTGGTG
This sequence comes from Methylococcaceae bacterium, assembly GCA_004299145.1. GTDB lineage: Bacteria > Pseudomonadota > Gammaproteobacteria > Methylococcales > Methylococcaceae > Methylogaea. Next base: position 585 of record SCQD01000111.1, on the reverse strand, counting down.
GCGGAAAAACTGCTGAAAAATCTGGCGCTGGAAGTGCGCACCGCCGGCAACGGCCTGGAAGCGCTGGCGGCCTTGAACGAAGGCGGCTACGACCTGGTATTGATGGACGTGCAGATGCCGGAAATGGATGGCATGGAAGCGACGCGGCGGATACGCGGCGACCAGCGCTGGCGGGATTTGCCGGTGATTGCCATGACGGCCCACGCCTTGCCGGACGAAGTGACTGCCTGTCTGGCGCAAGGCATGAACGACCACATTGCCAAACCGATACGCGCCGACGGCTTGCGGCAGATGTTGTACAAATGGCTGGGCGGTGAGCCATCCGTGTAAAACGGATCGGTGTGAATGGTGGTTAAAAACCGCGTAAATCTGACGACCGGCCAGGGGAGTATCCGAATACGGTATTTGACTTTCTGGGCTATACGTTTCGCCCCAGACGGTCAAAGAATCGGTGGGGGAAACAACTTTATCGCTGGGGGCTGTATGTGCCATCCGATCTTGCGGCAGCATAAGCCGCCAAGTCCAACCGCCGGATGCGGAAAACCGCATGTCCGGTGGTGTGGGAGGGGTAACGGGCGCAATCCC